>JAISWB010000038.1 GCA_031271265.1 Desulfovibrio sp. | reverse complement strand
CATGGGTGCAGCACCGTAATCAGCGGAAAAAACCAATAAACTGGCAATTTAAAACGGAAGAGGCCAGGATAAAACTCAAAAGAATTTATCCACAAATTTAAGTGTTACACGGTACTAGTTAAGTCTCTTAGTTCTATCACGGAGAACTTTGGAGGGCAACCACGGCCCCGTTACGATCACTTTTACCGGCGACATTGTTCTATCACGGAGAACTTTGGAGGGCAACCACGGCGGACTGTCGCGGAATGCGGCGGCGGCAACAGTTCTATCACGGAGAACTTTGGAGGGCAACCACGGCCGACACCACGGCCTGTTGTCAAGCCTCCAATTCTGTGCCTGATTAAATGAGAGTTCCATGAGTGGTCGTGGTGTCCTGAGCGCGTGTCCCCGGCAATCCTGGAACAGATCGGACCACCTATGCCCAACTACTTGCAATCTTTTCCGAATTCGGCGCTTTTGTCCCAAACATCCGCAAAAGGAGCATTCCGGAGAAATTTTGCCCCCAAGGATCTGCACGGGTGAATGCCCGAAATGACAATCCTTACAGCTATACGCAGCGTCTTAATTCTTTGCGCATTACCAAGAGCATATTCTAGCTTTTTCAATATGATGAAGGAAGAAAAAGCGCATAAAGTTCAAGCGTCAAGTATAACATGAAAGCATGACGTTGCCGCAGGGCTGCTCCTGCGATCCGCAATCTGTGCTATTTTCCGCCGCCGGCAATGCCGCTGTTGCAGTGATGACAGCAGATACCGGTATCTTTTCAGTCATCAATCGGACGATTGAGAGGAGTTTTCATGCCGACACGGTAGCCGTCATGGTAAGTTTTGCCTTATGCCCGTGTTATAGGACGCTCTTTCAAGACACGCGGATATTTCTACGTCATAAATTGCTCGACTATGAACTTTTTGGCCGGAACCAAATCAGTGATATGCGTATTTTTTTTTTTTTTGCAATTTTCTTGCTGTTGCCTGAGACGAGTGCCGATGGCATGCACAAAACCGAGGCGCCGGTCATTTCTTTCTTTAACACTAAAATTTAACAAGTTATAGATATCTACGAAATTATAAAGATATTCAAAAGCATGTCTCGCAATAGTCATATCAGGCTTAACGTCGATAAACAATAATTGACAACAAAATTCGATATAGCTCCGTAAAGGCCTTACATCAAACCCGGATGCAATAAATTTGTGCAAATTTTTTTTTCCGCTTTGCGCGTGTCCGCCACGCTCACGCCGCTCCGTTACTTCCGGCGGTAGGCCAGAAAGAGCAACACGGCCCCGGTCAGCGCGATGGGCAGGGAAAGCAGCATTCCCATGGTCAGAAAGTCAAAGGCCACAAAGCCGATGTGCGCGTCCGGCTGCCGGAACAACTCCGCGAAACAGCGGAACACTCCGTAGCCCAGGGCAAAAACGCCGCTGACGGCCATGGCCGGCCGAGGCTTGGCGGAAAAAAGCCAGACAGCGGCAAACAGCACCGGACCCTCCAGCAGCGCCTCGTAAAGCTGCGAAGGATGCCGGGGCAAAGGCCCCGCGCCGGGAAACACCATGCCCCAGGGCACGTCCGTCACCCTCCCCCACAACTCGGCATTGATGAAATTGCCGATGCGCACGAAAAAAAGACCGGGCGGAACCAAAGGCGCCATAAAATCCATGGTCGTGAAAAAACTCTTGCCCATACGCCGGCCGGCCAATCCCTGGGCCAGCAATACCCCCAGAAACCCCCCGTGAAAACTCATGCCCCCCTTCCAGATCAGCAAAATTTCCAAAGGATGCCGGAAATAATAGGCCGGGTTGTAAAACAGCGCGTACCCGAGCCGCGCCCCCAGCAACACCCCCAGAAAACCGAAAATAATCACGTCGTCGAACTGCGCGCGCGTGAACACGCCGCCGCGGGCGGCGCGCCGCCGGCCGAGCAGCACCGCCGCGGCAAAGGACAGTACATACATGGCCCCGTACCAGCGGACCGCCAAAGGACCGATGCTCACTATCTCGGGCGCTATGTGCGGGAACTGCAACATGCGGCGGATGTACATCAGGCCGTGCAAGCGCGCAAGACCGCCGGGCACGCTCCGACCGGCAGGGCGCCGTGGTGAAAATTTCAGGCCCCCGACGGAGAAAATGCGGCCGCCGTGCCTCTTTGTGGAATTTACGGATTTTATGGTTGCCGTAAAATGCAAAAAGTGCAATAATCACCTGATGAACGCGAGTACGTCCCCGGCGGCGGCGACGCAGGCGCAGGCAAGTGCGCCCGCGGCAACCATACCGCCCTCTACCCCGACAGCCAAACGGCATCATGATGCCCTGCCCAAGCTTGAACTGGCACCCAATTCCCGCGTCGCCGTAAACTTCAACCCACTCGGGTCCGGCGGCACGCCGATCCAGGGCGAGTTTCTGGGCACAACACACTACGAATTCCTGATCATTCGGCTCCCCAGCACCCCCGGTCTGCGCAGCAAACTGTTGCCGCACATGCGCGTCGACATCAGCTATGTGGATGGCGGAGCGCGCAACCAGTTTGCCGCCGAAATAATCGGCTTTACCCAAAAGCCCGCTTTCCTGCTCTTTACCTCCTACCCCGACCGCATGAGCGTTATGGAAACGCGCAACCACAACAGGGTGGCCTGCGCCCTGCCGGTCAGTTTCGTTTCCCCTTACGGCGAAGGAGTGGGCATCATCAGCGACTTGAGCAGAGGCGGTTGCCGGGTGGTACTGGAGATGACCGGCCAGTCCGGGCTGCGCAAGCTCAAAGCCGGCGACAGGCTGGTCCTGCAGACGGTTTTCACCTGGGACAAGCCTGCCGTCAAGGGCGTGGGCATTGTGCGCAACGTGGAAATATCGGGCGCGCGCATGACCCTCGGCCTCGCCTTCGGCGAAACCATGGGCGAATTTGTGGATGCCCTGACGCGCTACCTTTCCCTGATTTCCGTGTTGAACTGACGACGACAATTCCGGCTTTCCCCTTCAACATTCCAGCAAGGCGGGATGAACGTATGGAAACAGTGTGCCTGAACAAATCGGACGATGCCTTTGTCAAGGCCGTGGAAGCCGAAAGCGGACAGCGCGTTTCGCGCTGCTACCAGTGCGGCAACTGTACGGCCGGTTGTCCCATGTTCTTTACCTTCGACTACTCCGTAAGCAGAATCATGCGCCTGATCCAGGCCGGACAGAAAGAACAGGTGCTTTCCTCCTCCGCCGTATGGCTGTGCGCGGGCTGCGAAACCTGCACGCAGCGATGTCCGAACGAGATCGACGTGGCCGGGGTCATGGACGCCTGCCGGCACATTGCCGGCCGTGAGAGAAAATTCGGCGCCCGCGCCGTAAGCGCTTTCTTCAAGGCCTTCATGGACTCCGTCCGCTTCAACGGACGCTCGCACGAAGTCGGAACCATGGCCCTGTATATGTTGTACACGGGCCGGGTCTGGACGGACGTCGAACTCGCTCCCAAAATACTCCCCAAAGGCAAAATGCCCCTGCTGCCGCACCGCATCGCCGGGCGTAAGGAAGTCGCGGAAATCATCAACCGCTTCAATCAGGGACTGTCGGACCCGGATCTGGTCCGGGCCGGATCGGCAACGCAAGGCGCATCCGCAAAGGAGGCCGTTTCATGAGCAGAATAGATGTGGGCTATTTCCCCGGCTGTTCGGGGCTCGGCACGTCCATGGAATACGAACGCTCCACCAGGGCGGTCTGCCGGGAACTCGGCATAGGTCTGCGGGAAATCCCTGACTGGAACTGTTGCGGCTCCACGCCCGCCCATTCCACTGACTCCGCCCTCTCGGCAGCTCTGGCATCAAGGGTGTTCGCCCAAGGCGAAAAAGCCGGCATCGGCGATATGATCACCCCCTGCCCCAGTTGTCTGAAAAATCTGCGCGTCGCCCTCGAACACATGGAAGACCCGCTCTTTTCCGCACGGGTCGACGCCCTCACCGAACGCCCTCTGCAAATGCGCCACAGCATCAGGTCCGTCCTCCAGATCCTCATCGAGGACGTCGGGCCGGAAAGAATCAAGGCCCGCGTCCGGCGCAGCCTGAAAGGCCTGAAGGTCGTCCCCTATTACGGCTGTCTCATGACCAGACCGGAAAAGATCATGCGCTTCGACGACCCGGAAAACCCGGTCGCCCTGGATCGGCTGCTGGAAGCGCTGGGCGCGGAAGTCCTCGCCTTTCCGCTGAAAACGGACTGTTGCGGCGGCTCCTTCGCCATCCCGGCGCGCAAGGTCACGCCGCGTCTGGCCGGGCGCATTCTGGACATGGCGGGAGAAGTCGGCGCGGACGCCGTGGTTGTCGCCTGCCCGCTGTGCCAGATGAACCTGGACCTGCGCCAGGGACAGATCCGGGCGGGCGGCGTCGACCGCGTGCTGCCCGTTCCCTATTTTACCCAGTTGGCGGCCTACGCCTTCGGACTGCCGGAGCAGGAAGCGGCTTTCAAGAAACTTGTCCAGGACATACAGCCGGCCTTCGCCTGCATGAGCCGCAGGGCCGCGGACATTGAAGCCGAAGAACGCAAGACGGCGGCCGCCGAAGCGGAAAAAGCCCGCCTGGCCGCGGAACGGGCGGCCAAAGCGGCGGAAAAGGCAGCGGAAAAAGCGGGAGCGAAAGACGCCGCCCCGGACGGCGCCGGCAAAAAGAGCGCCGCCGCGAAAAAGCCCAGGGAAAAAGCGGACGCCGACGGAGGTGAGGCATGAGAATAGGAGTCTTCATCTGTCACTGCGGCAGCAACATCGCAGGCACGGTGGACTGCGCGGGCGTGGCGCAAAGAGCCGCGGCCTACCCGGACGTGGTCTACTCCACGGATATCATGTACGCCTGCGCCGAGCCCGGCCAGGACGCCGTCATTGCCGCCGTCAAGGAACACGGACTGACCGGCGTCGTCGTCGCCTCCTGTACCCCGAGGATGCACGAGCCTACCTTCCGCAAGGCCGTGGAACGCGCCGGCATCAACCGCTACATGTTTGAAATGGCCAATATCCGCGAACACGTCTCCTGGATAGGCAAAGACGTGGAGGCCAACACCAACAAGGCCGCCGAACTGGTGCGCATGGCCGCGGCCAAGCTGCGCCTGAACAGGGAACTCAAACCCAAGTCTTTCCCCGTGACCAAGCGCGTGCTGGTCATCGGCGGCGGCGTGGCGGGCATCCAGGCCGCCTTGGACGCGGCCGACGCCGGACTGGAAGTGGTCATGGTGGAAAAACAGCCGACCATCGGCGGCAAAATGGCCAAGCTGGACAAAACGTTCCCCACCGTGGACTGCTCAAGCTGCATCCTCGGCCCGCGCATGGTGGACGTGGCCCAGCACCCGAACATCACCCTGTACGCCTACTCCGAACTTGAGGAAGTGTCCGGCTACGTCGGCAACTTCGACGTAAAAATACGCAAAAAGGCCACCTACGTGAATTGGGACAAATGTACGGGCTGCGGCCTGTGCACGGAAAAATGTCCCTCGAAAAAATCCTACGACCGCTTCAACGAAGGCGTGGGACCGACTACGGCGATCCTCATCCCCTTCCCTCAGGCCATACCCAAAAAGGCCAGCATCGAACGCGACTACTGCCGGCTGTTCAACCAGGGCAAATGCGGCGTCTGCGCCAAGGTCTGCCCGACGGGAGCCATCGACTACGCGATGCAGGACGAAATTGTCGAAGTCAAGGTCGGGGGCATTGTCGCGGCCACGGGCTACGACCTCGTCGACTGGACCGTGTACGGCGAATACGGCGCGGGACGTTACCCGGACGTCGTGACCTCCCTGCAGTACGAACGCATGCTTTCGGCCTCCGGTCCCACAGGCGGGCACATCAAGCGCCCCTCGGACGGGAAGGAGCCCAAGGACGTCGTCTTCATCCAGTGCGTCGCTTCCCGCGATCCCTCCATAGGCCGGCCGTACTGTTCCGGGTTCTGCTGTATGTACACGGCCAAGCAGGCCATTCTGACCAAGGATCACATCCCGGATTCGCAGAGCTACGTCTTTTACATGGACATCCGCTCGCCGGGCAAGGGCTACGACGAGTTTACCCGCCGGGTGCAGGAAGAATACGGGGCCAGATATGTGCGCGGCCGCGTTTCGATGATTTACCCAAAGGGCGGCAAACTGGTGGTGCGCGGCGCCGATACGCTGATGGGCGGGCAGGTCGAGGTTGAAGCCGACCTCGTGGTGCTGGCCGTCGGCGGCGAAGCCGCCGCGGGATCCCCCGCCCTGGCCGAAAAACTGCGCATTTCCTACGACGGCTACGGCTTCTTCATGGAAGGCCACCCCAAGCTCAAACCCGTGGAAACCAACACGGCCGGCGTGTTTCTGGCCGGAGCCTGCCAGGGGCTCAAGGACATCCCCTCCTCCGTGGCTCAGGGCAGCGCGGCCGCGGCCAAGGCCATAGGCCTTCTGTCCCGCAACATGCTGGATTCGGACCCGCAGATCGCCTTCGTGTCCGTCAACCGCTGCGTCGGCTGCCGCAAATGTATTGAAGTCTGCCCCTTCAAGGCCATCCGGGAAATCGACATGCGCGGCCAACCCAAGGCCGAGGTTATTGAAACGGTCTGCCAGGGTTGCGGGCTGTGCAACGCGACCTGCCCGCAGGGCGCGATTCAGCTCTCGCATTTCACCGATAACCAGATTCTCGCGGAGGTGGAGGCCCTATGTCGGTTCTAGAAGGAAAAGAACTCCGCATCGTCGGTTTTCTCTGCAACTGGTGTTCCTACGGCGGGGCCGATACGGCCGGTGTCGGCCGCTTCACCCAGCCCACCGATCTGCGCATCATCCGCGTGCCCTGCTCGGGGCGTATCAATCCGCTTTTCGTGATGAAAGCCCTGATCGGCGGTGCGGACGGCGTGCTGGTTTCCGGCTGCCACCCGCGCGACTGCCACTACGCCGAGGGCAACTACTATGCCCGCCGCCGCCTGGAAGTGCTCAAGGGGCTTCTCCCCGTGCTGGGCATAAACCCGAGCCGCTTTGAATATACCTGGGTTTCGGCCTCGGAAGGGCAGCGCTGGCAGCATGTGGTGGAAACATTCACGGCCCGGATCCATGCGCTCGGCCCGGCGCAAGCGTTTGCCGGCACCACCGGGCCGGCGAACCACAACCGCGCGGACGCGATGGTGAGTTGACAACCGAATAAGGAGATTCCATGTCCATACAGGATGAACTCAAATCGGCAATCATGGCGGCGCTGCCGGACCTTTCCTGCGTCATCGGCTGGGGCCCAGGCCCGGAACCCCTGCGCGCGGCGCCGCTCTTCATACGCGGCGAAGCCGACCTGGAAGGCTTTACCGCGGGCTTCCTCTCCGTCAACAACCCGGCGCTGTACCTGCCCTCGCTCAAAGGGAGCAAGGTCGGCATCGTGGCCAAAGGCTGCGATGCCCGTTCCGTCGGACAACTTGTGACCGAAACCCTGATCAAGAGGGAGGAGGTGCATGTCATCGGCTACCCCTGCGGGGGCGTGATTGATGTGGACAAGGTCGCCGCCGGACTGGCCGACGCCTGCGAGCCCGGCGAAGTCGGCGCCCTGCGCGAAGACGGCGACGATGTGGTGCTGGATACGCCGAAAGGCGAAGTGCGCTTGGCGAAGAAAGACGTCACGGCCGACAAGTGCGGACGCTGTACCTTCCCGAACGCCGAAAACGCCGATGTCTTTGTCGGTATACGCCGCGCCCCGGCCGCAGCCGAGGACACTTACGCGGATATCGCCGAATTTGAAGCCCGCGGCACGGAAGAGCTGAAGGCGTTCTGGGAAAAGGAAATGTCCCGTTGCATCCGCTGCTACGCCTGCCGCAACGCCTGCCCGCTCTGCGTGTGCAGGGACCACTGTATCGCCGCGAGCCGCGAACCGCACTGGGTCAGTCAGGCGGACGACGTGCCCGACAAGCTCTTTTTCCAGGTTATCCACGCCGTACACCTGTCCGGGCGCTGTACGGGCTGCGGGGAGTGCGAACGCGCCTGCCCGCTCGGCATCCCCGTGCTCAAGCTCAAGCGCGCCCTGTCCCGCAGGGTGGAAAACCTGTTCGGCTACAAGGCGGGCATCGGGACCGAAACTCCCCCCCTGCTCACCTTCGCTATCGAAGAATCGACAATCAAAGAGAGGGACTGGTAATGAGCGCCGAAACCGTGAAAAAGTTCATCTCGTTTGATGCCTTGCCGGGTTTTCTGGCCCGGGCCGCCGAACACGGCACCGTCTACGCCCCGCGCCGCGAAGGCTCCGCCGTTGTTTACCGTCCCCTCAAACCCGGCGACGCGCCGGAACTCGGCGCGCGCCCGACGGAATCCTGCAAGCATGTCGTCTTTCCCCGCAGCGAAACGCTCTTCAGTTTTGCCGGCAAGGCGGATGCGGCGCAGCCGGCCGTACGCCGGCCGGTGTTGACGGAATCCCCCGAACCGGGACCGGCCGTCGTCTTCGGAGCCCTGTCCTGCGATGCCCGCGGCTTTCTGGCCTTTGACCCCGTCTACAAGGGATCCGGCACGGGCGGGGCGGCCGCAGACACCTACTACCTGCGCCGGCGCAGCCGGACCCTGCTCGTGGTCAAGGCCTGCAAAAGCGCCCTGAACACCTGTTTCTGCAACTGGGTGGGCGGCGGTCCCGCAAGCGCCCAGGGCGCGGATGTGCTGGCCGTGGAAGCGGAACAGGGACTGGTGCTGGATATCCTGAGCGAACAGGGCGCGATCTTCGCCGAAACCCTGCCCGCAGCCTCGGAAGGACAGGTCGGCGCGGCCCTCGCCGCCGTCAAGGCCGTTGAAGACTCCCTGCCCAAGGCGGCGGAACTGTCCGCCGCGCCGGCAGCCCTGGCCTCCCTGTTCTCCTCCGCCGAGTTCTGGAAAAACGAAAGCGCGCACTGTCTGTACTGCGGAGCCTGCACCTACCTGTGCCCCACCTGTTACTGTTTCAACATTACGGACGAAAGCGACGGCCTCTCCGGCGTGCGCCTGCGTTCCTGGGACAACTGCATGTCCCCGCTCTTCACCCTCGAGGCCAGCGGACACAACCCCAGGCCCAACAAGGCGGATCGCCTCAAAAACAGGGTAGGCCACAAGTTTTCCTATTATCCTTCGCTGCATGCCGGCCGCTTCTCCTGTTGCGGTTGCGGACGCTGCATCAAAAGCTGCCCGTCTTCCGTGGACATCAGAAAAATCGTGCTTGACGCCGTTAAGGAGGCCGCCAATGTCTGAGCAAACCGGCGCAACCGCCGCTCGTCCGACCAACGGCGCCGGCACGCGCAACCCGTACCTGCCCATGCCGGCCAGGGTGATTGAGGTGATCACCGAAACCCCGACCATCAAAACCTTCCGTGTCGTGCTGGAAGACGAACAACTGATGCGGGACTTTACCTTTCAACCTGGGCAGGTGGGGCAACTCTCCATGTTCGGCGTCGGCGAGTCCACCTTCGTCATCAATTCCCCGCCCACGCGCAAGGAATACCTGCAGTTCAGCGTCATGCGCGCGGGCGAAAACACCACGGCCCTGCATTCCCTGTCGGCGGGCGACACCGTCGGCGTCCGCGCCCCCCTGGGCAACTGTTTTCCCTACGACGACATGAAAGGCAAGGACATCGTCTTTATCGGCGGCGGCATAGGCATGGCCCCCCTGCGCACGCTGCTTCTGTTCATGCTGGACAACCGCAAGGATTACGGGAAGATACGCCTGCTGTACGGAGCGCGCTCCCCGCAGGACATGGCCTTCTCCGCTGAACTTCCGGACTGGCTCGGGCGCGCCGACCTTGAATGTACCCTGACCATAGACCGCGAAGCCGAAGGCTGGCAGCACAAGGTGGGGCTTATACCCAACGTGCTTCTGGAAATGCACCCGGACCCGAAAAACTGCGTGGCGATCACCTGCGGGCCGCCCATCATGATCAAGTTCACCCTGCAGGCCTTGGAAAAACTGAACTTCGCACCGGAACAGATCTATACCACCCTGGAAAAACGCATGAAATGCGGCATCGGCATCTGCGGCCGCTGCAACATCGGCAACAAGTACGTGTGTATCGACGGGCCGGTGTTCAGCATGGCCGAACTTAACGCCATGCCCAACGAACTGTAGCGTTAAAGCCTTTGAGGGATATAAGGGTCATTGAAGCTTCGCTTTGATGACCCTTATTCAGTATGCGGTACACTGCAGGAGAAAGCCGCGAATACACCCGTCATAGACTTTCACATGCACTTGGTCAAATACAACCCGCCTTCAGATTAACTTCCTTGATATTTCAAATAGCTATATTCATCATAGCGGTGGAACAAAATTTGCTCTATCCGGTCGGCAAGTTTTCTTCAGCATGGCCAGGTCGCTGCATATCAGCCGGTCTACTGCGCATCGGCTGATACAGAAACATTTAGCGTACAGCATGGGCAAAAGAAACGGATATTGGGACAAACACGAATGACTTACGGATTCATGGAGAGGCAACACACCGGCTGCCAAGACGGCTTGAGGGAAAAGAGAATACTCCCGCCGGACGCTCCGAAGCCGGACGGCACCCGGCAATTTTTTGTTCCAACCTCGCAATAAAGTCTTTTCTCTCTCTGCCGAAAAGGTTTGCACCCGCCGCCGAGGAAGACGGCGCAAAGCACTCAGGGAGAGAGTCATGCTTGATTACTACCGCTACAAATCGGTGAGCGAACTGATGGCGCAGAACAAGCCGGACGAAGCCCGGCTGCTGCTCGCGGAGCTGCAACGTCGCTACGTGTCGGTATGCGACGAAAACGCCGCGCTCAGGACGCAGATTCAGGAATTCGACGACATCCTGTACATTGCCCGCAACCTGGTGATCGACCGCGGCTTTTACTGGCTGATCACCGGCGCGGTCCGGCAAGGGCCGTTCTGCCCTACCTGCTGCAAACGCGACGGCCTGCTCGTGCGCCTCGTCGGCGACGGAAAAGGACTGATCTGCTCGAATTGCCGGGGCACATTCCCTTCCCTGCGGTACAAGCCGGCCGTCACAGCCATGGCGTCCCCGGACTGCGTCCCCGGCGCGCTTCCCTCCGAGGCCGGATACCGCTCCGGCAAAGCCAAAGTCCTCCCCTTCCGCCGCTGAACGCATCCCTGTCGACCTTAAACAGAGAGTCCCGCACCGTGTATAACCCCCTGCCCGCAAATACCGTTCCCCGCCGGATCCTGGTCGTGGCCGAAAACGAAGCCGCCCTGCGCATGGACATCAAAGCCCTGCGCGCCCTCGGCGCCCGTGAAATAACCTGCCTGGGCGAGGCGGCCCGCATTGTCGACTTTCTGGAAAAACAGCGTGCCCTTGAAGTTGTCTCGTGCATGCGGCAGGGAAAAGCCGTCGATGCGAAAAGGATCGTCAACGGCGCGGACCTCGTGCTTTGCGACGAACGGGCTGCGGGATTGCCCGCAACGGCGATCCTGCACGAAATATCCGCCCGCCCGGCGCTCCGTACCCAGCCGTACCTGATCCTGAGTTCCACCGCGGCAGGCGCCGCCCGACTGCGCGCCGCCGGACTCCACGTGTTGGAGCGTCCCTATTCTCCGGACGGCCTGTGCGACGCCGTGCGCAAGGCCATGAGTCCCCTGCGCCGCATTCCGCAGCCGGAGGATTTCTTGTCTCTTGCCTCCCCCGGGTCGGATGCAAAGACTGGTCCCGGCGTTGCCCGGAACGGTTCGGGACGGACGGCGCAAGGCGAAGCTTTTCGGCCTGGTTCACAGGCAACTCCGGGTCTTGCCCGGACCGGCATGAGGGAGGCCGCCCTAAATACGACAACCCCGGCGCGTTCCACGGAAAAAAGACGACAAACGGCAATTAGGAAACACGTCGCTGCGCCGACGACCACGGAGTTGTTCAACCGCGGACTCGCACGACTCAAGGACGGCGATGCCGACGGCGCGGAGCAGGGTTTCCTGGAAGTTCTGCGCAGGCAGAAAGAACATGTCGGCGCGGGCCTCGGCATGGCCCGCATCTGCCGTGCCCGCGGCAACGGCGAAGGTACGCGCAGGTGGTTGGTGCGGGCCGCTGCCGCCGCCCGGCGCGGCAAAGACCTTGAACGGATGGAGCACATCGAGGAGATGCTGCCGTCCGGCATCCGCAACAATATTTTCCTCCACGAAGCCGTCGGCCACATGCTCGACGGCGACTACAGGGAAGCCGTCCGCAGCTTTCTGGACGCCGCCGAGGCCGGGGACGACATGCCCCTGCACGGCGTTGTCGCCCGCGGCTGCCTGCTGACCGGGCGCCCGGAGGAAAACATGCGCAGGGTATGCGACGCCATGCTCAAGCTGGGCCGCAAAGATGAAGCGCTGAAGCTGCGCAGACGCCTGCTGGACTATACGCCCCAGGATGCGGAACGCGACGACCGGCCGCCCAGATTCCCCATGCTTGCGGAAGCGTTGCGCGCGGCCTCTTTCGCCGTTTGGGCCTGGAAACGGGCCTGAATCCCTGAAGCGCCGCGCTCTGCCTCCCCGCCCGTCCGGCACCCGGCAGCGGGCTGTGACGCGCCGCACGTTCTTTTTTTCTCCGCCTCGTTTTTTTGCTTGCTTTTTGCCGAAAGCGCGCCTAAGTAACACTGATTCATTGCCGGCGTAGCTCAACTGGCAGAGCAGCTGATTTGTAATCAGCAGGTTGCGGGTTCGAGTCCCATCGCCGGCTCCATTTGGGCGGTGGGGTTCCCGAGCGGCCAAAGGGAACAGACTGTAAATCTGTCGTCAGTGACTTCGGTGGTTCGAATCCACCCCCCACCACCAGGGAAAACATCGTAACTCGGACACGCCGGGTTGCGTTTTGTATATACTTTCCGGTGCCCGCCGTGTGAGAAAGGCCCGGAAAAACGGCAAAGGCTGTAGGAGACGGGACTGTCCGTCGAGGAACTACGGCGGTCATGCGGGAATAGCTCAACGGCTAGAGCATCAGCCTTCCAAGCTGAGGGTTGCGGGTTCGAATCCCGTTTCCCGCTCCAGGCAGACGCCCTTCCTCCCCCACGCAGTTTGAACGGAATTGCCCACGTAGCTCAGTCGGCAGAGCGCGTCCTTGGTAAGGACGAGGTCAGCAGTTCAATCCTGCTCGTGGGCTCCATGCCCGATTTACAAACACAAAACGTAGAATAATTTCTAAAGGACGGTCAGGGAGAAATACCATGGGTAAGGAAAAATTCGCGCGCACGAAGCCTCACGTCAACATCGGCACGGTCGGCCACATAGACCACGGCAAAACCACCCTCACCGCCGCGATCACCAAGATCGCGGGCATGAAGGGCAAGGGCAAATACGTCGCTTACGACGAAATCGACAAGGCCCCTGAAGAAAAGGAACGCGGCATCACCATCGCCACGGCCCACGTCGAGTACGAAACGGACAAGCGCCACTATGCCCATGTGGACTGCCCCGGCCACGCCGACTACATCAAAAACATGATAACCGGCGCGGCCCAGATGGACGGCGCCGTCATCGTGGTCGCGGCCACCGACGGTCCCATGCCCCAAACGCGCGAGCACATTCTGCTCGCCCGCCAGGTAGGCGTGCCCAGCGTTGTCGTGTTCCTGAACAAGTGCGACATGGTGGATGACGAAGAACTGTTGGAACTGGTGGAAATCGAAGTCCGCGAGCTTCTTACCCAGTACAAGTTCCCCGGCGACGAAGTGCCCTTCGTCCGCGGTTCCGCCTTGAAGGCGCTGGAAACGGAAGATCCCGATTCGCCGGAGGCCAAGTGCATCCTGGATCTGCTTGACGCCTGCGACAACTACATCCCCGAGCCGGTACGCGAAATCGACAAACCCTTCCTCATGCCCATTGAAGACGTGTTCTCCATTTCCGGACGCGGCACGGTCGTGACCGGGCGCGTGGAACGCGGCGTCATCAAGGTGAGCGACGAAGTGGAAATCGTGGGCATCAAACCCACCACCAAGTCCATCTGCACCGGCGTGGAAATGTTCCGCAAACTCCTCGACCAGGGACAGGCAGGCGACAACATCGGCGCCCTGTTGCGCGGCATCAAGCGCGACGAGGTGGAACGCGGTCAGGTCCTCGCCGCGCCCAAGTCCATCACTCCGCACAAGAAATTCAAGGCGGAAGTCTATGTGCTCTCCAAAGAAGAGGGCGGACGCCATACCCCCTTCTTCTCCGGATACCGCCCGCAGTTCTATTTCCGCACCACGGACGTCACCGGCGTGATCGGCCTTGAAGAAGGCGTGGAAATGGTCATCCCCGGCGACAACGCCACCTTTATCGTGGAACTCATCGCCCCCATCGCCATGGAACAGGGGCTGCGCTTCGCCATACGCGAAGGCGGCCGCACCGTGGGCGCGGGCGTTGTCTCCGAAATTCTGGAGTAGACTTATGCGCGTCAATATCCTGCTCGCCTGCACGGAGTGCAAACGGCGCAACTACGCCACGAGCAAAAACAAAAAGACGACGACGGGCCGCCTTGAACGGAAAAAGTATTGCCCGTGGGACAAGAAGGTGACCGTCCACCGGGAAACCAGGTAGGCGGCGCCCGAGGGAGGGCGGCACACGCAAACGGCGGGCATGCGCCCGTTCGTGACCGTCTTTCCGTAAATCAATGAAGGGCAGTAGCTCCAACGGCTAGAGCGGCGGTCTCCAAAACCGCAAGTTGGGGGTTCGAATCCCTCCTGCCCTGCCATACTTTCCCGGAGTTGTCCGCGCACGCGGGCGGGCCGCGTTGCCCGCAAGGGTTTTCCGCCGCCGAAGGCGGTGCCGGTCGGCAAAAAAGTGCGTTTGTGCCGACCTTCCTGCAAAAACAACCGTAAGCAGCGCCTTGGTGTTTTTGCGTACAGAAACCGACGGCGATGTCGCGGGGCCGCCCGCGGCCCTTTTGCGCCGAGAATAAAGGTGAATCCATGGCCGGCAAGAAGAAACAGCATAAAAGCGGAACCGAGGGTACGCAGGCGCGGCCTGCGGCGGCCCTTGCGCGCGGATTCGGCGGGCCGGCCGCGAAGTTTGAAGCACTGCGCCGCTACCTGGAAGAATCCAGGGCGGAACTGGACAAGGTATCCTGGCCCACCGGCAAGGAAATCAAAACGACGTCGCTGGCCGTTCTCGCGCTCATCGTCGTTATGTCGATCTTCCTGGGACTGGCGGATATCCTGCTGTCCAAAATCATGGAAGCCATACTTTCCCGCGGATAGAACAATGACGCAAAGCCCCGAAAACGCCTTCCCCGCGGCCGACGCCGCGCTTGATGCGCCCAGACCCCGCTGGTATGTGGTGCATACTTATTCCGGCTTTGAAAACCGGGTGGAACAGACCTTGCGCGAGATGATGCGCACGGAGCAGGACAAGGGACTTATCGCGGAAGTGGTCATCCCCACGGAAAAAGTCATGGAGCTGGTGCGCGGGGAGAAAAAGACCTTCACCCGCAAGTTCTACCCCGGCTACGTGTTGGTCCGCATGGTGATGAACGATTTTTCCCGGCATCTCGTGCAAAGCATTCCCAAAGTCACGGGGTTCGTGGGCGGCAAGAATCTGCCGACCCCCATGCGCGACTCCGAGGCAGATCGCATCCGCGCTCTTATGGAAGAACGCCGCGAGCAGCCCCGGCCCAAGTTCAACTTTGAACGCGGCGACGAAGTCCGGGTCATAGACGGGCCCTTCGGGGGCTTCAACGGCATTGTGGAAGACGTCAATTACGACAAGGGCAAACTGCGCGTTGCAGTATCCATTTTCGGAAGACAAACCCCGGTGGAGCTGGATTTTGTCCAGGTATCCAAAGGATAGATAAACACGCCGAGGCGGGAAAGCCGCCGCCCGGCGGCACGCGCAAGCTGTAAGGAATACGCTCATGGCCAAAAAAGAAGTCGCTAAAATAAAGCTGCAAATCCCGGGCGGTATCGCCAATCCATCCCCTCCGGTGGGACCGGCCCTCGGTCAGCACGGCCTGAACATCATGGAGTTCTGCAAGGCGTTCAACGCCAAGACGGCGGATCAGAAAGGCACGATTATCCCGGTGGTGATAACCGTGTATCATGACCGCTCCTTCTCGTTTATCACCAAAACTCCGCCCGCGGCCGTGCTGCTCATGCAGTCGGCCAAAATAGAAAAAGGTTCCGGCGAACCGAACAGGAACAAGGTGGGCACGATTACCATGCAGCAGGTGGACGAAATAGCCGCCCTGAAAATGCCCGACCTGACGGCCGGGAACCTTGAGGCCGCCCGGCGTTCCATTCTGGGTACGGCCCGCAGTATGGGCCTGGAAGTTAAATAGCGCGGAACGGCGGCAATGCAGTACCATGTAAAGCGTTGTTTTTTTTATGCCTCCGGCGGCCGAGGCGTTGCACAGTGCCTGTGTCGGCGACCCCGGACCCGGCAGGGGAAATGATTTCCTCTGCACCCTTCAACAGCAGAAGACGCAAACGATACAGGATCAAGGTGCATCATGCCCAAACATGGAAAAAAATTCCGCAGCGTCGTTGCAGGCAAAGACCTGCAACTCAGGCTCAGTATCGAGGAAGCCGTTGCCCAATCCTTGTCTTCTTCCTATGCCGGGTTTGACGAGTCCGTGGACCTGGCCCTCGGGTTGGGCGTAGAACCCAAGTATTCCGATCAGATGGTGCGCGGCGCCTGTCCCTTGCCGCACGGCCTGGGCAAAACCGTGCGCGTGGCCGTTTTCTGCAAGGGCGAGAAAGAGGCCGAGGCCAAGGCGGCCGGCGCGGACGTCACCGGCGCGGAGGAACTGGTCGCCAAGGTAAAGGAAGGATTCCTGGAATTCGACGCCGCCATCGCCACCCCCGACGTAATGGCCCTGGTCGGCCAGGTCGGCCGGGTACTCGGGCCGCGCGGGCTTATGCCCAACGCCAAGACCGGCACCGTGACCTTCGACGTGGCCGGGGCCGTCAGGGAAATCAAGGCCGGGCGCGTCGAATTCAAAGTGGACAAGGCAGGCGTCCTGCATGTTCCTTTGGGCAAAGTCTCCTTCGGAACGGAAAAAATTCTGGACAACCTGCGCGCCCTGCTGGCCGAGGTCAATCGCTTGAAACCTTCGGCCGCCAAAGGCGCGTACATGAAAAGCATGGCACTGTCCACAACCATGGGGCCGGGATTCAAAGTGGACCCCGGACTTATACGCAAATTCATCGAAGGAAACGCCTAGACGGTAAGAGGCGCTTTTTTGCCCTCTGCCTTCGTTGAAAGGCTTCGGGAAACGCGGGCGTGTGCCCGTGTACGGCAATGGACCTGGAAATATGAGTCCGAGACGGCCGGCGGCTTCAGATATGCTGAACGTATAAGCCCGGCCCAGACTTACGGCTCGTTTTCCGCCGCATAACCCACACCGGGAGAATCGCGTGAACAGAACAGAAAAAGCTGCGGTGATAGAGAAGATACGGTCGACGGCGGCCCGCTCTTCCATCGCGCTGGTCGCGGACTTCAAGGGAATGCCGGTGGAAGAGATGACCCGCCTGCGCGTCAGGTTGCGCGAGGCGGGGGGAGAGTTGCTGGTGGTGAAAAACACCCTGGCGCGCATCGCCTTTACGGGCGGTCCCCATCATGTCGTCAAAGACAACTTCCGCGAAAACTGCGCAATCGCCTTCGGGGCGGCAGATCCTGTTTCCATCGCCAAGACGATGGCGGATTTCGCCAAGACCAGCAAAAAACTGACGTTGCGCCACGGCAGCCTTGAAGGCAAAGGCCTGAGCGCCGAGCAGATCGACGCCCTGGCCAAGCTGCCGGGACGCGAGGAACTGCTCGCCGGACTCCTCGGCACCATGAACGCGGTGCCGAGAAACTTTGTGTCGCTTTTCGCCGAAATCATCCGCGGCATGCTTTACGCCCTCAAAGCCATAGAAGAAAAGAAAGCGGCGTAAACCTGCCCGACAAAGCCAAGGAGAATTTCCATGTCTGTTACCAAGGAACAAGTAGTCGATTTCATTGCCGGCATGACGGTTTTGGAACTGTCGGAATTCATCAAGGAACTTGAGGCAAAATTCGGCGTTTCGGCGGCGGCCCCGGTCGTCGCCGCGGCGGCCGCTCCCGTTGCCGCCGCGCCGGTCGAGGAGGAAAAGACGGAATTCGACGTCATCCTCAAGGGCATCGGCACCAACAAGATTGCCGTCATCAAGGTGGTACGCGCCCTGACCGCCCTCGGTCTCAAGGAGGCCAAGGACAAGGTGGACGGCGCACCCTCCACGCTGCTGGAAGCCGTAGCCAAGGACAAAGCCGAAGATGCCAAAAAACAGCTTGTGGAAGCCGGCGCGGAAGTCGAAATCAAGTAGCCGGACTCCCCCGTACATCGTTTGCAACGGCCGTGTTCCCCGGAGCGCGGCCGTTCAGCCCGGGCGCTGAGAGTAATTGTCCCGAACCGGAGCCGGGACGAAACGGCGTTGCGGACCGAGGCCGCCCGTCCCGAGCGTAGTTAGGGACGTATGAGGGAGTCGGCCTGAGCGGGCGTAAGGCCGGCCGGGGAAATCATTTCCCCCGGCCGCCGGGGGCGTATAAGCAGATTGACGTTTCCGCAGCGTTGGAGAGCAGGGCATGGACCGGAACGACATGTTTCCCGACAGCGCGCCTGCGAGCGAGGCGCTTTCGGCGGGCCGCAGCTTCGGCGTGGTGCGTTCCCTGGCTTTTGTCGCGATGGTCCTGACGGTGGCCTTGTCCGTTGCCGTTTCCATATATCTGGGCAACACGGCCCGCGACACGCTGATCAGGAAAAACCGGGACTTTGCCTCGTTGCTTGCCTCCAATCTCAACAACCAGATCTACCGCCGCTTTTCTCTGCCGACCATTTTGTTTTACGGGCCCATAGCGTTGCGCGAGCCGGAGCAGTCCAGGCAGCTTGACCAAATAGTCCAGTCCATAATTCAGGATTTGCAGGTGGACGACCTGCGTATTTTTGCGGGCGACCACACGGTGACGTATTCCACCAACAAGGACGAGCCGGGCAAAAACGACTTGGCGTCGCCCTCCGTGGATCTGGCCGTCAAGGCCGAGGGGCCTGTTTTCGACATCGACGCCGTATTACCCTATCATTCGGCCTTTTTCAGGTTTTCGCTGCCGCCGGACACCTACCGCATGCGCACCACCTACCGCATGCGCGCGCCGGAGCGGCTTGGTCCTTCGGAGTTGAGCGAGCTTTTGCGCGTAGCCGAGCGCATCAATCCTTCGGCGCCGACGGGGGCGGCCGAGCGACTCGGCCGGCTCGGCGATTTCGGCGCGAACATGGGGGTATTGGAATTTTCGCAGGATATCACGCAGGACATGGAGCGTTCCGTGCGGTTTCAGCAGCTTGTGCTGGCCGTGACGCTGCTCGGGTCGGGCGTGCTCATGGCTTTGCTGCTTCTGCTTGTGCGCCGCGCGGAGCGGGCCATTGCCCTGCGCACGGCGGAGGAGCAGCGGCTGTTGAACGAACTGCACCAGCATGAGAAACTGGCCGGGATGGGGCGCGTTGTGGCCGGCATTGCGCACGAGATACGCAATCCTCTGGGTATTATTTCTTCCAGCGCCGAGTTTCTGCTCAACCGTGCGGGGGATGAAAAAAACGGCTCGACCAAAATTCTGCGGGCCGTTTACGACGAGGCGCGGCGCCTGACGCGCACCGTGAGCGATTTTCTTGATTACGCGCGGCCCAGGCAGCCGGTGCAGGACAGCGTGGACGTGGAGCAGGTGATTTCGCAGGCGGTGACTTTTCTGACGCCGGACATCAACGCGCGCGAAGTCGCCGTGCTGCGTTCAGGGGATACGGAAGGCGCCTTTGTGCCGGGCGACAAGGATCTCCTTTACCGCGCCTTTTACAATATCATGAGCAATGCCCTGCAGGCCATGACAAAGGGCGGAGTTCTCGGCATGGATATACGCAAGGTTCCCGGCGCGGGCAACGGCGTTGCGGGGGTGCAGATTGCCTTTCAGGATTCCGGCCCCGGTTTCGCGCAGGAATACATGGACAAGGTGCTGGATCCCTTTTTTACTACCAAGGACGGCGGCACCGGCCTCGGCCTGCCCATAGTCGCCAACATTATCGGCAGCCACGGCGGCAGGCTGGAACTGTCCAATGCCCCGGGAGGCGGGGCCGTGGTGCGGGTGACGCTGCCCGGCGTCGCCGCGCCGGATGCACAAGGATGAGAAGCGCCGATGTCCACGGAACAAATCGAAATTCTGCTCATAGACGATGAAAAGAACTACCTGCTGGTTCTGGAAAGCCTGTTGCTGGACGCGGGGTATTCGGTAACCGCCCTGAGCGACCCGGAGAGCGCCCTGGCCTTTCTGGACGAGTCCGAAGTGGATGTCGTGATCACGGACATGAAGATGCCCAAGCTTTCGGGCAAAGACGTGCTGACGCACGTCAAGCGGGATTATCCGCATATCCCCGTGCTGGTGATGACCGCGTTCGGCACCATCGAGAGTGCTGTGGACATCATGAAAATGGGGGCGTTCGACTATATCGCCAAGCCTTTTGCCAACGACGAATTGTTGCTTTCGGTGCAGAACGCCGCCGAGTTGGCGGGGATACACAGGCGCTATCGCCTGTTGCATGAAAACCTGGAAGAGCAGTACGGCCTGCATCGGATAATCGGCAAAAGCAAGGGAATACGTAATGTGTTGGCAGTGGTGGACAGGGCCGCGCCCGCCAAGAGTACCATCCTGATCAGCGGGGAATCGGGCACGGGCAAGGAGCTTGTGGCCAGGGCCGTGCATTTCGCGTCTCCGCGCAAGGACGGCCCGTTTATCAGCGTCAACTGCGCGGCTCTCAACCCCGGCGTGCTGGAAAGTGAACTCTTCGGGCACGAAAAAGGCTCGTTTACGGGCGCGGTGGCGTTGCACCGCGGGCGGTTTGAACTGGCGCACGGCGGCACCCTCTTTCTGGATGAAATCGGCGAACTTCCGCCTGAACTTCAGGTCAAGCTCCTGCGCGTGTTGCAGGAACGCAAATTCGAGCGCGTCGGCGGCTCCGAGGAAATTGAGGTGGATATCCGCGTGGTCACGGCCACCAACAAGGATTTGCAGCATGAAGTGGAGGAGGACAGGTTTCGCGAGGACCTGTATTACAGGCTGAACGTGGTACACTTGGTGCTGCCTCCCCTGCGCGAGCGGCGTGAGGACATTCCGTTGCTTCTGGCCCATTTCATCGAAAAGGCGGCGGAGGACAACAACCTGCCCCGCAAGACCTTCAGCCCGGAGGCGCTGGAACTCCTTGCCGGCTACGAATGGCCCGGCAACATCAGGCAGTTGGAAAACGTGGTGGAGCGCTGCATGATCATGGCGAGCGGCGACACCGTCACGGTGGACGACCTGCCTCCCGAGGTCAAGGACGAAGAAGCCCATTTGAAAAACGCCCTGGACCTGTTGCCAGCGGAACTGAATCTGGCGGAAACCCTGGACAGGCTGGAAGCCGCGCTGATCCGGCGGGCGCTGGCCAGGGCCGACTTTGTGCAGGTCAAGGCCGCCGAGCGCCTGGGCATATCGAAAAGCCTCCTCCAGTATAAGCTGCGCAAATACGGCATCACCGGGCATTGAGCGAGAGTAGGCGACCTGCCGGGTTCCGGAAAAAGCCTGCCGTACAGCGGCTGTTTACAGCCTTTTTCCCGTCAAATCTGAATTATAGCGGCGCAGAGCTGAGAAAGAGAGATTCGTCGTGAAAATTCTCATCATAGGCGGCGCAGAATTTATCGGCCCTGTAGTTGCGCGGCATTTGGCGAACGCGGGTCATGACATAACTGTGTTTCACAGGACGCCTGCACCGCAAATCCCTTACCCGCAGATTGCCGGAGATTGTGAAAGCGTTGATCAACTTTACAAAGGCATGCAGTCGGTGCAGCCGGACGCCGTTGTGCACACGACCGCCCTGTGCGGGCGTCAGGTAAAGGCTGTTGAACAGGCGCTTGCCGGCAGAAAAACCCGCATGATACTTTTGTCCAGTGTGGACGTGTACAAGGCGTTTGAAGTTGTCAACAGGCTCTCGGACGCACCTGTGCAGTCCGTGCCGCTTCATGAACGGTCGCCGCTTCGTGATGTGCTGTATCCGTACCGTGGACGCCGCCCGGATACGGAGACAGCCCATGATATGCAGACACTCCACGATTACGAAAAGATAACAGTAGAGCGAGCGGCGCTGGAAAGCTCGGTTATTGATGCGGTTATCTTGCGTCTGGGCATGGTATACGGCAGAAATGATTACAATCATCGTTTTGGAGAGCCGGTTCGGAAAATGTATCAAGGCGACAAGTTTATTGAGCTTCCCCAAAAGGTGGCTGAGTTCCGGGCTTGCAAATGCTTTGTTGAGGATATCGCGCACGGTGTCCGCTTGGCGGTGGAGAGCGATGTTTCCGGTGAAATATATAACCTTGCGGCGCAGGAAGTCCTCTCCGAAATGGAATGGTATCAACGGACAGCAGAGCTTATGAATTGGAAAGGTACCATCACGGTAAGCGAAGAATCCGGATTGACGGACAGCTTCAACCCGGAACAGCATCTCGTTGTGGATACTGCAAAAATCCGAAAGGAATTACATTACAAAGAACTTTTCTCCGTTCAGGAAGGGCTTCGGCACACTATCCAGTGGGAATTGGAGAATGTTCAGTCGTATTGATCCACCGATTAAACCGTGCCGATAAGGGTCAGATAGGGAAGGGTATTGCCCAAAGAATGTTTCAGTTTATTAAAACCCTTGCTCCACAACCGATTCAGGGGTTAAAATCATTCGTAAGTTAACACCCTCAAAATTTTTGGAGACAATCAGGTTCTCTCGTGAAAAAACACAAAACTGAATCAATCTCCATCCTCAGTTCAGCGGCGGAATACCTGACCTTCATTGCGGCAACGGGAGAGGGTGGGGTAGAGGTTGTCTATGCGGACGAGAACGTCTGGCTTACCCAAAAGATGTTGGCCGCGCTTTATGGCGTAGAAGTCAACACCGTCAACGAGCATATCGCGAAAGTCTTTGCGGATCAGGAGCTTGCGACGGAGGCAACTATTCGGAATTTCCGAATAGTTCAAACTGAGAGGGTATTACCAAAAGAATGTTTCGTTTCTTAAAAATCTTGCCCCACAACCGATTCAGAGAGTAAGATCATTCGTAAGTTAACACCATAATTTGGAGATAACAAGAGAGAGTGTTGAGTAAAATATATATTTATGGCAGAAGACTTCCATCAGAAAAGAAGGAGATGGAAAAATGCCGACATGCAAAAATTGCGGAGCCTGGAAGGTGGTGAAAAGTGGCGTTGCGGCAAACTGATTTATATATATTTAAGTAAACCCTATCCTTTTTTGTATTGAAAGCCCTGAAGCGCTGCTGTAGGATACTATCGGCCCTTGGGCCGAAAACCTTCTCAGCGCGGAGCGCATACCATATTGTGAGGTGTCGAAACCAAGAAGGCAGCATGGGCCTTGGCCCATGCGCCTTGCGCTTGGGCGGGGTTTGGACCCCGCCCAAGCTTCCGCCCGTACGGATACCCCGCCCTTCAGGGCGGGGTCGGGCTGTCCGGTCTGAAGGCCGGGGTCTCAAACCGTAAAGGAAGCTCAGATGAAAAAAATTTTTTCCGTTTTCCTCAGTTTGCTCCTGTTCGTCATTTGCAGCCGGGCAGAGTCCGCCCAGCCTACCGTATCCACATCATTGGGGAAAGTTGTGGGTGTTGAAAAAGAAGGCCTCCGCATTTTCAAAGGCATACCTTATGCAAAACCTCCTGTGGGAGAGCTCAGATTCGCGCCGCCGCAGAGCATCGGGCCGTGGACAAGCCCTCTTGACGCAACGGAATACGGTCCCGCGGCGATTCAGATCAGACGTGAGGAAAACCTGGACATGTCCGAGGACTGCCTTACGCTGAACATATGGACGCCGGCCGAAGCCGGAGAGAGCGACAGGTTGCCGGTGTACGTTTACATTCACGGAGGCGCCTATGCCCTCGGCACCGGCTCGGACGCCATGTATGACGCAGCCTCGTTCGCCAGACAAGGCATCGTGGCCGTTACAATCAACTACCGTCTCAACGCCATGGGGTTTCTTGCCGGCCGGGCCACTTTCGACAAGTACGGCACCACCGGCAACTGGGGACATCTGGATCAGATCATGGCCTTGGAATGGCTCCGCGACAATGTAGCGGCCTTCGGCGGCGACCCGGGTAAGGTGACCGTCGGCGGTGAGTCGGCCGGCAGCTACAGCGTTTCGGCACTCATTTTGAGTCCTTTGGCCAAGGGTCTTTTCCACGGGGCAATCATGGAAAGCGGTACCATTTTGGGAGCTGCCGCCACTTCATATTATGCCAAGTGCGATTTGGCGCGCAGTATCGAACTGGGCAAGATGTTGTCATCCGTTTTTCATGCGGACGATAATGCAGAGGGTCTTGCCGGGCTGCGACAGGCTGATGCGACAGTCCTCGCCCAACTGGCGCAATTCAGGTGGGATCAAACCAGCCTCGCGCCTTTTCCCCTTATGCCGGTGTTCGACGGCAAGGTTATTCCTGAAAATCCCTACAAGGCGCTCAAAGACGGCACCTTCAACAAGGTCAGGGTATTATGGGGGTTTAACAGGGACGAAGGCTCAATTTTCGTGCCGGAAACCACGAGTGAGCCGACTTATGCCATGCTTGCGGCCATCAACTGCGGTAACGACAACGCTCGGGCCGTGCTCGCGCGCTTCCCCGTGGACGCGGACCATCCGGCTTTCCGGAGGGTACGTCGGTTGCTGGCGTATACCGGCTTTACCGCGGGCATGAAAACATTCGCGGATGCCGCGGTTGCTCAAGGGCTGGATGTCTATGCCTACAATTTTAATTATGTTTCGCCCAAGGACGCTGCCGGGGGGCTTGGCGCGAGGCATGCCGCGGAACTGCCGTATGTCTTCAACAACCTTCATGTCGAAGGGTTGAAAGAGCCGGAACAACAGGCGCTGGCCGATGAAATGCACCTGCGCTGGGGTAATTTCATTAAAACGGGTGACCCCAATCAAGGCGTTAAGTTACCGACGAACATCCAATGGCCGAAGTACAATTCGCAAAACTCCGATGTCATGCGCTTCGATACCTCTGTAACCGTCGGGACATTGCCGGACAAGGAAGACATGGAGTTTATGGAAAGGCTGCTTATCTTGCCGTGGCTGTAATGATCGGCCTGTACCGCTCCGGCTTGACTGTCATACTCTCTGACTTGACTGTACTGCTAAATAGGTGTAGGACTTTGCCTCTGCTTCGATTGCCGAGCAAGAATGTCGAATATTCGACAAAATATAGATCAGAGGGAAAGATTACCATGGATGCCGGAATAATCCGTATAGTAGACGGAAAATAAACACAAAATTGCTCGTCGAGGAGGGCAGCTTCATCAGCGTAGACGGAAAATTACATAAAATATACTACGTTGATGACTACAATTTCAAAATTGACAACGCCTATTGGCATATTCGGCATTTTGGAAAGAATATCATTGATGCAGGCTGCAGCGTTGAAAAAATGAAAGCGTCAGGCAATGTTGACGGTCCCTTCCCGCGCGCAACGGCGCCGTCACGCCGAACCGATAACTTCGATACGTCCGCAGACGGCCCGCAAATCGTCGAGATCATGGGAAACGAACAGGCATGAGGCGCGGGTGCGATCCATGAGTTCACGCATTTCCTCACGGATTTCCGACTTCAGCGCGGTGTCGAGATTACTCAGCGGCTCGTCGAGCAACAGCAGTTTCGGGCCGGGCGCCAGAGCGCGGGCAACGGCAACGCGCTGCTGCTGTCCTCCGCTTATTTCATAGGGATAGCGGCCAGCCAGGTCCTGCATGCGGATGAGTTCCAGCATGGTCCGCACCCGCTCCCGGCGTGCATTCCGGCTGAGGCGGAACAGGCCGTAGGCGATATTCTGCGTCACCGTCATGTGCGGGAACAGGCCGTAATCCTGAAACACCATGCCCACCTGCCGTTCTTCCGGGTTCACATGGATGTTTTCCCCGGCCACAATCCGGCCGTCAATGACGATAGTGCCCTGCCGCGGGCGTTCCAGCCCGGCGATAAGCCGCAGCAGCGTGCTTTTGCCCTGTCCGCTCGGCCCGGCTATGCCCACGCGTTCCCCCGCTTCCATGCCGAAGCTGTATCCGGCGAATACGCTCGAGCCGGCCTTGCCCGGATACGCGAAATGCAGGGCGTCAACTTCAAGAAACATGCCCGAACCCCGTGCCGCAGCGCGTGATGATCCCGTAACCGCCGCGAAGGACGTCACCTTCAGGAAACATGCCTTGTCCTCTTGTGTTCCCGATACTGCATCAGCAGAATGAACGCCGTGCCGGCCGCGATAATGCATAACGAGGGCAGGGCGGTTTCTTCAAGAACTTCATTCCCGGCAAAATGGTATGCCGTGGTGCCCAATGTTTCGGTATTGAAGGGACGCAGCAGCAGTCCCAGGGGCAGTTCCTTGAGGATGTCTATGAAAACGAGCACGGAACCGCTTACCAGGGCATGACGGACCATGGGGAGATCCACCAGGAAAAAGGTTGCGGTGACGCCGCGGCCCAAAGTCCGTGAAGCCTCGGCATATATCATGCCGGTTTTCGCGAACCCCGCTTCCACAGCCTGCCTGCCGATGGTGAAAAAGCGGATGCAGTAGGCAAAGATCAGCATGAAACTGCCCATGCTGAGAACTTTGTCGGGCAGGGACGGAAAATACGCGGAAAGAAGACTGTCCGCCGCGACAAACAGGCTGATTATACCGACCGCCAACACCGCCGACGGGATGGAGTACCCCAGGGAGGCCCCTTGCGTGAGCAGGACGGAAAACTTGCCCGGAAACTGCCTGCCCGCGTTCACGGTACCTGTTGCCGCAATCATCACGGCCGAAGCGGCAACAGTCGCTACGCTCACCGTGTACATCAGGGCGCGGCCGAGGTCGGCGGTAAACGCCCCGTCCCAACTCAGGCGCAGCCAGTACAGCATCTGCAGCAACGGGGCGGCGAACCCGGCCAGGCAGGCCGAGCCGCACAACAGGATAACCCCGGCCTGCGGCAGTCCTCCTACCCTACGGGGCATTATTGGCCTTTCCTTGCTGGAAACAATGCGGAAGCGGCGGGCATTGTGCGCGGCTTTGCCGACAATCAGCACGAAAAAGACCAGGGAGAGCAGCATCAGCGCCAGTTTCACGGCGGTATCCGCATCCCCCATGCCGAACCACGCGGCGAATACGGCCGTGGTAAAAGTATTCAGGCCGTAATAGCCTGCCACGCCGAAATCGTTCAACACCTCAAGGCAAACCAGGAGGACTCCTGATGCCGCCGCGGGGCGCAGCAACGGCAGCCCGACGCGCAGGAACATGCGCAACCGTCCTCCCCCCAGGAGCAGGGCATTTTCAAACAGCGCCGCGCTTTGGTTGCGCAGGGCCGCCCGCGTCAACATGTACACATAGGGAAACAGCGTCACGCCGTACACCCAGATCGCGCACGCCCGCGCCGGAAGATGCGCGGTGAGAGGCATAAATTGAAGGTTGAAGAGGTCGCCGAGAACGGCCCGGACCATCCCCGTGTACCCCAACAGCCCCTCGTAGGCGTAGGCGGCAATATACGGGGGGACGGCCAGGGGGAGTATAAGCAGCACCTCGAAAACAGTTCTGCCGCGAAACTCGTACATGGTCATAACCCAGGCCAGGGCCGTGCCGAGAAGAAAGGCGCATGCGCCGGCCCCCGCGGTCAGAAAAAGCGTTTCGGCAAGATAGGCGCGCAGCAGATGATCGCGCACATAAAACCAGTATTCGCCGGGAGGAGAAAACAGCCCTCCGCCCAGGGCAGCGAACGGCAACAGGACGCACACGCACGACAAGACGCGCAGGGCTTTCCAACCGTTCAGGGGCAAGCGCACGGCGGCCGGGCTTCCCGCAGGGCGCCCCAAGACGCGCCGGCACAGGGCCTGAACGCGTCCTTGAACAGCCTCGGGGCGCTTTGCGGCGGGGGCGGGCAACGGGGGGGCGTCTATTTCCATCCGCCTTCGGCAAAAATCCGGATTGCTTTGGCGTTGTTGACGCCAAACTCGGAAAAGTCGATGCTTTGCGTCTTGAAAACTCCCCAGCTCTCAAGCAGCGGATGCTTTCGGGCCGCGGGGTTTGCCGGAAACTCGTAATTGCCAGCGGACAGCCGTTCCTGGGCCGGGACGTCCGTGAGAAATTCGATGAGTTTTACGGCATCGGCCGCATGCTTGGCGTGTTTGGTCAGTGCGACCCCGCTGACGTTGACGTGCGTCCCCGTGCCTTTTTGACCGGGGAAGAAAACGCCTACGTTTTGCGCGGCCGTGACTTCCGCCGGGTTTTTTGAATTGAGCATCTGGCCGATATAGTAGGTGTTCATAAGCGCGAGGTCGGCAATGCCCGCGGCGATGTCCAGAGCCTGGGCGCGGTCGTTGCCCTTGGGCGGGCGGGCGAAATTCGCCGTGATGCCCTTGACCCAGGCCAAGGCTCGCTCTTCGCCGTCAAGGGTGACGAGTGATGCCAGAAGCGACCGGTCATACAGGGAAGAAGACGGGCGGGCGACGATTTTGCCTTTCCACTTGGGGTCGGCCAGATCTTCGTAGGTGGAGAGCTGCTCGGGCTTCACCCTGTCCTTGGCGTAGACGATGACGCGGGCGCGGGTGGTCAGCCCGACCCAGGCGTTGTCTTTGTCGCGCAACCCGGCCGGGACGTTGCGCAGCACGGACGGGGAATCGACGGGTTGCAGAACGCCCGCGGCCTTGGCAGAATACAGGACGCCGCCGTCGACGGTGATGAAAAGGTCCGCTTCCGTGGACGCCCCTTCACGTTTGATCCGTTCGATGAGTTCCGGCGCGCCGGCGCTGACGACGTTCACCTTGATGCCCGTCTGCTCTTGGAAAAGCTTGAACAATTCCTTGTCCGACTCGTAATGCCGGGCCGAATAAATGTTCACGACCGGCTCCGCCGCGAAGGCGGCGGCGGCAAAGCCGGGAATCAGCAGGAAAAACAGGGCGGCCGTCGCTACGTTTTTTTTCATCGGAAACTCCTTCTCCTTGCGGTTGTCGTGGTTGATACCCCGGCATATTTCCATGTTTTCGCGCGGGGCATACGTTTGGGCAGCGTTTGGGCAGAGTGTATTGGTTGAGAATAACATGCAATATCACCCAGGCAGCGCAATGTAAAGCCCTGCGTCCCGGTCCGGCTTGAAGGGCGACCGCGCTGCTGTAGTGATTTTTTGGAGAGTGGCGACCTATTTACAGACTGTTATATGGTAATCATACGAAATATTAAGGTTTTTTCCGATGCAGATCGAAATGGAGGATTTCAGTTATAACATAGTGATTTAATTAACTTTTCATGGTGCATCTCTATATTTTGATGCATCATCTCTTACCGTGATTCACCTCCCCGGCCTCACGGCGCAAGGCTTTTGCCAATCCGATATCGCGTTTCTGAGAGTTTTTGTCGCCGCAGGCGAGCAGCAATTCTAATTATCGCGTTGAGCGATACGTCATCAAGCAGGTATGTTGAGCTAAATTCTTGATTTTTCATTGGGTGGAATGTCTGACAAGCTGCGCCGGTGCGCGAAAAAAAACCATAATTAGAATTGCCGGCAGCCAAGCGATAAACTCGGCCCGGCAACGGCGCCGTGCCTTCAGCGGCATTCAAAAATTCCAGGCTATGCCGCTGCTTATGTAATGCTGATCGTAGTCGTAGAGATTGCTTGTGGAGGTACTCTTGCCGTAGCGGTAACCGAGTTCCAGCGACCAAGATTCGTTGATGCGGTAGGTCAGGCCGCTGCCCAGGCGCAGGTTCTCGTCCTCGCGGTTCTTGATCTCCAGAGCCGTGGACGGGCCGTGATAATAGTCCCGGCTCATGGAGGCAAAGGGCGCGAACTCGAAACCGTGGGGAAGCTTGAAAAGCAGGCGTGTTGAAATTTCCCAACCGTTGCAGGCATAGTCCTGCTTTTGCGGCGCGCTGCCCCGGTACTGCGCTCCCACTGTGAACTCGTGGTTGCTCTCGGAAAAAAAGAAGCGGGCGTATTGCCCTACCGTCCAGTAAGCCCCGTCGCGCAGGTGGTCGCGCGAGTACTCGCGCTTGTCGATGCCGCCGCGCGTTATCAACTGCACAGACGGACTTACAGCCAGAAGGAGTGTCGCTTCCGGGCCGAAGGCGGTGACACGCTGATACCATTCATAGTCGAAGATTTCCGCTTTGGCCCGCACATCCAGAAGCGTTTCGGCGCTCAGGCGTCGCAGTCCCAATGCCGCTCTGCCCCATTGCGATTCGCGGCCGCGCAACTTGCCGAGGTCATTGTTTGCGTTGCCCCGCAGGTAGGTCTGTACGTCGCCGACCGCCCACCAGTTGCCGTCGCGTTCGAATTTCCGGCCTATATCCAGATTTGCGCCCAGGTATCCGCCCAAGCTTTCCTTGGCTGCGGCCTCCGGCACTTTCACCCTCCAGTCGCCCAGTTGCACGTCCTCGCTGCTTGGTCCCTGGTTGGCGTTGGAATCGTAGAGTATCCCGCCGTAAATTTTACCGTGTACCTGGAAAAGACTGTAGCGTTGTTCCAGCGCATCCATTGGGAACGCCGCATCGCCCGCGCCGCCGTCAAGGCCGAGGTCGCGTTTGGCCTGCTGGACGCGTTCCGCGCCGGCCCTGTCGTTCAGGGCCAGATAGGCATGCGCCAGTTGGTCGTACAGCGCGGCCTCGCGGGGGTATTTTTCCAGCAGCATTTCCAGGGCCAGCACGGCCTGGTTCCAGCGTCCGATACGGGCGGCGGCCCGCGCCAGACCGAGATGCACGGCGCCGTCGCCGGGGGCTTCGCGCAGCAGGCGCATGTAGAGTTCATAGGCGTCCGTGCCTTTGCCTCGCTCCAGCAGCGCAGCCGCTTCGGCCTTGGCGGATTCAACGGCCGTGCGCCGGGCCGGGTCGTTTTCATCGGCTAAGGCGAACGGCGCAAGCCGGACGAGCAGGAGAATACTCAAAACGATGTGCGAGATATAGAAAATACAACAATGTCGGGTAGTCATATATTGTTCCACTCGTCCTCACTGCGTGCGTGTGCCGCTGAAGGTGCCGTCATCCAGTTGACTATTAGTTGGGGTAGTAGCTGAAAAGGAACCGTTGACGCTCCCCCCCACCGCGTCCACATTTCCCGAACCAGTCATGTGGGTACCGGAGCCGGCAGAGGTGCCGGCAGGGTAGTTGTAGAAGGTGCCGGAAAGCGAACCCGCAAAGCCCGTGATAGTGAAACTGCCTCCGCTCATGCTGCCGCTGCCGCCGCTGTAGTTGTAGGCTTGCGTGGTGCCGATATTATTGCCGGGATTCGTTGCTGAAGCAGACATGGCGGCATTGCTGATCGCGCCGCTGGAAAGATCCACCTTAAACGAAAAATTGCCTGAATACGTACCGTAACTCATCCATGATCCTGCATCAGGCGTCAACGTTCCACTCACATAGGCCGTTCCCGGTTGAACGGGCAAGGACGATGTTGTCATATCGCTCATGGGCAGGCCGGCGAGGGTCGTAGACGTTGAAGGGTCGTTATTATCAAAGACGGCAGCAACCGCCTGTTCCGCAGGGGCGTTTTCCTGAGTGGAAGACGGCGGGGCGGCGGCTATGCTCTGGGTAAACGAGACATCCTCCGGTGTCATGCGCACGGGGCTGCCGCCGGGCAGAGTCATCTTGAAGCCGCTCGGCACGGAAACCCCGCTCAGGGTCACATCGCGCGTAGCGTTGGCCACATAGATGGTGGTCCGGCCGTTGCCGGTCTGCAAAGTAAAAATAGTGCCCCGGATGCCCGCCGTGCCTTCCGGCGTGCTTACGGAAAATCCCTTGGGATTCTGTTCCACAATCTTGCCGGTGATGAAGCGGGCCAGTCCCTGCGCGACATGGGCTTTGAAAACCGGCGTGTCTCCTTCCGGCATGACGTCGATCAGGTCGAGAGAGGTATTCGAGCCCAGGCTCACGGCCCCGTCGTCATGGAAAAGAATACGCACTTTGCCGGTAGCGTCCGTAATAACGCGATCCGTTGCGCGTACCGCGTCGTTCAAGACAAGAGGCTTCCTTGCGCCGTCCCGTTCCACAAATGCGCCGGGAACGACGGAGATGGCCTGCCCGACATCGCCGCCCGCCGCATGTGCCGCCGCCGCGCCGAAACAGAAGGCGGCAAGCAGGCAGGCAAGGCAAGTCCTGCGGGCAATGGTATATATTGCCGTGTTGTGTACCCGGTCTTGGCCTTTCATGCTGTACCTCCAAAATGTTTCAATCCGCATCCGGCCCTGTCCGCCGGATGACTCTGCCCCGGCGGAGAGGAGTGCCGGACACGATCCGGGCAGATTACCTCCTCCCTGAAGGGAGAGCGTTCAAACCATATCGGTGATGAAGCCCGGCAACGACGTAACCCGCATGCCGGGAGAAGACGCGCGGTTATCGGACGCTGTTCCGCGCTTGACGGACGCCGGCCGGAAATACCCGCATTTCAGGGCGCATCGCACGAATACAGGACGCATCCGTTTCTGATACAGTATCCAGGAGGAAAATAAAGAAAAAAACGGTCACACGCTTGAGTAATATTGTCGCTGTTTTTTTATATAATATAGTATAATAACTGGTAAAAATAGTTGCATATCACCGAAAAAATTTTGAGAAAGGTGAACTATGTACAGACGTATATATGATAGCTGTGTGAAATATTAAAATTTTTCCGATACAGATTCGGAATGGAGGGTTTTACTTATAACACAGTGATTTGATTAATTTTTCATGGTACATCTCTATATTTTGATGCACACTCTCAATCTTCTTTCCCACCTTCGGCCGGCGGTTCCCCGGCTTCGTGAACCGTGAGCAGTTCCCTGATCCCGCGCACCCCGCAGCGTTTATACAGCGCGCTGAAGGCATTTTTTACCGTGCCGTGGGAAAGACCCGCGGACAAGGCTATTTCCTTGAAACTTTTTCCCGAAGCGGCCAGGCGGATGAGTTCCTTTTGCCGGGATGTCGGACGGTACTGCGTGGATCCGGCATGCATCGCCGCTACGCCCGCGTTCCAAGGTTCGGCAAGATCGAGTATGCGGCGGACGCCTTCACGCCGCCTGTCGCGCCGCAAGGCGCACAAAAGCGGCCGGATATGCCTGTTGTGTTCCACGAAAGGCATGTACAGCGCATCCGGCAAGGCGGCGTCCAGCGCCGTCCGCAGGCATGCGACGGCCCGCTCCTTATCGCCCGGACCCCGGTGCGCGGCGGCCAGGTAGATGTGCGCGTAGATAAAGAACATCCTGTGCTTGTCGAACAGTCCGCTTTCCGCCAGATACCCGAACAGGCCCGCTGCCTTCCCGTATTGCCCCGCAAGAAGCAATGCCGTGCCGTGCGCCAGGAACCAGCTCCCCCCGGCAAAGGCGTACATGCGGTTGTCCGCGGCCGCGTCGGCCGCCGCGCCGATCCGGCGCGGAATCCCGTCCTCCTGCCCGAGGGCCGCGTACAGCCAGGCTTCGCACAGTTCCACGGTATGCAGCAGAAAATAGTTGCGGCCCTCGGCGATCATGCCGCGCATCGCCTTTACCTGCGCCCGCGCTTCCGGAAGGTCGCCCGCTGCCGCGGCAAGGCGCAGGCGCAGAAAACGCGCGCAGAGCATGTTGCCGACCTGCCGGTGTTCCCCGGCCATGACCTCGGCCTTGCAGCAGACAACGGAGGCGGCGGCGAAATCCCCGGCCTGATACAGGGCTTCGGCCTCGAACAGATATTCGCCGCCCGCGCCGTGGTATGAGGTCAGCCGGTAATACGGCGGCATGCACTCCCGCATCAGGCGGATCTCCTGCTCCAGCCCCCCGCTGTGCCGGTGGAACATGAACAGCACCGACGGGCTGCCCAGGGTCCACGGCGATTCGGGAGGATACAGGCCGGTGGGACGGCCGAGCAGTTCCCATGCCTTGCGGTGATGAACGGACATGGCCGCAATGTCGTTGTATTTCGTCAGCGCAAGGAGCAGTTCCAGTTCACCGCGCAGGATCCGGGTTCGCGGCTCGTTTTCGGGCATGGCCGCGCATTGTTCCGCAAGCCCGGCGCAGCGCCGGCCGAAAGCGGGAAAATCCGAGGCCGAAAGCGCGGCCAGGGCGTGCTTGAACGCCGCGCCGGGGTGCCTGCTCACAATCTCTTCCGGGCATTCCCGGAACATGCGGGCAAAAAAACCCGCGTTTTCCGTGACCAGATTCCGGCTCATATCCTGTTCCATCACCGCCAGGGCTTTTTCAAAATCGCGGGCGGCGTAATACATTTCCATGGAAGCAAGAAATTCGCCTTCCTGCGCGAACCAGTCTCCGCAACGGCGATACAGGGCCTTGCGGCGCGCGGGAGGAAGTTCCCCAAAGCGCCGGACAAGATACTGCCGAAAAACGGCGTGCATGGAATAGACGCCGCTCCCGGCATCTACCGTCACAAAGGAATTTTGCCGCGTCAGTTCCGCAAGGAGCGCCCCTGAGTCGCCGCCGTGCAGAAAGTCCGCCTGGAGCGCGGTAAAGCGCTGCAAAGGGCAGAGGGCAAAGAGCAGGTTTTTTATTTCCGGCGACAGGGGTGTGTAAATTTCTTTTTCCAGAAGCGCGGCCTGCTCCGGAGGAAGATTCTCTTCGGACGATACCGCCGCCCCGCCGGGGGATGAGGGCAGGGAAACGAAGCCCTGTTCGGCATAGCGCCGGAGATGGATATACAGGCCGCTGATCCAGCCCCCGGTGGCCGCGTGCAGGGCACGGGCCTGTTCCCGCGTTATCTCCAGATTGTGCAGCGCGTAGTATCCCCGGATATCATCCTCGCTGAACGCGAGGGTTTCGCGGCCGACGACGGCCAGGATGCCTTTCAGGCGCAACAGTTGCTTTTCTCCGGAACAGGCATGGCGGCCGACAAGCACGGTATGCAGGCCGGGGATGCCGGCTCCGGCCGGGGATTCCCCTGCCGCCGCCTCGCAAAGGGCCGCGAAGACCGGGGAGGGAAGCAGGTGGACGTCGTCGGCGATCAGGACGGTCGGCTCCGAGAGACGCAGTTGATGCAGGAGTTCCAGCGCCGCGTCAAAGAGGACGGGATCGCGGGGATACCCGAGCCGCTCAAGGGATGCCGCGACATCGGCGGCTTCCGGCACGATGCGCCCGAACTCGCGGCAGAAGCTCCGCCAGAAGGCGTCCTCGGAAACACCGAACAACGAAGCAAGGACGGGCACCCACACCCGCCGTACCTCCCGCCTGTTCAAAAACTCCCGCACCGCCGTGCTTTTGCCGTAACCTACGGGCGCTTCAACAAGGGTCAGCGGCGTTTGCGTGATAACGGCGAGGTCGTTGAACAGGCGTTCGCTGAAGTACAGCGCGGCGTGAGGCGGGCATATCACGGTTTCACATCTGCCGTCCGCCCCAGCGGGCCGCTGTGCGCGCAAGTTCCGCCAGACGTTCGTCCGCGAGCGCATAAAGCCCCCCGTCATAGGAGCCGTCCCGGCGCGCCGTGCCGCAGGGCATGCCGGTCAGGATCTCCATGGCCTCGTTGATGTGGCTTACGGCGTATATGTGAAAGCTCCCCGCCCTGACGGCCTCGATAAGCTCGCCTTGCAGGAGAACGTGGCTGAGGTTGTCGCGGGGCACGATGACCCCCTGTTCGCCCGTCAGCCCGCGCCGTTTGCAGACCTGGAAAAAGCCTTCAATCTTGCGCGTGACGCTGCCCACGGCCATGATCCGCCCGTCCTGCCCCAAAGCGCCGGTGAAGGCCAGCGAAAGGCGCACAGGCACGCCGGACAGGGCGGAAAGCAACGCGGCCAGTTCCGCGCCCGAGGCGGAATCGCCCTCTATCCCGAAGTAACTCTGCTCAAAGCCCAGGCTGCCGGTCAGCACCAACGGCTTGTTGCGGGCAAAGGCGCCCGTAAGGTAGCTTTTCAGGATCATCATGGCCTTGGTGTGGATGGGGCCGCCGAGTTCGGCGTCGCGCTCAAGGTCGATGATCCCGCCGGACCCCGCGCCGACGGTGCAGGAAATCTCGTGCGGCAGGCCGAATTCAAAGTCCCCGTAAAAGGATACGGAAAGCCCGTTGACTTTGCCGACGGCCTCGCCGTTGGTGGAAACCTTGATTATGCCGCGGTCGTACTCCTCCATGAATTCTTCTTCCACCAGGCTTGAGCGGAAGATGCCGGCTTCCAGCGCCCCGCGCAACGCGGATTCGCCTACTTTCGCCCGGCCTTCCGCGGCGGCGCGGGCCGACGCCTCGACCATGACCTCGCGCAGCACGGGAAATTTGAGGGAAAGTTTCTGCTGGTCCCCGCCGAGCCGCGACCCGTAGTCGACCAGCCCGGCCATGGCCTCGCGGTCGAATGGCAGCAGGTCGTTCTCCTCGATGATCCCGCGGATGTGCGCCAGATAGATGCCGATGCCCTCCGCGTCGCGCGGCATGCGGTCCGTAAGATGGGCCTTGATGGCGAACAGCTTGCGGAAGCGGTCGTCGGCCGCGAGCAGCATTTCATACATGTCTTCCTTGCCTGCCAGGATAACCTTGAGGGATAGCGGCACGGCTTCCGGGGTCAGGCCCTTGGTTCTGCCGGAACTCTCCTCGTCCGATTCCTCAATGCGGGCCGCGCCTGCCCGCAGGGAACGCAGAAGGGCTTCCCAGGCGGCGGGGTGCTGCATAAGGTCTTCCATGCGCAAAACAAGGTAACCGCCGTTGGCCCTGTGTATGCCGCCTGCCTTGATCAGCGTGAAATCGGTGACCAGCGCGCCCATTTCCGATTCGCGCTCTATGCAGCCCATGAGGTTGAACAGGGTAGGGTGGTTTTCGAACACGACCGGCGCGCCGGAGCAATCCGCGTTGTCCACGAACAGGTTGACGTCGTAGCGCGGCGCAGGCTCATCCTGGGGGGGCGGCTCGAAAGGATAGGGCGGCGGAGGCTGCCGGCCGGGCCGCGCGCCCTGGACCGGCAGATCCGGCGGGAACAGGCTTTCGCAGTGTTCCAGGGTATGCTCGCGCAGGTCGTGGAAAAAGCGGCGCAATTTTTTATGAGCGCCCTTGGGGGCGAATTTTTCCGCCAGGGGGTCCAGGCAATTCTTCAGTACATCGTCCGCAAGGTCGCGTTCCAGCGTGCGTTCCCGATCCTGAAAATCTTCTTCGGCCTTCGCCAGTTTACGCAAAAAGGCGCTGACGGGTTCCATGAGGGATTCGCTTTTACGGCGCAGTTCGGCGCGCACGGTCGCCTCAAGTTCTTCAAATTCCTTTTCGCTCAGGCGTTTGCCCTCGTGCGTGGGATACAGGGACATGCCGCCGCTGTCGTCCATGCCCACGTTGAACCCGTGCGCGCCGGCCAGACGGTTCATCTGTTTCAGGAGGCTTTCGCGCCTGCTCTGCAGGGTGCCCAGGAGTACGGAACGGCGGCTGGTGTGGGTGCTGCCTTCCATGCGCCGCGACACTTCCTTGCGGATGCGGGCATAGGTCTTGTGCAGGGCGCTTTTGAGCTTTCGGCCTTGCCCGGCGGGGAGCTGCAGGAGCACGGGGGTGTCGGGATTCCGGAAATCATGGACATAGACCAGGTCCGGCGGAGTTGCCTCCTTGGCGGCGCGGGGAGCGAGCACGTCGCGCAGGAGCCTGCTGCGCCCGAGGCCGGCTTCGCCGGAAAGGTAGATGTTGAAACCGGCGGCCCTGATGTTCAGGCCGAGTTCCAGGGCGTCCAGGGCGCGCTTTTGCGGGCTGTGCCGCGCCCCGCCGGGGGGGATGTCGCGACTGCTTTTATAGGGAATCTGTTCCGGGGGGAGGTTGACGCACAGCGCTTCGGCCGGTTCCGACTCAGGGGACGGCACAGTGCCGGGCGCCGGGTCCGCGGACTGTCTGCGGACCCGCGCGGGCACGAAACGGGACGGCTTCACAGTATGGTACCTTCTTGTTGTTCGGCATGGAAAAGTTCGCGCAGAATGTCTGCGCCTCCGGCGCAGGCGACCTGTGCGGCAAGTTCGGCGCCCAGCCTGTGCGCTTCGCCGCGCGGGCCGGAAATTTCGCCGCGGACGACGCGCAGGCCCTCCGGGTCGGCGATGAGTCCTTCAAGGCTGAGGACGGCATCGGTCCGGTTCCCGCCGCGCAGCACGGCAACGGCGGCCACGGGCGCGCGGCAGCCCGCGTCCAGCCCGGCCATGAACGCGCGTTCCGCCGTAACGCAGTCGGCGGCCTCTGCGTCATGCAGGGCGGCAAGCGCTTCGCGCACGTCCTCCCGATCCGCGCGGCATTCAAGGGCCAGAGCGCCCTGACCCGGCGCGGGCAGGAAACGCGGCGGGGCGAGCAGTTCCGCGAACGGGGCCTCAAGGCCGAGCCGGCGCAGGCCGGCGGCGGCCATGACCACGGCGTCGAAGTCCCCTTGCAGCAGCTTTTTGAGGCGGGTGTCCACGTTGCCGCGCAACAGGGCGATTTCCAGGTCGGGGCGCAGGGACTTGAGTTGTGCGCCGCGGCGCAGGCTGCCGGTACCGACGCGCGCGCCCGCGGGCAGCGCGTCCAGACCGGGCAGGCGTGCCGAAAGCAGCATGTCGAAGGGGGTTTCGCGCGCCGGGACCGCGCCCAGGACCAGGCCGGTGGGAAGGTCCGCGGGCAGGTCTTTCATGGAATGCACCGCGATATCGGCGCGTCCGTCCAGCAGGGCTTCCTCGATTTCCTTGACGAACAGCCCCTTGCCCCCGATGCGGTGCAGGGGAGCGTCCGTTACCAGGTCGCCCCGTGTCTTCAGCGCGATGATTGCGCAGTCGAACCCGTGCGCCTGCGCCAAAAGATCGCGCACATGTTCGGCTTGCCGCAGGGCAAGCCTGCTGCCGCGCGCGGCTATGACAAGTCGTTGCATCGGCGGGCGCGTTACCGGCATCCCGCGCAGCTTGAGGCTGTGCAGCCGCCGCAGCCGCCTCCGGACGGGGGTGGAGAAGCGCCGTAGTCGTCGTGCGCGCCGGCCGGACGGTACAGGCAGGGTCTGGACATCAGGCGTTCGCCGCTTGTGCCCCCGCAACAGGGACAGGCGGGAGGACCGTCGCCGAACACCAGTTCTTCAAAGTCGGTTGCGCAGTCGGGGCATCGGTATTCATAGATAGGCATTTTTTGTTCTCCGGGGCGGTATGGACGACAGGCGCCGCCCCGCTCACGGCAGTTGCGTGTTGCCCGCCTTGAGCCAGGGCGTCAGTGCGCCGACATTGTCGAAAAGATAATAATCAGTCAACCCGCAAAGTAAATGGGCGATCGCGATATGGATTTCCTGGATCAGCGGGGTGGCCGTCGAGTCCACGTTGATCAGGCAGTCGCAGAGGTCGGCGCATTTACCGCCTTCGTTGCCCGTCAGCCCCAGGCTGTAAATGCCGCCTTCGCGGGCGGCTTCCAGCGCGCGCAGGACATCGGCGCTGTTGCCGGACGTGGACAGGGCTATGAGCAGGTCGCCGGGCCGGCCTAGGGCGCTGATCTGTTTGGCGAACACCTGGTCGAAGCTGAAATCGTTGCCCACGGCCGTCAGTATGGAACTGTCGGTGGTCAGGGCCAGAGCGGGCAGGGGCGGGCGATCCATGAGGAAGCGGTTGACGAATTCCGCGGCCATGTGTTGCGCGTCGGCGGCGCTGCCGCCGTTGCCGCAGATCATGACCTTGTTGCCCCGCGCGAGGATCACGGCGATACGCAACGCCGATGCCGCGATCACCTCCGCGTTGGCGGCGAAGAAGCGGCGGCGCAGTTCGGCGCCCTGTTCGGCGTGCTCATGTATTTTGGCCAGGGCGGGCGCATCGGTGCCGCCGTACGCGTGGAGTTGTGCGGCCTGCAAAGGAGTCCTCCGCAATTATGCTGCTGTATGTAAAAACCTCTATTCAGAATCTGCCCGAAAAATCTTAATATTTCATACAGCAGCTATTATATACGCCTGTATACAGGTCACCGCTCTCGTCTATTTTAAACCTTGTTTTACGCCTATCGCTTCAATTTCAATCAGGGCGTCTCTTGGGATACGGGCAGCCTGGATACAAGAACGCGCATGTACGTTTCCAGCAAAATAAGCTGCGTATATTTCATTCATCTTGCCGAAATCATTCAAATCCTTCAGGTAGATTGTCACCATGACAACTTTGTCGAGGGAACTGCCGCCGGCTTCCAGTATGGCTTTGACATTATCCAATGTTTGTTTGACTTGGGCTTCCAGCCCCTCCTGCATCTTGTCGGTATCGGGATTCAAGCCGATTTGACCGGCTGTAAAGACAAGGTTGTCTATGGAGACGCCTTGAGCATAAGGACCTTGTGGTTGCGGTGCGCTTTTTGTTGTCAATACGGCACGTCCGGCGGCAAAAACCGGGCAGGTTGCGGTAGTAATAAGGGCAACGATTAAAAGTAGGAAAAACGCTCTGTTGGAAATCATGTCGTACTCCTTATGCTTCGGCGGTGCTGTGAAAGGCTTCCTTACGGTAGTTGGCGTCATATCAAAATAAAGTGCGAATTGCAAGCGCCGCGCCCGATTAGTAGTGAGGTTCTTGACGCTGAACCGATGTCAAGGCATGCGTTCTCCTTTTGCGGCCGCGGCCGCGCGCCGCAATGCTTCTGCGGCCGCGTGCGCGTTGCCGCCGTGTTGCTTGACGATCCTGCTTACGGCGTCGTAGCCGAGCAGCGGCGTAAAGGAAGCCGCGAAGGCATGGGATTTTTCCAGCAGTTCGCGGCAGCGTTCCCGGTCCGGCTCCAGAAGCAGCACGCATTTTTCCCGAAACAGGGCAACGGCGCGTACGGCCAGGGAGAGGTTGTCCAACAGCGTATCCGCAATCAGGGGCAGAAAGGCGTTCAATTCGAATTCCCCGTGCGCCGCCGCCGTGCATATCGCCTGGTCGCCGGCCATGATGCGCATGGCGACCTGCATGACCATTTCCGGGATGACCGGGTTGACCTTGCCGGGCATAACGGTGCTGCCCGCCTGCAGAGGGGCGAGGCGGATTTCGCCCAGGCCGCCGTGCGGGCCGGAATTCATGAGGCGCAGGTCGCCCGCCGTTTTCATGAGGTTGACGGCCAGAGCCTTCAGCAGGCCGGAAACTTCCACGAACACGTCGTTGTTCTGGGTGATGTCCATGGGGTATTCGGCAAGGGCCAGACCGATGCCGGTGATGCGGCGCAGTTCTTCGAGTGCGCGGAAGAGTACGGCGCGGTCCGCGTTGTCGCCCAGCCCGACGGCCGTGCCGCCGAGGTTGACCTGGCGCAGACGTTCCTCGATTTTATACAGGCGCCAGCGGTCGCGGGCCAGGGCCTGGGCATAGGCGCCGAACTCTCCGCCCAGCGTGATCGGGACGGCATCCATAAGTTCGGTTCGGCCCAACTTGGCGATGTCGTCGAAGGCGTTTTCCTTTTCCTGCAGCGCCTGCTGCAAAGACGCGCACTCCGTGCTCAGGTCGCGCAGGCGTTCTATGGCTGCGATGCGCAGTGCCGTGGGGTAGACGTCGTTGGTGGACTGCCCCCGGTTCACGTCGTCAAGCGGATGCACGATGCCGTACTCGCCCGGCCGGCGGCCCAGGATCAGCAGGGCCGTGTTCGCGAGCACCTCGTTGACGTTCATGTGCGAGGATGTGCCCGCGCCGCCCTGCAGGGCGTCGATGATGAACATGTCGTCGGCTTCGCCCGCGAGTACCTTGTCGCAGGCGGCGGCCACGGCCTCGTACACGCCGGGCCGGCCTGTGCCGCTGTGAATGCGGGCGAGCGCGACGGCCTTTTTGACCTTCACCACGGCGCGGATAAGCCCCATATCCGTCCGTCTGCCGCCGAGGGCGAAGTTCTCCCGCGCTCTGGCGCTTTGCAACCCGTACAGGGCGTTGTCGGGCAGTTCCGTCCTGCCGAGAACATCTTCTTCAATACGCATGGGGTACCCCTCAAGACACGTGCGCCTGTTTGCGAAAATATCAATCCGAAGGAACGGCTGACGCCGGTATGATAAAAGGGCCGGCCCGGATGCGCAACACGATTGGAAGCGTCTGGCGGGAGCACACGGTTGGAAGCGTCAAAATCGGCAATCCCGCATGCGGCGGCACAAGCGTTGAGCGTTCCGCGCCGGCGCCTGCGGATTATCCCGACCGGTACAGGCGGCATACGAATTGACCGATCCGCGTCGGGCTGGACCTCGGCTGTGCATGATGCTATGTTTTCCGAACCGCACACTCTCCCGCCGCGCGGCGGCGTAACGCATCGAAAAGAGGATGCACAGGTATTTTTTGTTGCCGCTGATCCGGACAACACGCGCGCAGGGGTATACAGCAGAGAGAGGTTCCATGGGCATCATTCAGCAGACGGGCGGAAACCGCGCCTTTACGCTCCAGGACAGTGAAAAACCCCAGCTCTACCGCGAACTGTTTCCGTACACCAGCATCTGCCGCACCTCCTTCGACAGGGTGCTGCTTACGCCGAACCCCGGCGACAGGATGCACATCACCGACACCACTTTCCGCGACGGGCAGCAGGCCCGCACCCCGTATACGGTCAGGCAGATCGCCCGCATGTTTGATTTCCTGCACCGCCTGGGCGGAAAAACCGGCCTGATCCGCGCCTCGGAGTTTTTCATTTACTCCGCCAAAGACCGCAAGGCCGTCGAAGTCTGTCGCTCGCGCGGCTACCGTTTTCCGCAGATCACCGCCTGGATCCGCGCCGACAAACAAGACCTCAAGCTGGTGCGGGACATGGAGTTCGCCGAAACCGGCATGCTGACCAGCGTTTCCGACTACCATATTTTTCTGAAGTTGAACAAAACCCGCCGGCAGGCCGTGGACATGTACACGGCACTGGCCGAACAAGCCCTGGAATGGGGCATAATCCCGCGCTGCCACTTCGAGGACGTGACCAGAGCGGATATTTACGGCTTCTGTCTGCCCCTGGCCCAAAAGCTCATGGAACTTTCCCACGCGAGCGGCATGCCGGTCAAAATCCGCCTCTGCGACACCATGGGCTACGGCGTGCCCTGGCCGGGCGCGGCCCTGCCCCGTTCCGTGCAACGCATCGTGCGGACCTTCATCGACGAGGCCGGGGTGCCGGGCGAATACCTGGAGTGGCACGGACACAACGATTTCCACAAGGTGCTGGTCAACGGCGTCACCGCCTGGCTGTACGGATGCGGCGCGGTGAACGGCACGCTCTTCGGCTTCGGCGAACGCACGGGCAATACCCCCCTGGAAGCCCTGCTCATCGAATACATCTCGCTCACCGGCGACGATGCGGCGGCGGATACCGCCATATTGAGTGAAGTAGCGGAATTTTTTGAAAAAGAACTGCATTACCATATTCCGCACAACTACCCCTTCGTCGGCCGCGACTTCAACGCGACCAGCGCCGGCGTCCACGCCGACGGCCTGACCAAAAACGAGGAAATCTACAATATCTTCGATACGCGCCGGCTGCTGAACCGCCCCGTCCCCATTACCATTACCGACAAAACCGGCCGCGCCGGCGTGGCATACTGGATCAACACCAACCTGCGCCTGCCCGAAGGCCGGCAAATCTCGAAAAAACACCCCGCCGTTGGGCAGATATACGACGCCGTCACGGCCGCTTACGAAGGCGGACGCACGACCAGCTTCTCCCACGAGGAAATTGAGGCCCTCGTGCAACGCTTTATGCCGGAACTCTTCGTCACCGAGTTTGACCATGTGAAACAAACCGCCGGCGACCTGGCCGCCCGCCTCATCCAACGCCTGGCCCGCAACAAGGAACTGACCGGCTTCGGCGAAGACGCTCTGGCCAGCCTCTACGCCTTCGCCGCCGAATACCCGTTCATCCAGTACCTCTATCTGACGGACGACAAAGGCACGCTGAAATGCGCCGCCATCACCGACCCCAACTATAAGGAACGCTACGAAACCCTGCCCGTGGGCTACGACTTTTCCCAACGCGAATGGTTCAAAATTCCCATGCAGACCGGCGACCTGCATATCATGGATCTCTACCAGTCCACGATTACCGGCAAACTGGTCATTACCGTGTCTTGCGCCGTCACTGACGAACAGGACCGCATCGTGGGCGTACTCGGCGTGGATATCCAACTTGAACAACTGCTCAAACGCGCCCAGTCTCTCCAACAGGAGGTAGCCCCCCGCGACGATGCCGACGCCGATGCCGATGCCGAAAACGGCGGTGCATAGGAAAAAGTATATCGTGGCCCCGCCTTACACCCCGCCGGGAGCATCGGGGCTCTGCCCCGAACCCCGCCGGGACTCCGTCCCGGACTCTGCCGGGGGAAATGATTTCCCCCGGACCCCCTCATCAGGGCAAGGATGACGTATCAATCGGGGGCAGGGGAATTTTCGGCTTTGCATCGGTTCAAGCCGGCTTCTCTCACAGGTGAGGATGCCGACAAAGGCAGCGGACCTGAAAATGAGGGTCCAGGGGGGTCACCCCCCTGGCGGGGTGAAGGGGCAGAGCCCCTTCCGGGGTGTGGGGCAGCGCCCCACAAAAAAATATCTGATAAAGATAAAGAAGGCTGCATGCGAAAAACCGTATATTGGATGGAAGGCGACGGCGTAGGCCCGGAAATCTGGCGGGCCGCGCGTCCGGTCATTGATGCGGCTCTGCGCCTGGAATCCGGCCCGGAGCTTGACTGGACGGAACTCCTCGCTGGGGAAAAGGCCCTGGCCGAAACGGGCAGTCCCTTGCCGGAGTCCGTGCTGCGTACCCTGTCCGGGGCCGACGTCGCCGTGAAAGGTCCGCTCGGCACGCCCGTGGGCACGGGCCTGCGCAGCCTGAACGTCACCTTGCGGCAGGCGCTCGACCTCTACGCCTGTATCAGGCCGGTGCGGTATTTTTCGGGACTGGAAAGCCCGGTCAGGCATCCCGAACGGGTGGATATTGTCGTTTTCCGCGAGAATACCGAAGATGTTTACGCCGGCATCGAATACGCGGCAGGCAGCCCCGAAGCCCGCAGGCTGATCGCCTTTTTGCGGGAAGAACTCGGCGCGACATCCCTGCGCGGCGATGAGGCCGCGGGTCTCAAGCCGATGTCGGAATACGCTTCCGTGCGGCTCATACGCCGCGCCCTGCGCTACGCCCTGGACCGCGGGCTCGACAGCCTGACCCTGGTGCACAAGGGCAATATCATGAAATACACCGAGGGCGCCTTTCGCCGCTGGGGCTATGAACTGGCGGCGCGCGAATTCGCCGGGCAGACCTGCGTGGAAAGCAGCCCTGAACCCGGCAAACTGCTGATCAAGGACCGCATAGCCGATGCCATGTTCCAGGAAATACTTTTGCGCCCCGAGCGGCACAAGGTATTGGCGGCCTCCAACCTGAACGGCGACTATCTGTCCGATGCTCTGGCCGCGCAGGTCGGCGGCCTGGGCCTTGCCCCCGGCGTCAACATGTCCGACAGTCTGGCTTTTTTTGAAGCGACGCACGGCACGGCGCCGGACATCGCAGGCAAAGACAAGGCCAATCCCGGCAGCCTGATACTCTGCGGGGCGATGCTTTTGGAACACCTCGGCGTGCCGAAGGCGGCCGGGCGCATCCGCGCCGCCCTGGAAAAAAGCATTGCCGCCAAGCGCGTGACCGAAGATCTCGCGGCGCAGGTTTCCGGCGCTGAAACGGTCGGGTGCGCCGCCTTCGGCGATATTGTCGGAGCCAACCTGTGATCCGGCTCATCAACGAACCCGTGGTCTTGCACAAGGGCGCAATCCTGAGCGCGGCCGAGGCCGATGCGCTCGGCATCGACAGGGCGGCCGCCCGCCGGGGAACGATGGCCGCCCGTATTCTGACGGCACACAACCGGCAGACCCCCGGCCGGCCCGACGGGGGACGTCACTACGAGAGGCGCTCCGACGATGGGCATCCCGAGGGCGGGCATCAGGTAGGGGGGCATTCCGGCGGGAGGTATCCCGGCGACGGGCGTTCGGACGGAGGAGAACCCGGCGGCGGGACGCCCGTCTTGCGCCTGCGTTTCGACGCTCTGGCCTCGCACGACATCACCTATGTGGGCATTGTCCAAACGGCGCGGGCGGGCGGCCTGCGCGAGTTTCCCATGCCCTATGTGCTGACCAACTGCCACAACAGCCTGTGCGCCGTGGGCGGGACCGTCAACGAGGACGACCACGTTTTCGGGCTGTCCGCCGCGCGCAGGTACGGCGGGATCTTCGTGCCCCCGCATCTTGCGGTCATTCACCAGTATGTCCGTGAAACGATGACCGTATGCGGCGGCATGATCTTGGGCTCCGACAGCCATACCCGTTACGGCGCGCTGGGCGTCATGGGCATAGGGGAGGGCGGACCGGAACTGGTCAAGCAACTGCTCGGCAAAACCTACGACCTGCCCCCGCCGAGGGTCGTCGGCGTGTTGCTTGAAGGCGCGCCGAGGCCGGGCGTAGGCCCGCAGGACGTGGCCCTGGCCCTTATCGGAGCGGTGTACGACAACGGCTTCGTGAAAAACGGCGTCATGGAATTTTTCGGGCCGGGCGTGGCGGGGCTTTCCGTGGAATACCGCTGCGGCATAGACGTCATGACCACCGAAACCGCTTGCCTTTCTTCCGTGTGGGCAACGGATGACGCGGTGCGTGAGTATCTGGCCCGGCACGGCCGCGCCGGGGATTTCGCTCCTCTTGCTCCGGAGGCCTGCGCCGCCTACGACGGGCTGATCCGGATGGACCTCGGCGGCATACAGCCTATGCTGGCCCTGCCTTTCCATCCGAGCAACATTCGGACCATAGCCGAAATTAACAGCGAACCGCGCGACATTCTGCGTCTCGTGGAACGGGAGGTGGAGGACCTGTTCGGCAGGGGCGGTCCGAAGCTCGACCTGTGCGGCAAGGTGCGCGGCGGCCGCTTGTGGGCCGACCAGGGCGTGATTGCGGGTTGCGCGGGAGGATCTTTTGAAAACGTCGTCGCGGCCGCGGCGATAGTGGACGGCAAGGGAGCGGGCGGCCCGGACTTCAGTTTAGCCGTATACCCGGCGAGCGCGCCGCAGTCCCTGGCCCTGATGCGTTGCGGCGCGGCGGCGATGCTCACCGCCGCCGGAGCCGTACTAAGAAGCGCGTTCTGCGGCCCCTGCTTCGGCGCGGGCGATACCCCGGCCGCCGGCGCTTTGTCTCTGCGCCACACCACCCGCAATTTTCCGAACCGTGAAGGCTCCAGTCCGGCCGGTGGACAGCTTGCCGCCGTGGCCCTTATGGATGCCCGGTCCATAGCCGCCACTGCGGCGGCGGGCGGGCGCCTGACCTCGGCCGCGGAACTGGACTGGGAACGCCTGGAGCCGCGCATCCGTCCCGACTACAGCTTTGACCCGCGCATCTACGAACGCCGCGTTTACAACGGCTTCGGCGCGCCGGAGCCGGACCGCGACCTCGTGTTCGGCCCCAACATAGCGGACTGGCCTCCCATGCAGCCCCTGCCGGAACACCTCATCCTGCGTATGGCGTCCGTCATCACCGACCCTGTGACCACGACGGACGAACTTATCCCGTCCGGGGAAACCTCTTCTCTGCGCTCCAACCCGTTGAAACTGGCTGAATTTACCCTTTCCCGCAAGGACCCCGGCTATGTGGGCAGGGCTAAGGCAACGGCGGCGCTGGAACAGCGCCGCAGGGAAAATCCCTCCGACCCGGCAGTGCTGGAGATTGTCCGCAACTTGAGCGCGGCCTGCGGCAGTTTGGGCACGGCCGGAGGTGAGACGGCCGGTGTTCCGATCCCGGATGACGCGGCAACCCGGACGGGCTTGGGTTCTGCGCTGTTTGCCGTTAAACCCGGAGACGGCTCGGCGCGCGAGCAGGCGGCGTCTTCGCAGAAAGTGCTGGGCGGATGGGCGAACCTTGCCCTGGAATACGCCACAAAGCGTTACCGCTCCAACCTCGTCAACTGGGGCATGCTGCCCTTTGTCGTAAGCGCGGAGCAGGCGGAGCGCCTGCGCGTGGGCGATTACCTGGTGCTGCCGGGCATCCGCGAAGCTGTAGGGCAAGGCATGGAAGACATTCCGGCCTTGCTGGTCCGTGAAGAAAGCGGGACGTTGCGTGCGGAGAACTTCATACTGAGCCTGAAGAATCTTACTGAAGACGAGCGGAGCATCATCCTGGACGGTTGCCTGATCAACTACTACAACAGGCGGGAATAATGTTCGCTTCAGGTGCGGCAAAACCGGAAACTACGCGTCATGTTTCCCGCCGGACTGCGCCCGCTCCCCCAGCAGCCCGCACAGCCCGAGACAGCGCACCCCGCCGCAGTGCGGGCACTTCGGTTGCGCCTGCCCGCGGCGGAGATCGCCGTACAGCGAACGCAAAGAGCGCGAAAAACGCCGCACGCCCTGAAACAGCGCGCGGGTCGAATCCCGAAGGGACCGCTGTTCCCGCATACCGTTTTCTCCGTTGCCGTTTTCTCCGTGCCGTTTGCCTCTTTGCCGTTGCGCGAACGGCTGCCGCAAACTCCGGACCCGGCATGTTTCAATCCACATCCGACGCCAACCGCCGGATAACTCCGCCCCGGCAGAAGGAGCCGGATGGATTGCCCCTCCCTGAAGGGAGGAGTTATCGGGAAGGTATGCCCGGCTTTGCCGGGCGTCAAGCGGGAATCTCCTTGAAGGGAGAGGTTTCAAACCATAAAGGAATTTCTGATTGATCAAGGCAAACCTGCCCCGTCGCCGCTCCGCCTGCATATCTACAATGACGGGTCGGCCGCTGCTCTTGCGGGCCTGCGCCGCCCGGCCGGCGAAGCTCCGCACGCAGATCGGAAATTGCGCTTGCAAGCCCGCATGCAAGTGAGTATAGTAAACAGTACTGTTTGCCGGGTCGGCGTTTCCGTCGGCGTCTTCGGCGTCGGCGGGTCTGACTTGAAGAAGACTGCGGACTTGCGGACCGGACGGTCGGAGACCGACAAGGACAGGACATACGGACATTCGGCGGCAGGCGGTTGTAACAAAATTTCTTTTTCGGCAGCCCCTTCCTTCAGGGATGGACATGCCGGCCGGCTCCTGCCGACCGGGCGGAATCATTCGGGAGACGGAGCCGGAAGTGGATCGAACCATGTGAAATGCTGTTAAGGAGAACGAATATGGCAAATTTTCTTGAAGTCTACAAATGTGACCAGTGCGGCACTATGCTGGAAGTCGTACATGCCGGAGGCGGCGAACCCGCTTGTTGCGGGCAGCCCGCGAAACTCCTGCGCGAAGGCGTTACGGACGCCGCCAGAGAAAAGCATGTGCCGGTCATCGAAAAAAAACCCGGCGGCTACACGGTGAAAGTCGGCTCAGTCGCGCATCCCATGGAAGAAAAACATTTCATCCAATGGGTGGAACTCGTGGCCGACGGCGTGTCCTATACCCGCTTTTTCAAGCCGGGAGACGCCCCCGAGGCGACATTCAGCATCGCGGACGCGAAAAACGTCTTTGCCCGCGAATACTGTAACCTGCACGGCCACTGGAAGGCAAATGCCTAGTGTTCTGAGTCATCTGAGAGTTGTGATATAAGCGAACCGTCCACTTGGGAAAGCGAAGATTATATCAAAATATTTGGATGACGCAAGACACCAGCGCTTCCTTATAGAGGAAAATCCGATGAAATACGTATGTAAACTCTGCGGTTACGTCTATGATCCCGCTGAAGGTGATGCCGACGGCGGCATCAAGCCGGGCACGGCCTTCGCCGATATTCCGGACGACTGGGTCTGCCCCGTCTGCGGGGCCGGCAAATCCGATTTTGAACCTGAATAAGGCCGAATACCCCTTGCCTTGAGCATGGGCGCTTCGGTCGTCACGCCGGGCTCCCCGCCGGATGTGGGGAGCCTTTGCGGTTTTAAGGGACCGGAAACATGCGGCAAAGCGGAGAAAAGCTGTATGCTGAAAGCGTTGGAAATCAAAAAAGATGTGTACTGGATAGGGGCCGTCGACCATCAGAGTCGCAACTTTCACGGCTATTCCCTTTCCCCGCGCGGAACAACCTACAACAACTACGTGATTCTGGACGAAAAGAAGACGGTGTTCGATACGGTCAAGCACGCGGACGCCCGCGTTTCCCTGGATCGTCTTGCTTCCGTCGTCAACCCTGAGGACATCGACTACCTGGTGATCAACCATGTGGAAGCGGACCATGCGGGTGCGTTGCCGATGTTCATCAGGGCCTGCCGGCCGGAAACCGTGTTCTGCTCTCCCATGGGCCTGAAGGCCCTGGAAGGCCACTTCCGGGCATGGAAAGACTGGCCGCTCAAGGTCGTGAAGAGCGGCGACGTGATCAGCCTCGGCAAACGCAGCGTGCATTTTCTCGAAACGCGCATGCTGCACTGGCCCGACAGCATGTTTTCCTATGTTCCGGAAGATACGCTGCTGTTCAGCAACGATGCCTTCGGCCAGAACATCGCCTCTTCCGAGCGCTTTACCGACGAAATCAGCGGTGAAGTCCTGCTGAGCGCCATGAGCGAGTATTACCACAACATAGTGCTGCCCTATTCGCCGCAGGTGCTGAAAGTGCTGGCCCAGGTCGAGCAAATGGAACTGGACATCGACATGATCGCCCCGGACCACGGGCTTATTTTTCGGGGCAGGCAAAACGCGGCATTTGCCCTGGAAACTTACCGGAGCTTTGCCGAACAGAAGCCGCGTAAACGCGCGGTTATCGTCTACGACACCATGTGGCACAGCACGGAGGCCATGGCCCTTTCCATAGCCGAAGGATTGGGAGAGGCCGGTGTGCCGTCGCGCATCATGAGCCTCAAGGAGAACCACCACAGCGCAGTGATGAGCGAAGTCGCCCGTTGCGGGCTGGTCGTGGTGGGTTCGCCCACGCACAACAACGGCATTTTGCCCTTTGTCGCCGGCTTCTTAACGTACATGAAGGGATTGCGCCCGCAAAACAGGCTGGGCGGAGCGTTCGGCTCTTTCGGCTGGTCGGGCGAATGCGTGAAACTCATCAGCGAACAGCTCGCGGGCATGGGCTTTGAATTGCCGGCGGAGCCGGTCAAGGCCAAATTCGTGCCCGATGCCGCAAGCCTGGAACAATGCTTTGCCCTGGGCCTGACCCTGGGTCGGGCGCTTGAGGCCAAATGCGGCTGACGGCCGGGAAACACGGGATCTTGCGGGCACTGAACGCGGCGCGGGCCGCCTGCCTTTGCTGTTGCCTGCTCTTGGCCGGCGTTTCCGGCGCCTGCGTCAACCTCAGTCCGGAGTATGTCGCGCCCTCCGTGCCGGGAGGGATGCCTGCCGCTTACAAGGAAGCCGGCGGCCGGCAGGATCTTCAGCCCGGTGTTGCTCTCCCCGGCCGTTGGTGGGCGATCTTTGAGGACCCCGTTCTGGACGACCTGATGCGGCGGGCGAACGGGGCCAACCAGACCTTGGCGGCGTCCGCCGCCGCGTTGCGCGGGGCCGCGGCCGCCGCGGATCTTGCCCGTTCTGCCCTGTTCCCCGTCTTTTCCGGACAGGCGTCCGCCCCCAGGTCGGGCGGTGAAAACATGCGCGCAGGCGGGCGCTATTCCGGCGGTCCGCAAGCCTCCTGGGAAATAAGTTTTTGGAACGCCTTGCCGGCCTATGAGGCGGCCGGGGCTGAGGCCGAAGCGGCGGCTGCGGATTTCGCCGCCGCGCGTCTGCTCATGCAGTCCGACTTGGCTTTGTTATATGTGCAGGCGCGCACCCTGGACAGTCGCCGGGAACTCTACGAATCGACCATTGAGGCGTATAAACGGGCTGTTGCGTTGACCGACAGCCAATTCCGGGGCGGCATGGTCACCCGGATGGACCTTGAGCAGGCGCGCGCCCAGTTGGCGGACGCGCAGGCGCAGCTTGCGGCCCTGGAACGGGAACGGGCGGAACTGGAACACGGCATTGCCGTTTTGTGCGGGCAAAGCCCGTCGTCATTCAATTTGTCGCGCGCCCCGCAGGCGGAGCGCATCCCGGTCCTGCCCCGTGAACTGCCTTCAGCCCTGCTGCGGCGCAGGCCGGACATCGTCGCGGCGGAACGGCGCGTTGCCGCTGCCAACGAAAAGATAGGCGTGGCCAGAGGCGCGTGGTTTCCCACATTTTCCCTGAGCGCCGACCTGCTGTGGCAGGCCGCGGAATGGCAGGCGGCCGCCCTGTATACCTGGACCCTCGGTCCGGGCGGGGCGCTGAACTTGTTTCAGGGCGGGCGCAGCCTCGCGGAAAACGAGGCCGCGGCGGCAGCCTATGATGCCGAGGCGGCGCAATACCGCGGTACTGTGCTGCAGGCGATTAAAGAGGCGGAAGACGCCTTCTCCGCACTGCGTTACCTGGAGCGTGAAGCCGCAGCCCGCACGGAGGCGGCGCGGGCTGCGCGCGTCGCCTTGGGTATCGCCCTGTCCCAGTACCGGGGGGGCATGACTACCTATTTGCAGGTGGTCAGCGTCCAGACCACGGCGCTTTCCAATGAAAGCAGCGTTATGGAAGTGCGGGGCCGGCGTCTGGCGGCGACGATCAACCTGATCAAGGCCTTGGGCGGGGGCTTCGATGCCGGAGAACTCCGGCGCCTGCTCCCTTGAATCAACATTACTTTTATGGTTTGAAAGCCATACCGACGCTGAGGTTCCCGACGGGCGGACTACCAACGGGGATGTTTACGACGGGGATTCCCGACGAGTGGACCTCCGGCGGGGAGATTTCTTACTGAGAGATTCCCGGTTGACACCCGGCGAAGCCGGGAATACCGTTTCGGCACTTCTTCTGTTTCGCGTCGGAAGGCTTGAAAATACGGGGCGCGGGCAACGTGTTTTTTTCGGGGTGCGCATGTTTACAGATCCGCTTGCAACGACCATGGCTATACAGATGCTGTTTTTTGTCGGTCTGGTCGTTGTCTTTTTTTTCCTGTCCCGCGCAATATCGTCGCAAGGCGAAGAAACGCGTGAGGCTCTGCGCAAGCAGCAGATGTACCTGGCCGATCTGGAACGTCAGCTCATGGATATGAGTTTTCTGCTGCGGCGCCGGCAGGGGGGCGAAGACACCGGTTCCCACGCGGAGCCCGGCCGGACGCGCGATGCGCTTTCCCCGGCCGGGCAAAAGGGCGGATTGCCGCACACACCGCTTGGAACACCCGGCAGCAGGGCGTCCGACGATCTCCTTCTGCCGCCGCCGCTCCCGGCGCGGACATCGACGGACAACTACGATCCGGAAAAAGACCCCTTCCTGTTTGATGACGGCTTCGGGCCGCCCTCCGGCCGGGACGCCTACGCCGGAAGCCCCGCGGGCGACAGGCTGCCGGATGCCGGCCTGCGCCTTCCGTCCGCGCGCAGGAGCGGCAGACGATGAGCGGGGGGCGGGCGCTCGGCGCCGTGGCCCTTGTGGTGAAAAAAGGTAATCGCTGCGCCGGGGCGACCTGCGCGGAGATTGCGGATATGCTGGCCCGCCGGGGCGTCCCGTTCAGCACGGCCTTTTACCCGGACGACGACCCTGTCTCCTGTCTTCCGCCCGACGTCGGACTTATCCTGGTGCTCGGCGGCGACGGAACTTTCATCGCCGTTGCCCGCAGATGCCTGGACCGGGGCGTGCCTGTGGGAGGGGTCAACTTCGGGCGCGTGGGTTTTTTGAACGAACTGACCCCGGAAAACTGCGTCGACGTGCTTGCAGGGATTCCGGCCGGCGGTCCGGCAACGGAAAAACACATGACTCTGCAGTATACGCTGTTGCGCGGCAGCGGTGAACAGCTTCGGGGGGAGGCGGTCAACGATGTGGTACTGACGCGCGGCCGGGTGGCGCGTCTGTGCAGCCTGCGCCTTGCCGTCAACGGCAGGCCCTTTATTGTTCTGCGCTCGGACGGCCTGATTTTCTCCACCCCCATCGGGTCTTCCGGCTATTCCGGCTCGGCCGGCGGACCGCTGATGGCGCCGGGGCTCAATGCCTACGCGGTTACGGCCATCTGCCCGTACCTGAACGGTTTCCGCCCCATGGCGCTCAGCCCGGAAACGCGGTTTTCCGTCCTTGTGGAGGAACCTTCGCCGGATATATATCTGACGGTAGACGGACAGGAAAGCCGGCAGGTTGCCGGGGGCGATGTCCTGGAAGTTTACGGCATGCGGGAACGTCTTATCACGGCTGATTTCGGGGCGGCAGGCTATTTTGAGCGCCTGCTGCAGAGGGGATTCGCCGCTCCCGGCGAAGTCGAAAAAGCAGACGCCGACTATTACTGATACAGCCTTATCAGGTAAATTTTTTAACGCAGGATCGTCAGCCGTAAGGCGGGTTTTCGGCCGGATCACGCCGTTTAGCGGCGCATCGGACTTACGGCCGATGTTTGCCGATTTTTGCGGAAATCAGTAATTTTCGCGGAAACGGAACACAGTTACTTGGCATACCCCACGGCTCTGTGTTCGCGGATCACGGTGACCCGGATCTGACCCGGATAGGTCAGGTTGGACTCAATTTTCGCCGCGATATCCTTGCAGAGCAGGAAGGTGCTGTCGTCGTCCACATCGTCGGAATTGACCATCACGCGGATTTCGCGGCCGGCCTGTATGGCGTAGGCCTTGGAAATGCCGCTGAATGAATTCGCAATGTTTTCCAGGTCTTCAAGGCGCCTGACGTAGTTCTCCAGCAATTCCTTGCGCGCGCCGGGGCGTGCGCCGGAAAGACAATCCGCTGCCTGGACGAGCACGGCCAACGCGCTTTTCGGCGGCGTATCCTCGTGGTGCGCCGCTATGGCGTGGACTATGTCCTTGTTTTCTCCGTAGCGCTTGACCATGTCGGCGCCGATGACCGCGTGGGAGCCTTCTATTTCATGGTCCAGCGCCTTGCCGATATCGTGCAGCAGACCGGCGCGCTTGGCCCGCTTGATGTCCATATCCAACTCGGCAGCCATGACCCCGCAGAGAGAAGCCACCTCCAGAGAATGCTGCAGCACGTTCTGCGAAAAGCTGGTGCGGAATTTGAGCTGACCCAGCAGGCGCACGATGTCCGGATGCATGCCGTGCACGCCCGCGTCGAAGGTAGCCTGTTCGCCCACCTCGCGCACATGCACCTCAAGCTCCTGCTCAACCTTGCGCACAATATCCTCAATGCGCGCGGGATGGATGCGCCCGTCCTGAATAAGGTGCTCCAGGGCCATCTTGGCCACCTGCCGACGCAGAGGACTGTATGCCGAAAGAATAACCGTTTCCGGAGTGTCGTCGATAATCAGGTCCACGCCGGTCGCCGCTTCCAGGGCACGGATGTTGCGTCCCTCGCGCCCGATGATACGTCCTTTCATGTCCTCGCTGGGCAGGGTGACGGTGGTCACCGTCTGCTCGGCCACGTAGTCGCCCGCGTAACGCTGAATGGCGGTCGCCAGGATCTCCTTGGCCTTGCGGTCCGCAATCTCTCTGGACTCGGTTTCGATGAGCCGCATCATGCGGGCCGCATCATGCCTGCTTTTGGCTTCTATATCCGCTAAAAGACCGGCCCTGGCTTCCTCCATGGTCAGCCCGGCCACTTCCTGCAGGCGCTGTTCCTGCTCGGCTATCTTCGCGGTCAATGTTTCCCGCAGCTCGTCCAATTCTTTACCCTTGCGCGTGAACTCCCGTTCCGTAAGCAGAAATTCCTGCTCCCGTTTACGGGCGTTTTCCAGTTTTCCCTCAAGTTTTTCGCTCTGTTCCTCAAGTTTTTTGTCCCTGGCCTTGAGTTCGCGTTCCCGCTCCTTCAATTCAGCTTCCATAAGGCGCTTGGCTTCCAGCACTTCATCCTTGCCCTGGAGAAAAATTTCTTTTTTGTGCGCCTGAGCTTCCTTTCTCGCCTCTTCAATAATCCTTCGGGCAAGCTGGTCGGCTCCCTTGAGGCGCCGCGCACCGGCCGCGCGGACCAGCAACAGGCTGAGGACCGCGCCGCAGGCGGCCGCGACGGCGATATAGGCAACTAGGCTCGTTTCCATATTCTCCTCACGGCAAAATGCGGGCGGGCAAAAAAAAGCGCTTTTCCCGACGGGGAAAGCGCGGCCGATTAAGGAGAATGCCTGTCTCGGCAATACGGAAAAAGTCGGTAACCCCGGAGGAGCCGTGCGGATACCCTCCCGCAGAACCTGTGGCGCTACGGCGAGGCAATCGGACGATCCTTAAGGCTTCCCGGCGTATCCCGGGCCTGCACACCGGATCGTCGCTCAAACCCCTTTACTTATGCTTGTGAGGCCTGCGACGGCAACCGTCACGAGCGCTCCAGGGTGTCCTTGTAATAAAAAACGCGGTCAGCGCGTTACATATCCTTCGACTTTTTCAAGTTTGCCCAGAAGTTCGCGTATCCGCTTTTCTCCCTCGTCTTTCTCCTGCAGCATGACCATCACGTCATCCGCCAGGGACAAAGCAAGAAAAGCCAACAGCTTCTCCTTGCCGAGCGATCCGCCGTGCCGTGCAAGCCGTTCGTACCTCTCGTCCAAAAGGTCTTTTGCCTTCCCTATCCGGCCTGAATCGGCTTCAGCCTTAAAGGACAGCTCAAAACCCAGCACTTCGAGGGTGTGGCTGTGCATGACCCTACTCTTGACCTGCCCGATCCTTGATTCGCGCCACTATGGACTCAATCCGCGCCACCGCGTCGGTGGTCAGCGAACGCTCTACCGCCAGCTCGTTCCTCAGCTTGTCGTTTTCGTCCTTCAGAGCCTTGGTTGCCTTCGCATGCTCCTCCTTGAGGGCGGCATTCTCGGCAACGAGTCTGTCGAATTTGTCCAGCAGGGCACCGATACGTTGCTCTAGTTGTTCGATAAGTTCCATGTGTTTCCAAGTAGCGCCTTTTCCCGATTAATGCAAGCAAAAATCGTAAAGAAGGGGGGAAGCGTGAAAAACATGGGCCGTCTTGATCGCTTCCCGGCCGACGCCGGCAAACTTCGGGCGGCGTCGGGCAGGTGTGGAAGACAAGAAGAGTTTCACCTGCACAATGATTATAGATAATAGATACAGAATGTTATAATAAAGAAACCATCGTTTGGATGAAAAGCTCAAGATAAAAGGCGTCTTGACCGGCGTGCGGCGAAACGCTAGGCTGCTCTCCATGTCGACAGCGGCGAGGCGCTTGTGAACGAACCAGTCATTCCGGAATGTGCCCGCAGGGTTGCTCCTTGCGTGGAACCCGCGGGCAAGCTGCCCGGGCATGTGGCAATTATCATGGACGGCAACGGACGCTGGGCCGAAGCCGGAAATCTGCCGCGCAGCGAAGGGCACAGGGCGGGGACCGCCGCGGCCCGCGCCGCGGTTGAGGAATGCCTGGACATAGGCATTGCGGAACTCACCCTGTACACCTTTTCCAGGGAAAATTGGTCGCGCCCGGCACGGGAAGTGCGTTTTCTTTTCAGGCTGCTGACCGATTTCATCAACAGGGAACTGCCTGATTTGGAAAAACGGGGCGTCCGCCTTCTGCTTATCGGCGAAACGGCGGAACTGCCGCTTTACGCGCGCAGGGCGCTGGACCGCGCCTGCCTGCGCACGCGGAACAATGAGCGCCTGATGCTCACTCTGGCCCTTAACTATTCCGGACGTGAAGACATAGCGAGAGCCTGCCGCCTGTATATGCAGTCCGGAGCTCCCGCTTCCGCGCTGAGCCAGGAAACTCTGGCCGGCCTGCTGTACACGGCGGGCAGATCGGATCCGGACTTGGTCATCCGCACCGGCGGAGAAAAACGCCTCAGCAATTTTCTGCTTTTCCAGGCGGCCTACAGCGAACTGTACTTCTGCGATGTGCTCTGGCCGGATTTTTCGCCTGCCGACCTGCACGACGCCCTGCGCGACTATGCCGGCAGAACGCGGCGCTACGGGGGTACGGGCGGGCAGCCGGGACAAGGCTGTCCGCAACCGCCGGCGCCCGCCGGCAGGCTTCCTTCCGGAGGTTGTTGATGTTCAAGCTACTTACCCGCATCGCCGCTCCCCTGAAAAAAATCGAGGGTCTTGCCCGCGCGGCCGCCGTTCTGCAAAAAAACGGCAACTTTGCCCGCATCGGCACGGCTCTGGCGTTTTCTCTCGTTGTCGCCGCGGCCGTGGCCCGCGGCGGACTGCCCTTGCGCCTGCTTGTGCTGGTCGTCGCCTGTATCGGGTTCCTGGAATTCCTTGCCGTGCACACCGGACCGGCACGCCCCGGCCTCAAGGTCGCGGGAGTTGTGTTGTGCGCGGCGCTTGTCCTCTCCGGAAGCATTGATCCATTGGTCACCCTGACGGCGGCGGCCCTTGCCGCACCGGCTGCGGGGCTTGTCGTGCTTTATGACCGCGTCCGGGGCCGGAACCGCCTCTCCGTAACGGACTACGCTCCCCTGTTTTTCGGCATGGCCTACATTCCCCTTACCCTGCAGCTCGGGCTGTATCTCACGCCCGCCGAGCAGTTCCTGGTCATTCTCTGCGCCGTCGCCTCGGATACGGGAGGCTATTACGCGGGTACGTTTTTCGGTCGGCACAAGCTCTGTCCCGGGGTCAGTCCCCTGAAATCCTGGGAAGGCTTCGGCGGGGGTCTTGTGCTGTGTACGGCGGTGTGCCTGCTCATGGGTGCGGCCGCCGAGCCCCTGCAATGGCGTTTTCTGCACCTGCCGCTCTGGGCTTGGGCGATCATGGGAGCGGTCCTGCATCTTGCGGCCGTTGCCGGAGACCTTTTTGAATCCGCCCTGAAACGCGGCCTGGGCCGCAAGGATTCGGGCAGCCTGCTGCCGGGGCACGGCGGGATGCTCGACCGCATCGACAGCTTCCTGTTCGTGCTGCCGACGTACATGCTTATCCGCATCGTCACGCGCCTTGCGCAGGGATCCTGAACGTCATGCGCTATATCTCGGGACTGCCGCAACCCAAGGCCGGCAACGGTCCGCGCGTTCTTGCCGTACTCGGCAGCACCGGCTCCATCGGGCGTTCCGTGCTGGAGGTCGTGCGTCTGCAGCCGCAACGCTTCCGCATTGCGGCGTTGGCGGGCGGCAGGAACATGGAACTGCTCGCCGCCCAGGCCGGGGAATTCGAACCCACCCTGCTGTGCGCGCAGGACGAGGAGAGCGCAGAGCGCCTGCGCCGCCTGCTGCCCCGCGGTCTGCGCCCGCCCGTGCTCGTCGGGAGCGAAGGCTGCGCGGAAGCGGCCCGCTCGGCGGACGTCGACATGGTCGTTTCGGCGCAATCCGGCGCGGCCGGGCTGTGCGGCACCTACGCCGCCGCCTGCTCCGGCAAAATCATCGCCCTGGCCAACAAGGAATCGCTGGTGCTGGCCGGGCGGCTCATACGCGAAGCCTGCGCCCGCAGCGGAGCATCCGTTTTGCCCGTGGACTCGGAACACAACGCCGTTTTTCAGTGCCTGGCCGGCAGCAACGGGCGCGCGTTTCCTACTGAAGGGCGCGGGTCCCTGCGCCGCCTGATCCTCACGGCCTCGGGCGGCCCCTTTTTCGGACGCCCCAAAGATGAGACGGACAAGGCCCGCCCCGACCAGGCCCTCAAACATCCCACCTGGAACATGGGCGCCAAGGTCAGCATAGACTCGGCCACGCTCATGAACAAAGGACTCGAACTCATCGAGGCCCATCACCTGTTCGGCCTGCCCATGGCGGACCTGGATGTGGTCGTGCACAGGGAATCGGTGGTGCACTCCCTGGCGGAGTTTACGGACGGTTCGCTGCTTGCCCAGCTCGGCGTGCCGGATATGCGCATCCCCATTTCCTACTGCCTGGGGTTTCCGGAGCGCCTGAACAGCGGCGCCCCCGCTCTGGATCTGGCCACCCTGGGATCCCTGCATTTTTCCCCTCCGGACCGTCTCGCCTTCCCTTGTCTCGACCTCGCACGCAGAGCCGGAGAAAAAGGCGACGGCTACCCGGTGGTCCTGAACGCCGCCAATGAAGTGGCCGTGGAAGCTTTTCTGGCCGGGCGCATCCCTTTCGGCGCCATTCCGCGCATCGTGGAACGCTGTCTGGGCGCGTACGGCGCAAGCCGCGGCCGGCTTCGCCCGGAGAGTGGTTTCGCCGCAAGACGCACGGGGAGCCCCTTGGAGGGGGGGGTTGCAAAGCGCAAAAAAAATGTTGATGAAGAAGGTGAAGACGCTGCCGGGCCTTGCCCGGATCGGCCGGGCGGCCCAAGCCCTGGGAACGGCGGCCCCGCTTCCGGCGCCGGGACGTTTTGCGGCTCTGCCGCCGCGCAGGCGTCCGGAGGCGCGGCCGAACCGGACGCTTGCGATGCCTTCCCCTGTGCGACGGACACTATTGAGGCTGTTCCGGCACTGGATGCAGTTGCGCGGGTCCGGGCGCAACGGGAGGTGGAACTTTTTGCCTGTTGAGGGAATATCTTGCCCGCCGACGAAACCGTTTTTTCCCGTCTCACGAGGCCGCGTATGCCCATACATACCATCATAACCGGTATTTCGGCCCCGGCGGCAATGACGGCGCTCTTGCTTCTTTGCGCCTGCTCCGTCATTCAGCCCGCGCCCCGCAACATCCCCAGGGAAGAAAGCCGCTACGACGATGCCGACATCAAGACGGAATTGTCCAGCGCCCTGCTGGGCATGGACCCGTCCGCGGCCAACGGGGTCGGCGTATACTGCTTCAACGGCCGGGTCTTTTTGATCGGCGAGGCGGACAAGGAATTCCGCATCCGGGCAATAGAGACGGCTCGACAGATACCTGGAGTGAAGGAAGTGACGCCGCACTGGTTTCCCACCGGCTCGGGCAATGCGGGCGAGGATGCGGGTATTGAGGCGGCGATTGAGGAGTTGCCGCTTTTCGCGGGTAAAGTGGCCGGCGGCCGCGTTGTCGTGGATGCGCGCGGCGGGCATGTGGTGCTGGCGGGACTCGCTCCGGCCCAGGCCGATATCGACAGCCTTGTGCGGGAAGTGAAACGCGTCGACCATGTCAAAAGCGTCACAACGTACATACTTCCCGATTGACGCCGCCGTAATGATGCGCGCCCCGGCGCGTTGCCTTGTTGTCGACGCCGCCGAAGCGGACATGAAGCTTGCGCGTTTTCTGCAGCGCAGGCTGCGCGAACCCCTGCCGCCCCCGCTGCTGCACAAATGGATACGCAGCGGGCAGGTCCGCGTAAACGGGTGCCGGAGCAAGCCCTTTGCCCGGCTTGC
>JAISWB010000012.1 GCA_031271265.1 Desulfovibrio sp. | reverse complement strand
TGTGTGTGTGTGTGTGTGTGTGTGTGTGTGTGTGTGTGTGTGTGTGTGTGTGTGTGTGTGTGTGTGTGTGTGTGTGTGTGTGTGTGTAGCAAGAATCGTGCCAAACCAAAAAGGTTCAGTCCGCTTGTCGATATTTTTTGCAGGGGGAATATCCGCTGCGTCTGCATCTTCATGCCGTCCGTCTGAGAAGCTTGTCTCATCCCACGGCAACACCGGGGAGCCGCATTGCCGCCATTCATTTGCATGATCGGTAAGAAGATGCACCGTTCCGGTTAAAAAAGCAAGAATTTTTTAGAATTTTTTTAAAGTCAAGCTCCACCTGCCGGCAGCAGAGCCATTTGCAGGCTTTTTTGCAGCGCGTGACCAACGGCGGCGCGCAAATCATCCGTGCGTTCGCCCTGGGAACGGGCAGGGTGGACCTTTGCGTTCGCTATGCGGGCAAGGCTTACTTTCTTGAACTGAAACTCGCCTCTTCAAAGGCCCGCATTCAAGGGCTCGAGCAGTTGGAGAGGTATATGGCCGGCAGCGGAGCATCCGAGGGCCGGCTGGTAATTTTTGGCCGCAATCCGTCCAAGGTGTGGGATGATAAAATTTTCTGGGCTGTGGAAAAGCTGCCGGGAGGAGGAACGGCGCATATCGTGGGATGCTGAAGGGCACTCGCCCTGCGGGACGGCAAGCCGGCATACCGGTTGTTCCGCACAGGCCCGGAGTATAACCGCTGTGCCGAAACGATCGGCGCTGTCCGGGCAGAAAATTCATGTCGTTTCATCGGCGCCGGTTTGCACCTGCCGATAATCACGGCGCAGGTTCCTGATTTTTCGGCATGGGCGGTATAATTTTTTTGCGCCCCTGATGGGACAAAAAGACGGGGGATCCGCCTTTTTTTTCTTGACGGCGGAGACCGGACACGATAACAGCATCAACCGCAACAATATAACAGCGGCATGAATTTATGAGCAACGCGCGGATGATCGTCCTTTTGAAGAACGCCGGTTGGCGTCACTTCCCCTGCTACGGCTTGGCCCGGAGCCCAGGCGATCGCGCGCGTTAACCAGACGATACACAGCGACCGACAGACGGCAAACCGCGGGACAAGCCCGCGGTTTTTTTTTAACCGCCTGCCGGTCCGGAAGCGCCGGCAGGCACGAACAAACAGGAGCATCCCATGCAGTTCATGTTTACCATGCCGACCCTGGCGCAGTTCGGGCGGGGCGTCGCCGGCAGACTTGCCCCGGTACTGCTCGAAAACAACGTGAAACGCGTTTTTCTGGTTTCCGATCCGGGGGTGCAGGCGGCCGGCCTGCTGGAAACCCCGCTGTACGCCATGCGCGAAGCCGGGCCGGCAGTCCTCTGTTTCACCGAGACCCTGCCCGACGCCCCGGATTACCAGGTGGAAGCCGCCGCCGCCCTGGCGCGCGACTTCAACCCCGATGCCGTCGTCGCCATAGGCGGCGGCAGTTGCATCGACACCGCCAAAGCCGTCAATATCCTGCTCGCCAACCCCGGACCCCTCAGCCGCTACGACGGCGTCAATCTGGTTCCCGCTCCCGGACGCCTGCTCGTCGCCGTTCCCACCACGGCCGGCACCAGCAGCGAATGCACCGTCGTCGCCGTGATTTCCGCTGCAAAACAAGCGAAAAAAATGGTCATCTTCGGCAAAAACGTCGCGTCTTCCATCGCCCTCATCGACCCGGCCCTTACGGACGGACTCCCCCCGCACCTCACCGCCCACACCGGCATGGACGCCCTCACCCACGCCCTTGAGGCGTATATTTCCCTGGCCGCCTCCCCGGCCACGGACGCAATCGCCCCCGAGGCCGTCGCCCTCATCGCCGCCGCCCTACCCGCAGCCTTTGCCGACGGGTCCGATACCGCGGCGCGGGACAAGATGATGCTCGGCTGCCAGTTGGCCGGCGTCTGCTTTTCCAACACCGGCCTCGGCCTCGTGCATTCCCTGGCCCAGCCCCTGGGCGGACGCTGCCACGTGCCCCACGGCCTCGCCAACGCCGTCTGCCTGCCCCACGTGCTGGCCTTCAACCTGCAGGCCGTGCCGGAACATAAAATTATCCGCATCGCCCACGCTCTCGGCCTGGAAACGCGGGACACGCCGGCCGCGAACCTTGTCGTCGATATTCGCCTCTATCTCGAAAAACTCTCCCGCACCCTGCATATCCCCTCCATTACAGAGGCGGGAGGACGCAGGGAAGCCGTCCCGGACATGGCTGAAGACGCCCTGAAGGAACTGTCCACGCCGACTACCCCGCGCAAGGCAACCGCCGAGGAAATCTCCGCCCTGTACGAAGACCTCTTCATGCAGGCCGAATCCGACGCCTGACGCCGGCGCGGTTTCGCCGTTCCCCCCGCCGCACATTCGCCGGGGCGGAGGATCGACCGGTGTAGCCTGATGTACGCACGTTTTACGGCATTCCCGCCTTCACCGGGAATCAATCCGGAATCTCCCGCAAGGAGAGCTTCCAAACAACAAAGGAGATACTGATGAACTACGGCACCCTGCTGCAACGACAGCGTGACTATTTCATGAGCGGCGCCACCCTGCCGCGCGCCGCCAGGGAGGACGCCCTGCTCCGCCTCGGACGGGCCGTAAGCGAGCGCCGCGAAAATATCCTTAAAGCCCTGCGCGCCGACCTCGGCAAAAGCGAAGGCGAAGCCTGCATGCTCGAAATCGGTCCGGTCATGGACGGACTGCGCGACACCCTGCAACACCTCGCAAGCTGGATGCGCCCCCTCACCCTGCCCTCACCGCCGCCCCTCCAGCCCGGCAAAAGCCGGGTGTACTGCGAGCCCCTGGGCACGGCGCTCATCATAGCCCCCTGGAACTACCCCTTTCAACTCAGCTTCCTGCCCCTGCTGACCGCCGTTGCCGCCGGCAACTGCGCCGTGCTCAAACCCTCGCCCGAAACGCCGCGCGTGGTCGAAACCATGCGCGAATGCCTGGAAGCAACGTTTCCCCCTCACCACGTCGCCCTGGTGGAAGGCGGCGAAACCGAAGCCGAAGCCCTCCTGCGGGAACGCTTCGATGCCGTACTCTACACCGGCGGCGCACGCGTCGGACGCATCGTCATGCGCGCCGCCGCCGAACACCTGACGCCGGTATGCCTCGAACTGGGCGGCAAAAGCCCCGCCCTGGTCATGAAAGACGCCGTCCTCCCCACCGCCGCCAAACGCATCGCCTGGGGCAAACTCCTTAACGCCGGACAAACCTGCGTCGCCCCGGACTACGTGTTTGCCGAAGAAAGCATACGCGAAGAATTCATCACCATGCTGAACAAATCCTTCACCGAAATGCTCGGACCCGACCCCGTAAACAACCCCGATTACCCGCGCATCATATCCGACGCCGCCTTCGCGAGACTTACCGCCATAGCGCCCGCCGCAGCCAAAGCGGACAAAACCGCACGCAAGATCGCGCCGATTGCCTTCGCCGCCGACGCCGGACACCCGGCCATGCGCGAGGAAATCTTCGGCCCCCTCCTGCCCGTACTCTCCTTCACCAAAGCCGATGCCGCCCTGCAGAGCATCCGCGCCGGACACAAACCCCTCGCCTTCTACGTGTTCACGGAAAATGCCGCCTCCGCCCGGCACGCCCTGAGCAGCGTGTCCTCCGGCGGAGCCTGCGTCAACGACGTGCTCATGCACGCCGCCTCGGCCGCCATGCCCTTCGGCGGCGTCGGCGAAAGCGGCATGGGCCGCTACCACGGCAGGCGAGGCTTCGAATTCTTCAGCAACATCAAAAGCGTGCTGCACCAATCCGGCACTGTGGATCCACCCTTCAGGTATCCGCCGTTCTCAGAGGAAACCCTCGCCGCCCTGCGCGGCATGTGCGGCTGAATTTTGCCGAAAACAACGCGGCGCTGCCCCGAACCATGTCAGGGCGCTGCCCCGAACCATGTCAGGGCGCTGCCCCGAACCCCGCCGGGACTCTGTCCCGGACTCTGCCGGGGGGAATGATTCCCCCCGGCCCCCCCCTTCGGGGCCTACGGCCCCGGATCTTCGTTCCTCAGCGTCCCCACCCGCCTGTCCGCACAGTGGACGCGGCGGGCCGGGTCTGCTATGACACCGTAATACGCCGTTTTTGCGAAAAAGGAGGCAGCATGTTCCACAGGGGCAGAAGACTGCGCGGCACGTCCGTCCTGCGGGAAATGATACGGGAAACGCGCCTGCATTCCGCGCAGTTGATCATGCCGTACTTCGTTCAGGAAGGCCCGGACGCACCCGAAAAAACACCCATAGCCGCCATGCCGGGGCAGTTCCGCTACTCCCTGCGCGGTTTGGCCGTCGCGGCCGCGGCAGACGCCGCCCTGGGCCTCCGCTCCTGCCTGCTCTTCGGTATTCCGAAAAAAAAGGACGCCGCCGGCAGCGGCGCCTACGCCGCATCCGGCATCGTGCAACAAGCCGTCAAACTGCTGAAAGATACGCTCCCCGACCTCTTTGTCGTCACCGATGTCTGCCTCTGCGAATACACGGACCACGGACACTGCGGGCTTGTGGACGCCGCCGGCTCGGTACTCAACGACCCTTCCCTGGAACTCCTGGCCCGCACCGCCCTCTCCCACGCCGAGGCAGGCGCGGACATGGTCGCCCCCTCCGACATGATGGACGGCCGCGTCGGCGTCATCCGCACCGCCCTTGACGAAAACGGCTTCGCCTCCCTGCCCGTCATGTCCTACGCGGCCAAGTACGCTTCCGCGTACTACGGACCATTTCGGGAAGCCGCCGGCTCCGCCCCGCGCTTCGGCGACCGCAAAAGCTACCAGATGGACCCCGCCAACCGGCGCGAAGCCCTGCGCGAAATCGCCGCCGACCTGGAAGAGGGCGCGGACATCATCATGGTTAAACCGGCCGGGCCCTTTCTGGACGTGATCCGCGACGCGCGCGACACCTTCGACGCGCCTCTCGCCGCCTACCAGGTGAGCGGAGAATACACGCTCATCAAATCCGCCGGAGAACTCGGACGCATCGACGAAGAGGCCGCCGCCCTGGAATCGCTCATCGGCATACGCCGCGCCGGCGCGGACCTCATCATCAGCTATTTCACCCACGACCTCCTGCGCCGGGGCCTCCTGTGACCGCATCCCCGGCACAACACCGGCACGGCGGGGACAACGGCGCGCCGGCCGCGAACGCACGCACGGCACGGCCCGGACACGGCGCGTCCCCGGCGGCCGCACACCCGGCACAACCCGGACACGGAGGAAACAACGGCACTCCGCCCCTGCGCCTTGTGGCCTGGGAAATCACCCGCTCCTGCAACCTGGCCTGCCGGCACTGTCGCGCGGAAGCCCACCCCGAAGCCTACCCAGGCGAATTATCAACGGAAGAAGCCAAGAAACTTATCGAAAGCTTCACGGAATGCGGCGAACCCATCATCATCCTCACGGGCGGCGAACCGCTGTTGCGGGCCGACGTCTTTGAACTGGCGGAATATGCCCGCGCCGCCGGACTGCGTTGCGTCATGGCCCCCAACGGCACACTGGTCGACGCCGAGGCCGCCCGGAACATCCGCGCGAGCGGTATCGCGCGCTGTTCAGTTTCCCTGGACGGCGCGGACGCGGCGAGCCACGACTCCCTGCGCGGCGTGCCCGGCGCCTTCGACGCCGCCCTGTGCGGCATCGAACACCTGAAAGCCCGAGGCGTCGAATTCCAGATCAACAGCACGGTCACCAAAAGCAACCTGCATTCCTTCCGGGACATCTTCGCGCTGGCGCGTTCGCTGGGCGCGGCCGCCTGGCACATTTTCCTCCTGGTCCCCATGGGCCGGGCCGCGCAGTTGGGCGAAGAAGTCATTTCCGCCGCCGAATACGAGGAAACGCTCAACTGGTTTTACGATTTCCGCAAAAACGCGGGCATGAGCCTCAAAGCGACCTGCGCCCCGCACTATTACCGCATCCTGCGCCAACGCGCGCATGCCGAAGGGCTGAAAGTCGACTTCGCCGGCTTCGGCATGGACGCCGTCAGCCGGGGATGTCTGGGCGGGACGGGCTTCTGTTTCGTCAGCCATACCGGGCAGGTGCAGCCCTGCGGCTACCTCGAACTGGACTGCGGCAACGTCCGCGCCACGCCTTTTCCGGAACTCTGGCGCTCCTCGGAACATTTTCTGGAATTCCGCGACCGGGGCCGCTACAAGGGCAAATGCGGACGTTGCGAATATCACCGGGTCTGCGGCGGTTGCCGGGCCAGGGCGTACAGCCTGACCGGCGACCATCTGGCCGAGGAGCCGCTCTGCGTCTGGCAGCCGGCGCGGACCGCCGTGACCGAAGCCCGCCCCTGCGCGCACGGGAGTCCGTAATGCCCGTTCATCCTTTGAAGGAAGCCGGCGGCGCGGCGTTCCCGCATCCCGCCCGACATACCTCTGCCGAAGACGCGCGCCGGGGGCAAGCTTTGCCGGACAGCCCCGGCGATGCGGGTTCCCGCATCCCGGATCTGCCTTTGGACGATGCGGACTGCCGCATTCCGGATTTTTCTCCGGATGACGCGGATTGCCGTATCCTCGACCTCATTCAGACGGATTTTCCCCTTGCGTCCCGGCCTTATGCCGTTATAGGCGAGCGTTGCGGGCTGGGAGAGGAGGAAGCCTTCCGCCGCGTGCGCGCGCTCAGGGAACGCGGCCTGATCCGCCGTCTCGGCGCCGTCTTCGATTCCGGCAGGCTCGGGTATGTCGGCGTCCTGTGCGCGGCAAAAGTGCCGCCCGACATGCTGGAAACCTTCACGGCCGAAGTGAACGCCCTCGCGGGCGTCACCCACAACTACCTGCGCAGGCACGCCTACAACGTCTGGTTTACCTGCACGGCGCCTTCCCAGGAGGCTTTGGACGAAACGATCGACGGCCTGTCGCGCAAAACGGGGATCGCCGTCGCGCGTTTCCCGGCCGAGCGCATGTACAAAATCAAGGTGGACTTCAAAATGGGGAAAGACAATGACGCCGGTCGCGTCGGACTTCCGGACGGAGCAAAAGCATGACGCCCGACGTGGAGACGCAACTGGCCCTGATCAAGCGCGGCTGCGCCGAACTTATCGAAGAGGACGGGCTGCGGAAAAAGCTCGCGCGCGGAACCCCCCTGCGCGTCAAGGTGGGCTTTGATCCCACGGCTCCCGACCTGCACCTCGGGCATACGGTGGTCATCCGCAAGATGCGCCATTTTCAGGATCTGGGGCACAAGGTGATCTTTCTGATAGGAGATTTCACCGGGCGCATAGGGGACCCCTCCGGACGCAGCGATACCCGGCCTCCCCTGAGCGAAGAACAAATCAAGGCCAACGCGGAAACCTACAAAAAGCAGGTTTTCAAAATCCTGGACCCGGAGAAAACCGAGGTCGCCTTCAATTCCGCATGGCTCGGCGCTCTGGACGCCGCCGGCTTCATCCGTCTGGCCTCGCGTTACACGGTGGCCAGAATGCTGGAACGCGACGATTTCGACAAACGCTACAGGAACGGGCAGCCCATTGCCGTACATGAGTTTCTCTATCCTCTGGCCCAGGGTTATGATTCCGTCATGCTGAAGAGCGATGTGGAACTGGGCGGCACGGACCAGAAATTCAATCTCCTCGTCGGCCGGCATCTGCAGGGACAGTACGGCGAGGAACCGCAATGCGTGCTGACCATGCCCCTGCTTGAAGGATTGGACGGGGAACGCAAGATGTCCAAGTCCCTGGGCAACTACATCGGCATAGACGAACCGGCCGCGCAGATTTTCGGCAAAACCATGTCCGTGTCCGACACGCTCATGTGGCGTTACTTCGAGTTGCTTTCGGGCAAATCCCTGGAAGAGATCGCCGCCCTGCGCCGGGACGTGGAACAGGGGACGCGTCATCCCAAGGCGGTCAAGGAAGAACTGGCTCTGGAACTCACCGCCCTGTACCACGGCGCGGCCGCGGCGGAGGAGGCCCGGGCCGGGTTCAACGCCGTGTTCACCGAAGGCGGCGACCCGGACGACGCCCCGGAATACCGTTGCGCCGAAGGCGAAGACTCGACGCCCGCGGTCTTTCTGGCCGCGTCCGGCCTTGCCCCGTCCCGCAGCGAGGCCAGGCGGCTCATCGCGCACAGGGCCCTGCATGTGAACGGCGCTGTCCATCTTGACGGAGCGGCCCCCCTGGGCAAAGGACACTACCGCATAAAACTGGGAAAAAAGCGCTTCCTGCGCCTGATCGTCACCTGATGAACAATCGGGGATCCGACCCAAACCCCGCCGGGACTCTGTCCCGGACCCTGCCGGGGTCGGCCTCAGCGGGCGCGGCAACACGGAGGAACCATGTCCGGACACAGTAAATGGAAGAACATACAACATAGAAAAGGCAGGCAGGACGCCAAGCGCAGCAAGGATTTCACGCGCGCCGCCAAGGAAATCATCATCGCCGCCCGAAGCGGCGGCAACCCGGCTTTCAATCCGCGTCTGCGTTCGGCCGTAGCCTTTGCCAAAAGCGTGAGCCTGCCCAAGGAGCGCATTGATTCGGCCATACGCAAGGGCACGGGCGAGGAAGCCGGCGGGGACTTCGTCGAAATCGTCTATGAAGGCTACGGCCCGGGCGGCGTCGCCGTGCTGGTGGAAACCGCGACGGACAACCGCAACCGCACCGTGTCCGAGGTGCGGCACATTTTCACCAAGCACGGCGGCGCCTTGGGCGATGCCGGGTCCGTGGCCTGGATGTTCGACAAAAAAGGCGTGCTGACCTTCGACAAAACCGCCGGAAGCGAAGAGAGTATCATGGAAATCGGCCTGGAAAACGGCGCCGAAGACCTGCTGGACGAAGACGACTGTTGGGAACTGCACTGCGCGCCCGGCGACTTCGACGCCCTGTGCCGGGCCTTTGAAGAGGCGGGTATCGCCGTGCGCAACGCAGAAATCGCCGCGCTGCCTCAGAACAGCGTCGATGTGGACGCGGAAACCGGCCGCAAAGTCCTGCGCCTTGTGGAAGCCCTCGAAGACAACGAGGATGTCCAACAGGTGCACGCCAATTTCGAACTTCCGGATGAACTGCTGGAAGAACTCTGAGTGCCGCGCGGACGTTGAACGAAGTCCCCGGCAAGAGCAGCTTTCCTGCCGTTGAGAAAAATCCTTTAACCTCAACCTTGCAGGCGGTTTTCCCAAAGGTCCGGGGTGTGCCGGCGCCCTCGACTTGTTTTTACTGCTTTCCGCGAAAAGCAGTAAACATCGGCCGTAAGGCCGCTACGCCGCGATGCGGCGTGGGTCAGCCGAAAATCACGCTTTTCGGCTGACGATCCTGCGTTAAAAAGTTTACTTTTTACCGCATCTGTCGGTAGCTCTACGCTCCCCGCCGAAAATTGCAGACCTTTTTCAGCCCTTGTACCAGTCCGCGATAAGCGCTTTGTAAATGCGCAGGGCGGCGCGGATCTGCTCCACGGGACAAAACTCGTCCGTCACATGGGCCAGGGCCGGATCGCCGGGACCGAGGATGCAGATCGGGAGCTGCGGAAACACGGCGCGGGCCGAGGCGGCGTCCGTAAAAAAGTCCGCGCAGCGCACTTCGGGTTCGACGCCGGTAACCGCGCGGGTCAGTGCGCGCACGCGCGCGCACCACGGGAGGTCCGGGGCCGTCCAGACGGAGGGGGCGTCATAGACCACTTCGATCTGCGCATCGGGTCCGGCGGTTTCCGCGACGCTGCGCGCCAGGTCGGCGTGGTCCGGGCCGGGCACCGTGCGCATATCCAGGGTCAGTACGGCCTTGTCCGGGATGGAGTTGGAATTCAGGCCGGAGTGCAGGGAGGTCAGTGCGGCGGTAGCCTTGCCCAGCAGGCTGTGCGAGGCGTCGAGATGAAAGTCCGCGAGACGCGCGGCAACGCGCAGCATGGAGAGCAGAGCGTTGTCGCCCTTGTCGGGCATGGAGGAGTGCGCGGCGCGTCCCGCGGTGCGCAGGGTCAGCCACAGCGCGCCCTTGTGGCCGTACAGAGGTATGAGGAAAGTCGGCTCGGCGACGATGCCCGCGCCGGGTTTGCCGAACAGTTCAGGGCGTTGCGCCGCATGGCGCGAGCCGAAGCAGCCGCCTTCCTCACCGCCGTAAATATGCAGCACAAGGTCACGTTTCCGGCCGCTTGCCTTGCTTTCGAGGGCAAAGTCGAGGGCGGCGCGGACCAGGGCTGCCACGCCCGCCTTCATGTCGCAGGAGCCGCGCCCGCAAAGGCGTCCGTCTTCGATAACGCCGCCGAGCGGATCATGCCGCCAGGCGGCGTTGCCGAACGGCACGGTATCAATGTGTCCGCCCAGGTACAGCGAAGGCTCTTCATCCTCCGGATGCAGGCGGGCGATGAGTGATGCGCGTTGCGGATACGCTTCGTCATAAGCGTCGAAGGAGCAGGAAAAACCCGCGTCCTCCAGCGGATCCGCGAGGTACTCCAGAACCGTCCGTTCATTTTCTCCCAAAACGGTGTAAAAGCGCACCAGTTCTTGCGCCAGATCCACAACATCAGGCATTTTCTTTGCTTTGCTTACAACGGTGGTCATTGTTTTCTCCGAAAGGTATATACGACTTTGGTTTATTGAGCCGCCGACGAGGGGTCGGCCTGAGCGGGCGCAAGGCCGAACATTTGTTCCAATGCTCCCGGCGGAGTCCCGGCGGGAGTCGGCCTGAGCGGGTGCAGGGCCGACTGAGCGGCGCCCCGGCCTGCGTTCAGCGCCTTTCGAAACCGGTCGACACGAGGATGAAGCCCAGGGCTGCACAGGCGGCGGCCGCGTAGAATACGGAGGCGTAGCCGAAGCCGGGGACGAGGAGTCCTGTCAGCGGGCCGGTGACGGCGAAGGAAATATCCTGAAAGGCGGTGAAGCAGCCGAGGGCCGTGCCGCGCACTTCGTTGGGCAGGCGGCGCAGCAGGGCCACGGCCAGGGCCGGGAAGACCAGGGAGCAGCCGAAGCCGACCAGAGAGACGCCGATAAAGGACGCGGCGGGGAAGGGCAGCGCGGCCGTCATGGTCAGTCCGGCCAGTTCCAGGGCGAAGGCGCAGGCGGCGGCCCTTCTTTCACCCGTTGCGGAATGGAACCCTCCGCAGAAAATGCGTCCGGCGACGAAGGCGAACCCGAAGCAACTCAGGGCGAATGCGGCGTGGTCCCAGTCCAGGGAGGCGAAATACAGGCTGATGAAGGCGCCGACCACGGAGTTGCCCACGCCGTTCAGGGCCAGACAGATGCCGGAGCGCGCGACTTGCCGGAGAATGCCTGCCGTTGTTGTGCCTTCGGCCTGCCGCAGCACGGGGATTTCGCGCATGGGGCGGACGGACAGGGCGGACAGGGCGGGCAGCAGGCAGCAGGCGAGGCCGAGCAGGGCCGGGCCGCCGGCGTTCCGGAGGACGAGGCCGATGGGGGAGCCGAAGCCGATGCCCGCGTACATGGCCACGCCGCTCCAGGCCACGACGGCGGCGGCGTGGGGCGGGCCGAGCAGCCCCAGGCCCCAGGCGATGGACCCGGTGCCGACCATGCTGTGGCCTATGCCGAGGCTGCAGCGGCTTGCTATAATCAGGGGGAGTTTAAGAATCTCCGGGCACAGGCTCCAGTCGACGAGGATATACGGCAATCCTGAGCAGCCCATGAGGAGGAAGCCGGCGTGTACGGTGTGCCGCGCTCCCCAAATGTCCGCCAGACGGCCGGCGCGGGCGCGGAAGAGCACGGCGGCGAGAAAATGCGTGCCGACGCAGGCCCCGACGACAACGGCGCCGTAGCCCAGGGTATCGTGTATATACAGCGGGAGCACGGGCAGAGGCAGGCCCACGACCAGGAAACTGAGGAACGCTCCCAGGTTGAGGCGCGCGAAAATAGTTCTTTCAGGGCGGTTCATTGAAACATCAGACGGCGGCGCGTCATGCCGGAGCGGGTGCCGGGCGTGTTACTTGTTCAGCACCACCTCGCGCCATTTGCCGAGCAGTTCCTTTTGCATGCGGTTGGCTTCGGCCGGGTTGTTTTGCACGATTTTCAAAGTGTTGATGGAAGGCAGGCCTTCCACGTCGTCGGCGTCCGTGCGCGCGGGCCGGCGGTAAAACTTGCGGAAAATTTCCGAAACGGTCTGTCTGGAGAGCAGGTAATCGAAAAAGGCGCGGGCTTCCTGAGGGTGCGCGCTGCCGGCAACGAGGGCCGCGCCTTCGGGAGCGGAAATCGTCCCGTCGGACGGATACACGATTTTCACCGCGCCCGAGCCGCCCGCGATGTAGCGGTAGGCCGCGTATTCCATGGTGATGCCGACGGGAAACCCGCCTTCAGCCGTGCCTTTGTAGACAAGGCTGGAGCTGTCCAGGATGCGGGCGTTGTTCGCCAGCCCGGTCAGGCCGTCCAGGCCGTAGATTTGGTAAACGCCGAAGAGCTGGGCATACGCCGAGCCGGATTTTGTCGGGTCGGCCATGACGACCTTATCTTTCCATTTCGGGTCGAGAATATCGCTCCAGCTTTTGGGCATGTCCGCCGGCTTGACCAGCCTGGTGTTGACCATCAGGACCATGAGCTGGGTGTTGCTTGCGGTCCAGCGTTTCTCCGGGTCTATGCAGCCGGGGGGAAGCTGTTGCGCTTCGGGGGAATCGTAGGGCGCGAAATTATCTTTGGCGGCGTCCAGCACGGCAATGTCTCCGCTCCAGAAGATATCTGCAAGGGGATTGTTTTTTTCCGCCGCGATGCGTTTGACGGCTGCGCTCGTGCCCAGACGCACGGTGGTCACCTGGATGCCGGTCGCCTGCTCGAAGCCTTTGCCGACCATGTCGAGGAGTTCGGGTTGATTGGAGGAATAAAGAACCACATCGGCCGTTGCCGGAAAGGCCGTGCTGAAGAAGAACGCCGTCGCCGCCGCGACCGTCGCAAGAATTTTTCCGGACAGCATGTCACACCCCGCCGTTATGCCGGCAAAAAATTTCCTTTATGATTTTCAAGTTCGCCTGTGATTTGCAATCTCTCCACGGAAGGAGATTCCCGCTTGTTTCCCGGCAAAGCGGGGAACGCCGTTTCGGCGGCTCCTTTCCCGGTTGCGCGGGTGCGTGAGCCTACTGCATTCAGGTCCGGAACGCCACAGCTTTTTACCGGAGAATGCCGGGATTGTATTGACACGCCGGGTATGGAGTGCTATGGAAGAAGTGCAGGAAGGGCAATACCGCTGTGTTCCTTTCAAAAATTTCGCCCCGGACGGAGAGCTGTTCCATCCGGGGCGGTGTTTCTCCGGTAACCATACAAGGGACAATCACCATGACCGGTGCGAAAATTTTATTGGAATCGCTCGCCGGGGAAGGCGTGAGCATTATCTTCGGCTTTCCGGGCGGGGCATTGTATGACGTTTACGACGAGCTGGCGCGTTCGCACATACGCCATGTCCTGACCAGACACGAACAGGGCGCCGTGCATGCGGCGGACGGCTATGCCAGGGCACTGGGGACCGTGGGGGTCTGCCTGGTGACTTCCGGACCCGGCGCTACCAACACCGTGACCGGCATAGCCACGGCCTGCGCCGACTCCACGCCGCTGGTCGTGCTGACCGGGCAGGTATCCACCGGGCTTATCGGCAACGACGCCTTCCAGGAAGTGGACATACTCGGCATTACCCGCCCTTGTACGAAGCATAATTTCCTGGTTCACGACACCGGAAAAATAACGGATACCATCCGCAAGGCTTTTTTTCTGGCCCGATCCGGCCGGCCCGGCCCGGTTCTGGTGGATCTGCCGCGCGACGTGCTGCGCGACCCCGGCGAGTTCGTATGGCCGGAGAACGTGGAGATGCGCTCCTACCGTCCCAATTACAGTCCCAACATTCAGCAGCTTCAGCGTGCCGCGGACTTGATTCACAAGGCGGCAAAGCCGCTGTTCATCATCGGCGGCGGCATAGTTTCGAGCGGGGCGTCGGAAGTACTCACGCAGTTTGCGCGGGAGCTTTCCATACCCGTGGTATCGACGTTTATGGGGCTTTCGGGGTTTCCGGGGGATGATCCCCTGCGGCTCGGTTTCATCGGCATGCACGGGTTTCCCGCGGCCAACAGGGCAGCGGGCGAAGCCGACGTGATTATCGCGGCAGGCACCCGTTTTGCCGACCGTTCCACCAGCGAAATAGAAAAGTTCGCGAACAAGGCGAAAATAATCCAGATCGACATAGACCCGACATCCATACGCAAGAACATCCCCGTGCAGGTGCCGATAGTGGCCGACTGCAAACGCGCGCTGGAAGACCTGCGCGCGCTCATAGCCCGCAAATACGGCGCCGACCGGCAGGCGGACCGTTCGGCATGGCTCGCCTACCTGAGCGAACTCAAGGAACGATACCGCCCCGTCTACACGGATGACGGCGAAAGCGACGGAGCGATCAAGCCGCAGCGGGTCATCGAAACGCTGTTCGGCCTGACCGGAGGGAACGCGATCATCACTACCGACGTGGGCCAGCACCAGATGTGGAGTGCGCAATTTTTCTGTTACACGCGCCCGCGCAGTTTCCTGTCCTCGGGAGGGCTGGGCACCATGGGTTTCGGCCTGCCCGCCGCCGTGGGCGCGCAACTGGCGAAGCCGGACAGCCTGGTCGTCAACATCTCCGGGGACGGTTCTTTCCAGATGAACATGCAGGAATTGGGCACGGTTATGGAAAACCACCTGCCTATCAAGATTCTCATGATCAACAACCGCTCCCTGGGCATGGTCCGGCAGTGGCAGGAGCTGTTTTACAACAGGAACTACATGGCGACGGTGGACAATTTCCAGCCGGATTTTTCGGTGCTGGCAGGCGCTTACGGCATGAAAAGCTACAGGATTTCCAGGCCTGAGAATCTGCGTCCGGACCTGGAGCAAGCTCTGGCCGAACCCGGCCCGGTGCTCATTGAAGTGGAGGCGGCGCAGGAGGAAAAAGTTTCGCCCCTGGTGCCTCCCGGCGCGGCCCTGCATGAAATGATGCTGATGTGACGCGCGGCTTTATTGCAAGTGCAAGGCTTCAATCAAATAGTATATACTACAGCGGTGCTCCTCACCCGGCATGCTTCCGGGGCCTTGAACAAAACATCGGCAAGGCTTTGAGGAACGGATTCAGAAAGTTACCTTCCTTTCGGGGGACTTGCCTGCGGCGTTCTTATCCTGTCTGCTGAAATCCGGCAAGAGGGGATTGTCACGCCGGTTGCGCCGCGACAGTCCACGCCTCACCCCGGCCCCGGCGCAACGCGGGCATAAAAAAACCCTCGGTTGGGGGGAGCCGAGGGTTTTCACGTGAAGTAGACCTTCACATAATCCGGTAAAAGGAGGGACCGGATTTTTTGGGATAACCGACTTAACCTTGGGGGGAGGCCGGCATACGTTAGGGGGGAACGCTTGCCGCATCGGTTACTTTATATACTGCAAAGGCCGTGCCGGCTCGGCACAGACTCCGCCCTTCCCAAGACTCTCCTGAAATTACAACTCGATACATAAAACTGCCGCCCCGGCGTCCGCCTGCCTTCAGACAACAAGGCGTGCTTATCCGCGCACACATGAGCGTTTTCGCACATGATATGTTCATTTTCGCACATGTGACACGGAGGGGCGGACGTGTCACGAGCGGAAAAGGTTGTCAGTTGTCTCTTCATTGTCAGTGGTCAAAAGCTCAAATGCAAAAAGCGAGCTATGCGGAGAGTGAGAGTGAAAACGCAGACTGTGCAACCAATCAAAAAGAAGGCGATCAGAAAGGTGAAAATTCTCCTTGCTCCAATCATCTTTATAAGTTTTGCAGATAGTAAGCCCAGACTGTACTGCAATCATCTCGTTCAGGGTCGTCAATTTGCCGCCGGTTGCCGTCTCGACAGGATCATAAAAAAATGGTTTAAGCTTGCGTACCCAGAATGCAACAATCCCTGCAATTTTGGCAACGTTGGGGCGTTCGATGTGAAGATTAGTCAGGGAAGCTTCAATGCGTTCACTAATTTCATCCAATATGAAATTTTCGACGCAAATACTTATGTTCATCCCATCAGAAACGGAACCCGCAACCTCTATTAGGAGCTTTTTCCAATCAACGTTGTTCTGCATCGCCGATGTCTCTTGCGCTATACATGTCTGATTTTTTTAAGGCATCGTAAAGTTTACGTTTCTTAAATTCTTCATCGACACTCTTTGCGGCGCAAATAAGTCTTTCCGTTGTCAGACCTCCCTTTGTTGGCCCCTGGTTGTCAGAATAAACATCGCGTTTAGCCGTGGAAATAAAACCTTTTGGGGTTGGAATTACTTTTAACATTTTTCCCTCCTTCGTTACAAAGGGTAGTATTCCTTGTTCGGGTTATCGCTCTTAATTCAGAAGGTGAAATAGCAAAGGACCGAAGCGAGGCTGTTGTTGAGGTGAAGTTCTCTACGATGCAATAAGGAAGACAGCGGAAAAGAAGGCTGCGAAAAGGCATAAGCGCGGCGTCCCCGAAGAACGCCGCGCCGCAAACCGGCAGACGCGGAAAGCACAGGCTTACAGCCCCTTTGCAGACAGGAACTGCACAAGATCGGCCACGCGGTTGGAATAGCCCCATTCGTTGTCATACCAGGAAACCAGCTTGGCCGTCACGGCATCGGCCATGGTGCAGTATTCCGCGTCCACAATCGAGGAATGCGTGTCGCCCTTGAAGTCCATGGACACAAGAGGCAGTTCGTTGTAGGCCAGAATACCCTTGAGCGGGCCCTCGGCGGCTTCTTTCAGCACTTTGCGCAGCCCGTCGGTGTCGGTCGGCTTTTCCAGAACGGCCGTGAAGTCCACAATGGACACCGTCGGCGTGGGCACGCGCAGGGCGTAACCGGAAAAACGCCCCTTAAGCGCGGGGATGACCAGAGCCACGGCCTTGGCCGCGCCGGTGGACGTGGGAATGATGTTCAACGCCGCCGCCCTGGCCCGGCGCAGATCCTTGTGCGGCAAATCCAGAATGCGCTGGTCGTTGGTGTACGAATGGACGGTGCACATGACGCCGACCTTGATGCCGAAAGCGTTGTGTACCACATGGGCCACAGGCGCAAGGCAGTTCGTGGTGCAGGAAGCGTTGGATATGATGTGGTGCTTTTTCGGGTCATAGGCGTCCTGGTTGACGCCGAGCACGACGGTAATATCTTCGCCCTTGGCCGGGGCGGTAATGATGACCTTTTTCGCGCCGCAGGCGCGGTGCACCTCGGCGTCCGCCGCATTGGTGAACACGCCGGTGGACTCGACCACAACGTCCACGCCCAGTTCACCCCAGGGCAGTTTCTTCGCATCGCGCTCGGCCAGGCTTTTCAACGTCCAGCCCCCCGCCTGCACCGAGTCGCCGTCCACGACGGCGTCAAAGGGCGCGCGCCCGTAACTGCTGTCATACTCCAAAAGCTGAAAGTTGGTGCGCGCGTCAAAAAGATCGTTGACCGCAACCACGTCGACCGCGTCCGCGTATTTTTCATGCAAAGCCCGGAAAACCAATCTGCCTATGCGTCCGAAGCCGTTTACGGCAACGCGTGTCTTGCTCATCTGGAGGTCCTCACATGCCGGATGGTGCTGCATGCCCGCCCGTCCCTCCTCCGGATTTGGAAGGAAAAGCCGTAATAGTATAGTGCCGTCGCCCCGCAAAAGCAAAAGAATTTTTTGTCCGTCCCCCGACTCCGCCGGACCGGCTGTTGTCCAAAACCTCTCCTTTCAGAGAGATTCCCGCTTGACGCCCGGCAAAGCCCGGCTTACCCTGCTTGCAGCCCATAACACCCGCAATACGCCGTATGGGCGTTCCGGAGCCGGATGATGCAGCGCATGCTGGAAAAAATGGCGCAGAAACTCAACGAATACGACGAGGCGTCGCTCATGCAGTTGTGGCAGCACTACGCCGCAACCGTGCAGGATTTCGAGCCGAGCCGGCGCTGGGAAGAAGCCGCCCTGGCCCTCTGCCTCATCCAGGCCGTACACTGGAAAAACCAGCTTTTCAATTACAACCTTGCCTCGACGGCCGAGCCGGCGGACATCAACGCTATGCCGCCCGTGCCGGACTTCACGCATTTACACAAAAAACAGGGCGAAGAACAGGGCGCCGGGGCCGAACCGCCCAAAGCCACGGTCCTGGCCTTCCCGCCCCGACCGGAACGCAAAAAAACCTGAAACATGCGCGCAACGCGCCGCATGAGGAGCGTATGTCCAATATCGTGATTATCGGCGCCCAGTGGGGCGACGAAGGCAAAGGTAAAATCGTGGATATGCTGGCCCCCGACGTGGACGCCGTCGTGCGCTTCCAGGGCGGGCACAACGCCGGACATACGGTGTCCGTCGGCGGCAGGACTTACAAACTCAAACTCATCCCTTCCGGCATCCTCCACAAAAACAAAATTTGCCTCGTGGGCAACGGCGTGGTGCTGGACCCCCGCGAATTCTGCGCCGAAATGGACGCCCTGCTCGCCGAAGGACTGGACCTCGGACCCGAACGTCTGAAAATTTCCCGCAAGTGCCACCTGGTATTGCCCTATCACCAGGCGCTTGACCGGACCCGCGAGGCGGCGCGAGGCGGCGATAAAATCGGCACCACCGGGCGCGGCATAGGCCCCTGCTACGAAGACAAGGCCGCGCGCGCCGGTATCCGGGCCTGCGATCTTGAAGACTTCGACCTGCTGGGCCGCAAAATACGCGACGCGCTCAAGGAAAAAAACGCCTTGCTTGCCGGCCTGTACGGGCAAAAAGCCCTTGATCCGGAAACACTTATCGAAGAACTGAAACCCGTCGCCGCGCGCCTCGCTCCCTACCTGGCCGACGTTTCCGAAGAACTGTCGCGCATCGAGGCCGGCGGGGGACGCATCATGTTCGAGGGCGCCCAGGGCGTGCACCTGGACATCGACCACGGCACCTACCCCTACGTGACCTCATCCAATACCGTCGCCGGCAACGCCGCCGCGGGCGCAGGCATCGCCCCCTCGCGCCTGCACAGGGTCATCGGCGTCGCCAAGGCCTACACCACGCGCGTCGGCTCCGGGGCCTTTCCCACGGAACTGACCGGGGAAACCGGGCAATACATCCAGAAAAAAGGCACGGAATTCGGCACGGTCACGGGACGCAAACGGCGCTGCGGCTGGCTTGACGCCGTGGTCCTGCGCGAATCCGCGCGCCTCTGCGGCGTGAACGACTTCGCTCTGACCAAGCTGGACGTGCTCTCCGGTCTGCCGGAAGTGAAAATATGCACGGAATACGCCTACCGCGGCCGGCGCATCCCCTACCCTCCCCAAGCGGAAAAAGGTCTGGCGGAAGTCGAACCCGTCTACGAAAGTCTGCCCGGATGGCAGGAAGACCTCAGCTCCGCGCGCGTATTCTCCGACCTGCCGGAGGCGGCGCGCAACTTCGTCGCACGCCTGGAGGCGCTGACCGGCGTGCCTGTCGGCATGATCTCCGTGGGCGCAAACCGCGAACAAACCGTCATGCGGTGCCTCAATCTGCATTCCGCTCCACCGGCCGTATGAATCCGCCCCGGCGCAGGGGATACGGCCGGCATGCCTCTTTTTACAGGAATTTTTGATGACTACCGAGACGTTCGACAAAGGAACGGCCCAGCCGGCAACCCGTGCCAGACTGGGCAAGGACGAAGTCAACGCCCTGCCGCTTTTCCGCTACGGCGGCAAAATCACCCTGGTGCGCACTGACGCCGACGTCCGCCACACACTCTCGCGCCTCGGCCGCGCCCACGTGCTCGGCTTCGACACGGAAACCAGGCCCAGCTTCTTCCGGGGCGTGAGCTACCTCCCTTCCCTCGTGCAACTCGCCCTCGAAGACGAAGTCTTCCTCTTCCACTTCAAATGGCGGCCCCTTGGACCCGACCTGCTGTCCCTCCTTGAAAACCCCGCCGTAATAAAAACCGGAGTGGCCGTCCACGACGACATGCGCTTCCTGAGCGCCGTCCGCCCCTTCCGGCCCGCATCCGTCATCGACCTCGGCGAGGTGGCCCGCCTGAACAACATAGAAAACAGGGGGCTGCGCGGACTCGCCGCTCTCTTCCTGGGCCTGCGCATCTCCAAAACCGAACACTGCTCCAACTGGGGACACGGCGACCTCTCCTCCCGCCAAATCAGCTACGCCGCAACCGATGCCTGGATCAGCCGCGCCCTGTACATCAAAATGCGCGAGGCCGGACTGGATTTCTCCGGCGAACAAAACCGCGAAGAACGTACCCCGCCGGGCGACACCGAACGCCGCCGCCGGCGCTTCAGAACACGCAAAATCGTCCGCGTCTCCCTCAGCGGAACCCGTAAACCGGAACACCCCGAAACTTGAAAACAGGACGCAGGGCGCAGAGCGCGGAGCGCAGGATGCAGGATGCGGGATGCGGGATTGGGGCTCCGCCCCAAACCCCGCCGGGACTCTGTCCCGGACTCTGCCGGGGGAAATGATTTCCCCCCGGACCCCCCTCTTCCGTCCCTCACTTTGTTCGGGACGGATACAGCCGTTTCGGCACAAGCGAAAACGGCGAAACCTCAAGCCGACGCTGCAAAGAAATTGAGGATCAAGGGCTATCACCGGCCTTACACCCGCTCAGGCCGGCCTTGCGGGGTCCGGCGATATTTTAGGGAAACGCTGCTTTATTTTTTTGAAAAGCAAAAAGATGGATTCTTCGCTACGCTCAGAATGACAAAAGCGTAGTCATTCTGAGCCGTAGCGAAGCGAAGGCGAAGAATCTATCTTGATGTCTTTGCCTTTCCTGCATTAATCAGCGTTTCCTTAGAATTGCCGGTACGTTCGGCGACAGCCGGACGGTAATGTCGGACCGCGCCGGCACATCGGGAAACGGCATCTGCGGAAACGATATCTGAGGATGCGCCCTGTGGAAGCGCAGCTTGCGCGCCGCGGGTAAAAAGTTTACATTACAAAAGCAAGCGGGCCTTTTTCGCGTTATCGCCCGCCGCGCAACGCATGCGCGCCTGATGCACCCGGACAATCCGGGCGCGTTAAGCCGCGTGTGCTGTCCTTTCCCCCAACCGCCACAGGAGTATGCCCGCATGTCCGGCAACATCAAGCGTTACCGGGCCTATACCAAGGCCGGCGTCGATATTCAGGCAGGCAACGTCCTGGTCGCCAGGATTAAGGAAATTGCGGCCCGCACGCGTACGCACGGCACACTGTCCGACATCGGAGGCTTCGGCGGACTGTTCAAACCGGATATCGAAAATATTGAGTCCCCGGTCCTGGTCGCTTCCGCGGACGGCGTGGGCACCAAGCTGAAACTGGCCGGCGCCTGGTCCGGACATTACGGCGTGGGCATCGACCTCGTGGCCATGTGCGTTAACGATGTTATTGTAAACGGCGCAAAGCCTTTGTTTTTCCTTGATTATTTCGCTGCGGGCAAACTTGATGAAGAAGTTGTCGCAAGCGTGGTCGAAGGCATTGCCGACGGTTGCAAACAGGCCGGCTGCGTGCTGCTGGGCGGAGAAACCGCCGAAATGCCGGATCTCTACCGCACCGGCGACTACGATCTTGCCGGCTTTTGCGTCGGCATAGCCGCCGACAGCCGCATCGTCGACGGTTCATCCGTCAAGGTGGGTGACGCCGTTATCGGCATTCACTCCTCCGGGCCACACTCCAACGGGTATGCCCTGATCCGCAAAATTCTGGACAAGAGCGGGCTGCGGCGCGACGACCTTTTCCCCGGCTCGGAAAGAAGCGTCGGCGACGTCCTGCTCGCCCCCACCGTTATTTACGCGGACTGTGTGCGCAACCTCATGCGCGACTTCGCGCCGAGCGGTATGGCGCACATTACGGGCGGAGGGTTTTACGACAATATTGCCCGCGTCCTGCCCAAGCAGGTCAAAGCGGTCATTACCTTCGACTCCTGGGATATTCCGCCGGTCTTTCACTGGATCAAGCGGGAAGGCGGCCTGGAATGGCCGGAAATGTTGCAGATTTTCAACTGCGGCATAGGTTTTGTGCTCATCGTGCCCAAAGAAGACGTCGATGAGATGACTCGGCGCATAGAGGCCCTGCAACTCTGTTGCAGCGTGATAGGCGGCATCGAACGCTGCGCGGACAAAAAAAGCGAACAGGTGGAAATCGTTTTTTAAGGGAAACGCTGACTACCGATATCCACGTAAGAATGCGGCCACAAAGTCGTCACGCCTCGTAATTTGATATGTAAAATTATATGTACTATTGATTTTATATATAAACGCATCGTACTATTGACTTGATATATAAACGTACCGTACTCTTGATAGAGAAACATCTGTTTGAATAATGTTATCCGGAATCCGGAGGCATTGAACGGCGCAACGCCTGTCCGATGACCTCCATCACCGTGGAGTACTCAATGGGCTTTCCGAGATGCCCGTTCATCCCCGCCGCCGCCACCGCCTCCAGATCCTCCTTGAAGACATTGGCCGTCAGGGCGATAATGGGGACGGTTCGGGCGTCGGGGCGCCGGAGCGCGCGAATCCTGCGGGCCGCCTCGCACCCGTCCAGGACCGGCATCCGGACGTCCATCAGGATCAGGCTGTAACGGCCCTCCGGAGAGGCGGCAAAAAGATCGACCGCCTCCTGCCCGTTTTCGGCGCACTCGCAGACGGCTCCGGTGTCGTCCAGCAAGGCTGTGATGATCTCCCTGTTGATTTCCACATCGTCCACGACCAGGATGCGGTTGCCGGAAAAGTCAGGAGTACCGGGTTCGTCCGCCTGTTCTTCCGCCTCCTGAACGCTTTGGTCCAGGTCAAACCACAGCGGGAACGAAAAGCGGGAACCTTCGCCCGGTGTGCTTTCGACATGGATCCCGCTCCCCATCAGCTTTACGATGCTGCTGCTTATGGACAGCCCGAGCCCCGTTCCCCCGTACTTCCGCGATATGCTGCTGTCCGCCTGCTCAAAGGGGGAAAAGACGCGGGACACGGTTTCTTCGGTCATGCCGATGCCTGTGTCGGCCACTGAGAAACTGATCAGCGCCTTTTTGCCGTCCTGCGAGACCAGGTTGACTTCCAGCGTCACAATTCCGCCGCCGCCTGTGAATTTCACCGCGTTGGAAACGAGATTGACAAGCACCTGGGACAAGCGCACGGCATCGCCGGTAAGCCTGAGATTGCGGATGCCCCGCTCCTTAAGTTCCAGAGAAAGCCCCTTGCCCGCGGCGGAAGCGGTCAGGCCGGCCATGACGTTCTCCAGAACCGCGTCCAGAGCGAAGGGTGCGCTTTCCAGAAGCAGTTTTCCTTCCTCAATTTTGGACATATCCAGGACATCGTTCAGGAGCCCGAGCAGGTATCGGGAGGAAGCGTCAATCTGCGCCGTGCACTTCTTTATTTCCTCCAAAGTTTCGCTGCGCGAGGCTATCTGCGTCATCCCGACGATCGCGTTCATCGGCGTTCGAATCTCGTGGCTCAGGTTCGACAGGAACCTGGATTTCGCCCGGCCGGCGGCCTTCGCCTGATCCAGTGCCGACAGGTTGTTGTAGATGCCGTTCATCGTCCGGCAATAGACCCGGAAGGATGAAGCGAGCGATTCAAACGCGAAATCGTAAAGGATCGCTCCTTCCAGAGTGATGCCGCCCAGGATTATGCCTTCCGTCCTGCGCGCGTTGTCGAAGAGGGGCATGCAGATCACGTGGGCCAGGGCAAGCGGGCGGAAGGGCGAATCCGGACCGGGCGGGCTCTCCTTCACCACCGCCTGCCGCTTGAAATCCAGAAGCTCGGGCTTCGCCAGCCACTCCCGCGCAACGGGGAATTCCGATTCGTCGGAGTTGAAATTGCAGGATCCGTACAGCTTAAGCCGATCCCCGGAAACGTCCAGCAGCAACGTGGCCGCCGTCTCAAGCTGAAAGACGTCCACCACACCTTCCGCCAGAATGTTCGCAAGCTCTACCCCGGACGCCGCTCCGAAGGCGCGTTGGGTGAAACGGTGAATCTGTCTGAAGAGCTCAATCTGGTTGTCCAGCTTGTTGCGCATGATGCGCATGTGCTGTTTCTCAACTTCATTGCGCACCGTTTTCCGGTTCAGCTCCCCGACCAGTTCCCGGAGTTTGCCGAGTTCCCCGGCGCCGTCGTCCGGCGGTTGATTCTTCATACGCGGAGCAGGAGGCCGTTATCTGTACAGGACGAGAAGAGACGTTGTGTAGGTGTGGAACATATTTTTTCCTCCCAGCGGACAAAATTCCCCGAATCCGTACATTCCCAGCCACGGGGGCGTCTCGCCGTCGTTTTGGAAGGCGCTTTGCATCATGCCCGTGATCTCGTCCTTCACGACTTTGTCGAATATTGTCCGCCCCCTCAGGAGGCAGTCGGTCTGGAACACCGCCACCGGGTGAATCCGTTCCCCCTCGGAGCGGGCGGTTATTTCCTGCCGCAGAAGCTCAAGAGCTTTTTTCTGCTCGGAAAAGATCAACTCCTCATCACGGGTGGTCAGATATATCCGGTCGCCTTTTTCGGCAGTAACCGACAGACGTATGGCGCCCGTATCCCCCACCGGCAACCCCAGCCTGAGAAGGTGTCCGTTCCCGTAGTCCGCGGCCTGTTCCGGCGACAGCGGAAAGGCTAGCCCCCCTGTGACCAGCGCGACGTGGGCGTCGGCTTCCGAAAGGCCGCCGGCGTTGCGGTTGTATGTCGTCCAGGCCGGGCGGCCGTCCAGCTCAAGGATCAGGTTATGCTCCGCCTTGGTGACCGTCATCGGGTCGCCGAAGGCGTTGAAGCCGTGCGTCGCCCGCGCCGAGGCCTTCAAGGACCTGTCCGCGAAGCCCACGGCCCAGACTATGGAGAGCCCGGCCCTGTCGCCGCAGTACTGTGAGGTCGTCAGCGCCTTGTAGTTGTCGGAGGAGGCCCCTCCGAAGAGGAGAACGTCCTTGCCGAAGACATCCTCCATGCAGGCCACCAGTTCGTCGTTGCAGGAGTCCAGCCCCGGACTCAGGAGGTAGATCACGCTCGCCTGCGGAAGCTTTTCGCTCAGACCCCGCGCGAGTTCCAGTCCCTTTTGCCGTGCACAGGCAGCATGAAAATCGTCCACGCCGAACCAGGCGTATTCGTCGGAGGGGCCATGCACGGTCATTACGGCCAGATGCGTCATCGCCTCTCCCGCGCCCTCGCGGCCGATAATTCCCCCGCAGGAACTGCCCACCACCGCCGCGTCGGGGATTTTCGCCCGGATCGCGGCCGCGATTTTTTCCAGTTTGTGTCCGATAACCGCGTTGACGATCCACAGTCCGCCCTTTTCCGGTTCCTCATCGCCGTACATGATGGAAATGCATTCGTCCACGGCGCGCGAGTCGTCGGCGATGCGCACGCTTGCTGAGTTGAACCTTAACATCCGCTTATGCCTCCTTCGAAAAAAGTTGAGGGGGTCGAAGCCCCCTCATCAAAACAAGCGATCAGCGGTTTCCCCTAGGCAAGGATGTTGCCGGCGATGACCATACGCTGCACTTCGCTGGTGCCTTCATAGATTTCCGTAATCTTCGCGTCGCGCATGAAGCGCTCTACCGGGTAAGAGCGGGTGTAGCCGATGCCGCCGTGGACCTGGACGGCCTTGGTCGTTACCCACATGGCCGCTTCAGAGGCGAAGAGCTTGGCCTGCGCGGCTTCCAGGCTGTACCGGGCGCCGGAATCCTTGACTCTGGACGCCTTGTAGACGAGCTGACGGGCGGCTTCGGTCTGGGTCGCCATGTCGGCCAATATCCACTGGATGCCCTGGTTGGCGGAAATGGGTTTATTGAACTGCTGGCGCTGCTTGGCATACTCAATGGCCGCTTCCAGAGCGCCTTGGGCGATGCCGAGGGCCTGGGCGGCGATGCCGATGCGGCCGCCGTCCAAGGTCTGCATGGCGATTTTGAAGCCGTCGCCTTCCTTGCCGAGCAGGTTGGCTTTGGGCACCACGCAATCCTTCAGGATTATTTCCGTTGTCGAAGAAGCGCAGATGCCCAGCTTGTCTTCGGTCTGGCCCACGGAGAAGCCGGGGAAGCCCTTTTCAACGATAAAGGCGGAAATGCCCTTCAGGCCCTTGCTCTTGTCGGTCATGGCGAAATAGATGAAGGTTTCCGCCACGCCGCCGTTGGTGATGAACACTTTGGAACCGTTGAGTACATAGTTGTCGCCCTTCAGTTCGGCCACGGACTTCTGCGATGCGGCATCCGTGCCCGCGCCCGGCTCGGTGAGGCAGAAGGCGCCCAGTTTGCGGCCGGTGGCCAGATCGGGCAGATATTTCTTTTTCTGTTCTTCTGTGCCGAATTTGAGAATCGGGAAACAACCCAGAGAGACATGTGCGGAAAGAATAACGCCGTGTGTGGCACACACCCGTGAAAGTTCTTCAACAGCGAGGGTGTAGCTGAGGGTGTCTCCGCCGCCGCCTTCGTATTCCTCAGGAATGGTAAGTCCGAAAAGGCCCTGTTCCGCCATACCCTTTACCGTCTCGGCGGGGAAGCTGTGTTTTTTGTCGATTTCGGAAGCAATGGGTTTGACTTTTGTCTCCGCGAATTCCCTGACCGAGTTTTTAATCAGTTCTTGATCTTCCGTAAGCAGACTCATTTTTCCCTCCAGACTGTTTGTCCGTTAGTAGGTGGCAGCACAGCATCCGCACCCGCGAATCCTGCGCAGGAAAACATGGTCGGCAGCGGCAGCACTGCCGGGGGCGGGCGAGGAACATCTTCCACACCCGCCGCTCCGGTCCGGGAAACCGCTAGACATCAAACAGCAGGACGCCTTCGCCTTCGACGACGACTTCACCCTTCTGATTTTCGACTTTATTTTTCATGATCACGCGTTTTTTGGCGTCGTCTTTTTCCTGCACCTCGGCCCAGGCGGTCAGGGTATCGCCCAGGAAAACCGGGCGGCGGAATTTCAGGCTCTGGGTGATGTATACGGCACCCTGGCCGGGAATAATCGTGCCGTGCACCGCGCTGATAAGCCCGGCGCTGATCATCCCGTGGGCGATCCTCTGCCCGAAGCGCGTGCTTTTGGCAAACTCCTCGTCAAGGTGCAGGGGATTGTTGTCGTTGCTGACGTCGGCGAATTTTTCCACAACCTCGCCCGTAATCAGCTTGCTTATACTGTCTTTGTCGCCGACTTTCAAGGTATTGTACGTCCATGCCATATGCGCTTCTCCTGCTTTTCGGAAGCCGCCGGCCCGGGAACAGGCCGAACACGCCGGCGCGCGGCGCTTCCGTTCGGGGTTGTCAGAAATTGAGTCCGAGTATCGTCCAGATCAGGATCAACAGCAGGGTCGTGGCAAAGGGAACCACCACGGAAACCATGCCGATGTCCGGGTAGGATGTTTTATGGGTCAGACCGCAGATGGCCAGCAGGGTAATGACCGCGCCGTTGTGCGGCAAGGTGTCGAAGCCGCCGGAGGACATGGCCGCCACGCGGTGCAGCAGGCCGGGGTCCATGTTCACTTGCTGCGCCCACTCAAGGAAGCGCGCGCCCATGGCTTCCAGAGCTATGCTCATGCCGCCGGACGCGGACCCGGTGATGCCGGCCAGCACGTTGACCGTCAATGCTTCCGACAAAAGCGGCGTGCCGGGGTCGATGCTCAGGAGGAAGTCGCGCACTGCCGCAAAACCGGGCAGGGAGCTGACCACGTTGCCGAAACCCGTTTCGGAAGCCGTGTTCATAATGGCCAGCAGAGAGCCTATGGCGCCGCCGTTGAGGGCCGCCTGCAGGTTGCCGCGGGCTTTGAACTGTTTGCCCGCGAAAATAATGCTCAGGACAATGCCGACAATGAGGGAGATGACCAGCGCCCAGTTGGCCACCGGTATCGTCGCCGAAGCCAGGGGCACCTTGCCGTAGGGCGCCATGATGGAGGCGTCCCAACTGCCGATAATCCTGGTAAGGATGAAGTTGAGCACCAGCACCACAAGCAGGGGGATAGCGGCCACAAAGGGGGA
>JAISWB010000076.1 GCA_031271265.1 Desulfovibrio sp. | reverse complement strand
GCCTTTGCCCGCTCCCTGCTCCCGGCGTTTCTGGAATCAGCGCGACAACTGTAAAGAAATGCCGATCTTTTCTCTTGAGCGGGGTTTGGGGCAGAGCTCCGTAATCGACGATTCCCCTGCTCCCGGCCGCCCGCCGCACCCCCGCAGCCCGAGCTCCAAAGAAGGTACGCCGTGAGCAACGCCTCCGCCGACAAATTTACGGAATTGCAGGATGTCCTGCGCACCCTGCTCGGTCCTGACGGATGCCCCTGGGACCGGGCGCAAACCCCTGCAAGCCTCTGTGACTACGTCGTCGAGGAAGCGCACGAACTCGCCCGGGCCGTACGCTGCGGCAGCAGCGCGGACGCCGCCGAAGAACTCGGCGACGTGTTTTTCCTGCTCACCTTCATCGCCCTCCTGTACGAGCGGCAGGGCGCCTTCAACACGGCCGATGTCTTTGAACGCAGCCGGTTGAAAATGATCCGCCGGCATCCGCATGTCTTTTCCGATGCCGTCTTCGCCTCCGTGGAAGAACAACTCGCCGCCTGGGAGGCAATCAAAAAAAGCGAACAGGCCGCTGCCGGAAAACCCGCCGGCCTCTTCGGCGGCCTGCCCGCGAGCCTGCCTTCCCTGATCAAGGCCTACCGCATCCATTCCCGCGCCGCCGGAGCCGGTTTCACGTGGAACAGCGACTCCGACGTGGAACAACAGGCCGAGGCGGAATGGCTCGAACTCCTCGACGCCTTCGCTTCGCAGGACAAAAGCGCCCAGGAACACGAACTCGGCGACCTGCTCTTCACTCTCGTGGAACTGGGCAGACGCAAGGGCATCAAGGCCGGCGCCGCCCTCGACGCCGCCGCGGCCCGCTTTCTCGGGCGCTTCGCCTTCATGGAAGAACAAGCCCGGCAACAGGGCCGCGATTTCGCTTCCCTCGACATGGAGGAAAAAAACACCCTCTGGGAGCAGGCCAAGCGCGAAGAGTACAAGGCAACGCCTCGTGACCGGGAAGAAAACAACACCGGCCGCGCGAGGGTGGAATGCAATACGGACGGCGCGGAGGATAAGCGCGATGTGGACCGGGCCGGGGAAGAACGCGACCCGGCGCTCCGGACAGGCGAAAGGCGCGATGCGCTCCGCAACGGCGCAGGACGCGGCGACGACAGGGAAGCGGCGCGATGAGCGAACCTTGCGGGCCGCAAACGGCCCTTCCGCCCGAGGCGGACGATTACGACGCCGCCGTGGCCCCGCCTGAGGGGCGCCGGCTGTTTTTCCGCTTTTTCATCGTGCTGTTGCTCTTTTCCCTTTACCTGCTCTTCTACCTGGTGCAGCCGTTCCTGGACAGCATCATTCTCGCCTGCGCCTTTACGGCCATAAGCCATCCCGCTTACCGCCGCTGCCTGGCCCTGACCGGGGGCAGACGAGTGCCCGCGGCGCTGATTGTGCTGTCCTGCATCACCCTTGTCCTGACGGCGCTGACCTGGATTTTCGTGTCCGGCCTCATTCCCCAGGCCAGGAGCAGCATAAGCGCCGTCACCGCCTGGCTGGCCGGCGCCGACTGGAGCCTGACGCCGGGCGGACGCCTGGAACCGCTGCTTGAGTACATGCGGACCTACCTGCCGGAGTTCTCCTTCGATGTCGACGACCTGCGGCAAAACATAGCGGGGTTGTCGCGCGAGGCGGGGCAGGTCGTCCTCCGCTATGTTTCGTCCCTGCTCGGCAATGCCCTGATGTTTTTGGGCTACCTGCTGCTTACCCTGCTGATCATGTTTTTCCTGTTCATCGACGGAGAGGCGCTGGTGGCGCGACTTTCCTACCTGCTGCCGCTGAAGCCCGCGCGGACGCGGGTCGTTATGGAAAGTCTGCGCAGAGTCTCGCGCTCCGTGCTGGTGGGGGGGGTCGCCGTGGCCGTCCTGCAGGGCGTTGTCGGCGGCATAGGGCTTGCCCTCGTCGGCATCCCGGCCCTGTTCTGGGGGGCGGTCATGGTCTTCGCGGCCTTTGTGCCCGTCGTGGGCACCGGGCTTGTCTGGGTGCCCGCCCTGGTGTACCTTGTCCTTGCCGGCGAATGGAAAAGCGCCGTATTCCTCGGTCTATGGTGCGGCATTCTGGTGACGGGCATCGACAGCATCCTGCGCCCGATCATCCTGCGCGGCGGCGCCAGGGTTCCCCTGCTCTTCATTTTCATGGCCATTTTGGGCGGAGTGCATGCCTTCGGGGTTCCCGGCCTGCTCTACGGGCCGATGATTCTGGGTCTGGTGGCCGCCATGCTGGACATGTACGCCGAAGAATTCCGCGATGTGCTGCGCAGTCGCCGGGATGAAAAGGACCGGCAGGAATAGGCCGGGATTGTGAAAAAAATTTCATGGTATGCGCTTCGCGTGAAAAGGATTCCGGCTCAAAACCGTGCGTAACCTACATCCGCGCTTCCGCGCTCCTGAGCTTTCGAGCTTTCAAGGGCAAGCCCGAAAAGATTCTTGACGAAATGTCGCGAAATGTATTAACATGCGAGCCGTCGAACACATCAGAACGCATACCGAAGGGAGCGGCGACGGGAGCCGGCCTTCCGGCCGGAATTTTTTTCTCCGGAGCCGAAAAATTTTCACTGAATGAGACGAAATTTCGCATGATTCGTCACACTTATTGCGCATCCCCCCCCCCCCCGGAGCTCGCTTTTATCAGAGCGGCGCGGAATTCTTTCTTCTCTCAGGCTCTGTTTCTTATTTGAGGCAGGGCTCTTTCTGCGTTTCTTCCATCTCCTTTTATGCGGGGCGGCGTTCTATAAGCCTGTAAACGGCATTGTTCTTCAGAGCAGTTCACTCGTTTCACTCGTGAACTGCTCTATAAGCACAGGCATAATGGTCGAATTTTCGTTTTACTGATTTCCGCAGAAATCAGTAAACATCGGCCGTAAGGCCGATGCGCCGCAAAGCGGCGTGAGTCAGCCGAAAACCACGCTTTTCGGCTGACGATCCTGCGGTAAAAAGTTTAC
>JAISWB010000075.1 GCA_031271265.1 Desulfovibrio sp. | reverse complement strand
GAAACGGTGATCGCCATGAAGCGGTAATACCCCTGCGACAGACTACCGGCGAGTATCCTCCTCCGCTTGTCGGTCCCGGCCCGGCGCGTTGCCTCCGCGCGCCGGGCCGATGTGGTTCATCCGGCTTGAGCGTACTTTTTGACAAAAAGGAGGACATGGGTTCCAGTCAAGAGGGCTGAAGCCGATTTTCCGGCTGAGGCGTACTCTGTCCCGCGGGCGGCAAATGTCCAAAGTTTGGAGAACTTTTTGAGTTCATCCGGATAAGGCGATCCCGCACCGACACAGGACGGCCTCACTTGCTGAAGAGCTCCGAATGCGAGCCGAGTCGGGCAATCCGTAAAATCTCCGGCTCTTTTTTCCTGTAAAGCAGCAATAAATCCGGCTTCAAATGACACTCGCGGTAGCCTTTCCAGTCACCGCTCAGAGCGTGGTCCCGGCAGTTTTCCGGCAAAGGCGAATCTTTCGCCAAGAGCAAGGATACGGCCTCACACAGCCCCCGAACGTCCTGCGCATGGCGCGGGTCCGCTTTCGCGCGTTTGTAATCCTTTTTGAACGCCGAGGACAGTTCAATCGTTCGCATCCAGCGCCGCTATCATTTCAGCTACCGAGTGAAATTTTTGTCCGCCCCCTGCCTCAAGCTCTTCAATGGCCCGGCGCGTTGTCTCGCTGGGCGCCTTGACCTCAAAGGGCAGGCGCCGCTCGTCGGCCACGCGGATCAACAGCAGCCGTATGGCGTCGGAAACGGACAGCCCCATGTCGGCCAGAGCATCTACAGCCCGCTCCTTTGTGACCGCATCTATCCGCGCTCGTACATAGGTGTTTTGCGTCGCAATGTTCATTATGTGTACCTCTTCAGCAAACGTAGTCACAAACAGGCTACAAGTCAACCGCACGAGCACGAAAACGGCCTTTCCATCGTAATCCGGCCAATGCCGAACATTTGCGCGCAAGTCCGGCGGATATTGACGCCGGCCGGGTAACGCGGGCAGCTTTGGCGGATCTGAAAAAGCTGTGAACCTCGTTTTTTCCAACACGGCTCTGCTCGACCTTGCCTTTCGGAACAAAACCGAGCCCGGCAAAACGGAAAAAATATCCACCCTTATTGCCGACATCATGCGCACACCCTTTACCGGGTTGGGCAAACCCGAACCGTTGCAGCATGCCCCGCGCGGGTAGTGGTCGCGCCGCATCAATCGTGAACACCGCCTTGTCTACAAGGTGGAAAAAGGCACGTTACAGAAAGTTTTTTATAATGACGGGACCGGCAGAGCATCATTCAATCCAGGTGCTGCTACCCCTGCGGGGAGGCGCCGGGGGAAAATCCCCTGCGGGAAACCCGAAAGCGGCGGCGCAGAAAATGACGTTTTCGGCCGGGAAAGCCAATTCCTCCTGCAGAAAGCGTTGAAACGCATCGTCGCCGGTGACGGACCCGAGCTGGTTGACCCAGCAGGAGCCGATGCCGAAGGAGCGCGCGGCCAGAAACATGTTTTCCAGCGCGCAGGCGCAGTCCGCCTGCGCCGTGACGGCGCGGGCGGGGTTTGCCGAGACGATCATGAATACGGGCGCGCCGAAATTGACCGTATAGCTTTCCGCTCCGACATAGTCCCTGTAGCGGTTGTCCGGCGTGCGCGCCACGGCGGCCTTCAATTCGGCCGTGATGCGGTCTATGCGCTCTTTCCCGTTCACCACGGTAATATGCACGGGTTGGCGGTTCATTCCGGAAGGGGCGTACAGCCCGGCTTCGACGATGTTTCTGCATTCTTCGGGGGGAATCGGGCGGTCCCGGTAGCTGCGTACGGAACGACGCTGCCGGATGATGCGCATCACTTCGTTCATAAGAAATTCCTTTGCGGTTCAGGTTCCGGCAATCAGCGCAGCTTTTCGCCGGTTGTGGCCGGGGTGAGGCTGCCGAACATCACGCCCTTGATGGCCGCAAGGCGCTTGCCGAGGTCGCGCACTTCGCCGCCCGGCCCCCTGAGTACCAGCACTTCCAGGCAATGGTGATGATCCAGGTGCACGTGCAGGGTGGTGACGATCAGGTGATGGGCGTCGTGTTGGGCGGAAATGACGCGTTGCCCGAGATCGCTCAGGTGATGGTCGTAGACGAGGGTGAGCGTGGCCGCGACCTCGGCCGCGGAATCCTCCCATTCCCGCTGTACAAGGGCGCTGCGGATGAGATCCCGGATGGCCTCGGAACGCGACGGGCAGCCGCGTTCGGCCGAGAGTTCGTCAAAGGGTTTCAGCAGGTCGGCATCCAGAGAAACGCCGAAACGGATGGTTTTGCCCAAGAGCTGCACTCCGTGCGCCGGTCAGCGCCCCAGCGCGGATTCGGGGCCGGCCACCGCCGTCATGGGGTCGCGGCGCGGGTCCGGGGCACTGCTGAAATCCACGAGGAACATGCCGGCAAAGGTTTTGCCCCGGTAAACCTCAATGCGGTACACGGAAGCGTTTTTGTCCACGGAAAAGCGCGGCAGGAAATCCTGCCGGCGCAAGCGCACCCCCGCTTCGCTGCCCCTGATTTCCTTCTGCGCTCCGATGGCGTTCACGCGGTAGCCGGCGGGGACATCCACCTGGAAGGTTCCGGCAACCCGGACGATTTCGCCGGGCGCGACCTTGCGCCTGTGCCCGTCCGCGAGCAGGTCGAAGGTGTGCAGTGATTCGTCGAAATCCATATATTCCGGCTTGATGCGCGTCAGGGTGCGGTTGCCGTAGGCAACGCGCCAGCCGTCCGCGTCCCGAACCAGCGCGAGCAGGGGAGAGGAACCGCGCGGGCCGCTGATTTCCTTGCGGGGAAACGGAACACGGGTCAGCAGCGGGCGCACGTTGTCCAGGCACAGGACGAGCCTGTCGTTGAAGGCGGTGAGGATGAGGCCGGAATTCAGGGCGCGCAGCACGCCTTCGGGAGTCAGGGGAAAATCGCGCTCGTATTCGATGCCCATGCGGCGCATGAAGGCTTCCACCACCTTCAGATGGTAGTAGCAGCGGTATTCCGTGCTGAATTCCTTGCTGGCCTCAATGCCGAAGGCCGGTTTGCCGTTGCGCACCGAGAACCAGCTCAGGGTTTTTTCCATTTCGGCGTTGCCGAGGTGCGTAAGGGTATTGTTGATATGGTAGCGGTGTCCGGGGTGGAGCAGGGCGCGGTTCACCTCGACTTCAACCTGTCCCGCGGTTTCCTTGAGGAGGAAGGGGGGCGCGGACATTTTTTCCTGGTCGATGATCAGGGATTGTCCCCAGCGCTTGGGGTTGTGCAGCGGGCCTTCCCAGGTCGGACGGTAGAATCCGCTGCCGTCGTGCAGGTTGAGGGTGAGGTCCACTTCGGAGTCCAGCAGGATGCTCTTGATGCGGGCTATGGTGTCGTATTCCGGGTCGGAGGGCGGCAGTGCCGCGAATTTGCGGTTCATGTCGCCGAATACTCCCCGGCTGCGTTGCAGGATGCTGGGGAAATTGAGGTCCGGCACCACCCACACGCCGCCGTTGCGTATGCGGTAGCGCGAGGCCAGGAGGGCGGCGGCGGAAAATCCTCCCGGTTCGTCTCCCTGTATGCCGCCGATGACCAGCAGGGTGGGACCTTCCTCGCCCATTTTCAGGAGATTGAAGCGATCGGCGTCCACGGCGCAACTGAAGGGCAGGCGCGGGGCGGGCGTGTTTTCGGCGGGCATGCCGCGCGCGCCGGGGGAGGCGGGAGCCGTCCTGTGTTCCGCCGGCCCGGCAACGGGCGGAACGCTCGCGCCGGGGGGAGCCGGAACCGCGGCGTGTTGTCCGGCGCCGGCGCGGCCCGGGGCCGACCTCCGCGCGAGGGTTGAAGGCACGATATTTGCGGCGGCTTGCGGGGTTTCCGGGCCGTTTCCCGGCGCATCGGGAAGCCCGCCGTACGATGTGGCCGGGAACCCGGTATGCGGGGGTTCCGGGCTGTTGCCGGGCGCGGCGGCCGGGCCGGCATGCGGGGTTTCCGGGGGCGGGGCGGGAGCGAAGCGCGGACCGATTATGCACAACAGGGCGGCGCACAAGACGGCCGGAACAATCAGGCCGGGCGTACGGACCGGAAAAGACCGGCCGGCGCCTTTCAGCGCGGGTTTCTGAGGTGCGCGCATAGCTTTGCTCTTGATATAATGGTGAAAAATACGTTATTTCCTTCTTAATTACAAGGGGCGCCATGACGGGAAACGCACATGCCGAACCTTTGCTGCTCATTTACGGCGGCAGTTTCAATCCGCCGCACTCCGGACATCTGCGCCTTGCCCTGGAGTGCGCGGAAGTTCTGCGTCCGGCGTCCTGCCTGTTTGTTCCCTGCGCCGTGCCGCCGCATAAGCAAGGGCGCAATCTGCTGCCTTTCGAACTGCGCGTTGCCCTGCTGCGCGCGGCGCTGGACGACCTGGGGCCGGACGGGGCCTGTCCTTTCGCCGTCAGCGAGGTGGAGGGGGAACGGCCCGGTCCGTCCTATACCGCGGACACCTTGAAAATTCTGGCGGACCGCTATCCCGGGCGGCGTCCCGTGTTCATCATGGGCAGCGACGATTACCGGCAGCTCGGCGAATGGCGGCGGGGGCGCTCCATACCCGACCTGGCGGACGTGGCGGTCCTGCCGCGCGACGGGGAAGGCGCGGCCGGGTTCGCGGAACAGACTTTGCGGCTCCGGCCGGACGCCGTGCCCGCGTCGCGTCCGACGGCGCGGGACGTCCGGGCGGAATTCACGTTGCCCGGCGGGAGCGTTATCCGGCTACTTGCGGTTCCGTGCCTGGAAATCAGTTCTTCTCTGGTGCGGGAGCGCTTCCTGGCCGGGCGCGATTTGAGTTTTCTGGTGCCTCCGGGCACCTTGCGGCTTATGCGGGAAAAATGTCGCGATATCCGCTGGATATGGTCATGCGGAAGCTGATGCCTGCCGCCGGATTTCGCAGCGCCAAAGGGCCGGACAGGGTTGCCGCGATAACGGATTTTGTTTTCTGCCGGCGCAACGACGGATTTTGTTTCCTGCCGGCGCAACGAAGGCAGAGGACAAAAGACGCCTCGCGACGGCGCCGTCCAAGTGTTGATTGCAAGGTAGAGGGCGGAATACGCCGCGTAACGGCACTGTCGAAGTGCTGATTGCGCGGAACGGCGCTTGGGGCTATTGTTACAGGTCGTGCCGGGAACTCCGCCGCATGATTCCGGGGCGTTGCGGAATTTGAACGAAGGTGGTCATGTTTTCCCTGTCCATGCCTCCGGCTGTGAGCCACAATCTCAACAGGGCCAGATCCCTGCTCAGGCGCGACGACACCGTCCGCGCTCTGGAGGCCATGATTGCGGGTATAGACGCCTTTCATCCCAATACCATGCCGGGGAAACTGCGTTTTGAAGTCGAGGTGCTGATCAGCGAATGTGTGCAGGAGTTGAACCGTCAGCCCATGGTGCGTGCGCTGCTTGAAAAGCTGTCGAATTCATCCAATGCGTCCGTTCCTTATCAACCGGGCAAGGAGGTCAAGCTGCTGGGCCTTCTGCACCTTGTGTTCAAGGCGCTCAAGGAGAATATCGCGTCCCGCGAGCGCAACGCCGTGGAAGAGCGCAGGAAACGCAAGGATCTTCTGCTGCAGAAGGGCACGCAGTTGCTGAAAGCGGGCGACATGCCCCGCGGCAAGGCCGCGTTGCGGGTCGTCGCGGAGGAATTCGGGAAGGAAAAGGGGGTATATGTGCAGGTCAGCGATCTGCTGATTGAGCACAACCTGCAGTTTGAGGCCGGTGAAATACTGGAGCGGGCCATAGAGGAGTTTCCCAAGGATGCCGCTGCGTACGGCAAGGCGGCGCAGTGCTGGATCAACCTGCGCGAATATGAGAAAGCGGAGGCCGTGTACCTCGGCGCGGTGAAAAATTTCGGCAAACACCCGCGCACCCTGCTGAACATGGCAAAGCTTTACCTGATGTGGAACAAGAAGGAGAAGGCCTTCAGCGTGGCCCTGGAAGCCTACAACAAGGACAAGTCGCTGGAAGAAGCCAAGGAGATTGTCGACAGGTTTTCCTGAGCCGGCCCGGAAGGGGGAGTGCCGCCGTCGCCCGCACTCTTGTGACGGCCGGGCATATGATGCGCGGCGGCTCCATAGTGGACGCTACGCCGATCAGCGCGCCGCGTTCCACCAAAAACGAGAAACAAGAGCGCGACCCTGAAATGCACCGGACACGGGGTTTTAGGCGCTGGGGAGAAATCTTATTTCAGCACGCTGAAGGCGCAGAGAATAACTATAATTAGGCCGGTTTGTGCCAAGACAAGGCCGATTATCCACCGTAAAAGGTCATGTTTTAATTCTGCGAGGGCAATTTTCAAATCGTTTTTCGTAGCGAGATTATCCTCAATTAAATTACGGATTGTATCCGCCTGGACCTTGGCCAGGGGTTCGGGCATTCCCGCCGAAGTCAGCTTTTCAAAGTATCCCAAGGTGTCAAAGGTGGAGGTAACCATACTCGCCCCGTGCAGTTTGTACATTCGTCAATAGATATTTTTAGCCGTCTTTGCCGGTTGCGTCCAGTCCTTTTGCGCAGCGTCCCGCAGCCTACCTTTGCGCAGTACCGCATACCCGCTCAGGCGCGGCGCAACGTGATGTGCGCTATTTCGGAAGGTACGCCCAGACGTACCGGAAACCCGTTCCACAGCCCCGCGCCTGAACTGACGTAAAGGCGCATTCCCCGGATCGCATACCAACCGTAAAGATAGCCCGCGTTGAATTCGGCGACTATGCGCTGCAACCCCAGGATCTGCCCGCCGTGCGTATGCCCGGAAAGCTGCAGGTCGAAACCTGCGGCGGCGGCTGCCGCCGCGGTGATCGGGCGATGCGCCAGCAACACGCGCACCGCCGTTTGCGGCGCGCCGCCGGCGGCCGCCGCGCAGTCGGGCTGAGGCAGGCTGAAACGCGCGGCGGCGATATCCGTCACTCCCGCCAGGTACAGCTGCCGGCCCCCGATGTTCAGCACGCGCCCCTCGTTCAGGAGCATATCCGTTCCCAAGGAGGAAAAGGCGCGCATCCAGGCTCGAAAATCCGAATAGTATTCGTGGTTGCCGGCGCAGGCAAAGACCCCGCAACGCGCGCGCAGTTGCCGCAAAGGCGCGACGCTTTCCGCCCGTTGCGCGGGCAGGCCGTCCACGATGTCGCCGGTCAGCACGACCAGGTCGGGCTTGAGCGCGTTGACGGCGTCCACAACGGCCTCCGTCCAGGGTCTCAGCAACAGGGGGCCTATGTGCAGATCGCTGACGTGCGCTATACGCAGACCGTCAAGTTCGGCGGGCAGGCCGGGCAGGAGGCATTGCGTCTCGCGCACGCGGGGAACCTCCACGGCGCGGCGCAGGCCGTAAACGGCCGCAAGCACGGCCGGACAGGAAAGCAGAAAAAACCGCCTGCCCTGGGAAAAACCGCTTCCGGACGGGGCATCGGACCGCTTGTCTCCGGGACAAACATCGCTTTCGGGCAGGCCGCCGCCGCCGAGCCGACGCCTCACGCGCCGCAACACGCCCCGGACGAGCAGCGCCGCATCACGCAACAGAATCGTCAGAAACAGCAGCAGGCAGGATACCAGCAGCAGGCTTTGCGTCATCAGGACCGGACGCGGCAGATCCGGCGACGCGAGACTCCCGAAAAAAAGCCGGGTCAGAAGGTGCTGCTGCGTGGCAAGCAGCAGGACAAACGCCGCGGCCGCCTTGAACGGACGGCGCGCGGGCAGGAGGAGAACCAGCCTGAAAAACAGGTAGAAAAAAAGTACCGCCTCAATGACGTGCAACATGCGCATGTTTCGGCTGTTTGTTGTTTTTGCAATCAGGCGGCAGGAGGTCCGCCGGGCAGGTATTTCTGCAGCACATCGAACAAGGCGCCGGTATCAACGGGTTTCGAGATATGGTCGTTCATGCCCGCCGCAAGGCAGCTTTCCACGTCTTCGCGGTAGGTGTTGGCGGTCATGGCCACTATGGGTATTGTCGCGGCCTCGAGCCTGTCCACGGCGCGGATGCGCCGCGCGGCCTCATAGCCGTCCATCTCCGGCATGTTGATGTCCATGAGAATGATGTCGAAGGCGTCCGGGTTTTCACTGAACAGTTTGACGGCTTCAAGGCCGTTTTCGGCGCTGGTGATGACGGCTTCGGCGGGTTCCATGACGGCCGACAGGATTTCCCGGTTGATTTCCACGTCTTCGGCCAGCAGGATCCTGCATCCGCGCAGCTTGTCCGGCACGGCCGGCTCGTCGTCCCCGAAGGGTTCCGACGCGGTCGCGGCGGCCGGCCCGTCCGTCGGGTCGCCCGCCGGAGCAACGGAGGTCCGGGGCGCGCAGGCCTCGGCGCCCGGCTCATCCCTGCCGGCCTCGACGGCTGCCGCGACGGCGGGCAGCTCCGCCGTAAAACTGAACGAAAAGGTCGACCCCTTGCCGATTACGGATTCGACACGCAGGTCCCCCCGCATCAATTCGACAATGTACTTGGAAAGGGCAAGGCCCAGCCCCGTCCCTCCGAACCTGCGGGCCGAGCCGGCGTCCGCCTGCTCAAAGGGACGGAAAAGCCTGCCCTGCACTTCGGGAGAAATGCCTATGCCGGTATCCGAAACGGCGATGCGGATCAGGCAGAGGTTGTTGTTTTCGGCTTCACGCGCGGCGCTGACGGTTATCGTGCCCTGCTCGGGCGTGAACTTGACGGCATTGGACACCAGGTTTGCCAACACCTGGGTAATGCGCTGCTCATCCGAAATGATGCTGCGCGGCAGCTTTTCGTCCAGATCAATGATGACGGTCTGCTTTTTTTCGCCGATCTTGAAGGAAAAAAGCCGGACGGCGCGGTTGATCAATTCCGGTAAAGAAAATTCGTCGAAGAACAGCTCAAGTTTTCCCGTTTCAATTTTGGACATGTCCAGAATGTCGTTGATGACTCCCAGCAGGTGATTGGCGGCGTCCTGTATCCTGTCCAGGCAGTCTTCCTTTTTCGCGGGGACGGGCGAGGCTTTGGCGATGCCGGTCATGCCGATGATGGCGTTCATCGGCGTGCGCATTTCATGGCTCATGCGCGAGAGGAAACTGCTTTTGACGCGGTTGGCCTCTTCCGCCTCCGTCGTGCGTACTCTCAACTCTTCCGTGCGTTCGGCGACGCGCTGCTCAAGGTTGGCGGCCAGGGCGGCCAGGGCATGCTCGGCGGCGTACCTGACCCGCATGTCCCGGGAAATATGATGCAGGCAGACGCCGATGCCGACGAGACCCGCGCACCACAACAGGGCAAGCGACAGGATTATGGTTTTTTCCGCTTCGCGCGCGGCCGACAGGTAGGGGGCAACGGGCACGGCCACGCTGATGCCGCCGCACAGTTCACCCGGCACATAGCCCTGCGAGGTGTGGCAGCTCAGACAACTATCCTCCGTCTTCAAGCCGCGCATCAGACGGATGTAGTCGACCTCCTCCACCCGGACCGCCGCGGCAACTTCGCCGGCCGCCCGTGTTTCAGTGAGCGTCGACGCTTCAGGTTCGCCCGACTCCGCAACGCGGGCACGCCGTGTCGCTTCCCGTTTTTCAATAAGCGCCAACGCTTGAGACTCCCACGCATCGGGGGCGTTGCGGCTGTTGATGGGCGTCCTGCTGGTGATGTGCCCCATGGCGTTGCGGCTGCGGTTGCCCATCTCGTGCATGATAATAGCCATGAAAGCGGGATTCAGCCCGGCCAGCACTTCCTCGAAACGGTTCAGGGTTTCGAGGTCGTCGGCGGGGCTGTCGAGGGCGCGGCCGGGGGGCGGGGGGATTTGCGCGGCGTCCTGCGTATACAGCCCGTTGTACAGGGCGTCCATGTCCTTGTCGAGGACCGTGCGCGCCTGTATGCGGGCCGAATCCACGGCATGCTTCCGCACCTGCTCGATATTGTACCACAGGGAAAAGGCGATGCACGCCGTCCAGCCCGCCGCCAGCAGCAGACTGAAGATACGCAGACGAACGGCGCTGCGTTTTTGGGATATGCCGATATCGTCGCGCACCGACGTTTCGTCGGGCCCGCTTGCTTTGCGCGCATCAATCATGACAAGGTACAGCTTTGCCGGGCATACCCGTTGTCCGCGTGCGTTGGTTACTTCAGGCAAGCGGACGGCTCGGGCGCAATCATACCAGGAACAGGGTAGCCAGACCTAGAAACAGGAAAAAACCCGCGCCGTCCGTGACCGCCGTCAAAAAAATGCTCGAAGCCTGCGCCGGGTCGCGCCCCATCTCCTTGAGCAGCACAGGTATGGATGCGCCGGCAAGCGCCCCCAACACCATGTCCGTCAGCAACGCCGCGGCCATGACCGCGGCCAGGTCCGAGCGTCCGGTGAACAGCGTCAGGAACGTTAAAATCACTATACCTAGAATGAGTCCGTTGGCAAGGCCGATTTTGCCTTCGCGCCGCACCGCGTTCCATGCCTTGCGGCGCGAAAATTTTGCCGTGGCCAGACTGCGGATCATGACCGCCAGGGCCTGCTGCCCGGTATTGCCGGCCTGGTTGGCGACCATGGGCATGAAGACGGCCAGTATCGCCATCTGTTCGATGGTCCCGTCGAACAGGTAGACCACGCAGGCCGCAAGGGCGGAATTCAGCATGTTGACGATAAGCCAGGGCAGGCGCATTTTCACCGATTCGATCCAGGGCGTTTCGGTACTCTCGTCCTGCCCCGCGCCCACCATGCTCAACATGTCCTCGCTCGCCAGGTCGTTGATGATGTCGATGACGTCGTCGTGCGAAACGATGCCGAGCAGCCGGCCTTCATGGTCCACAACCGGCAGGGTCATGAAATTATAATGCCCGATGACGCGGGCGACTTCTTCGCGCTCCGTGTCGAAGGTGACGGAAACCGGCTCCCGGTTCTTCAGGACGGCCTTCAGCGGCATGCCGGGCGGGCAGAGCATGAGATCGCGCAACGAAAGCACGCCGGTGAGCACGTTGTCGTCGTCCACTATATAGCCGTAATAGGGAATTTCCTTGTCGGCCAGTTCCGCGCGTATCTTGTGTATGGCCTCGTCGGCGGAGATGTCCTGCTTGAGGATGATGATTTCCGTATTCATGACCCCGCCCGCCGTTTCCGGGTCGAAGGCCATGAGCGTGCGTATTTCTTCCGCATCCTTGCTGTGGAGTTTGCTCAGCAGGACGTCGCTGTGCGCTTCCTCCAGTTCGTCCAGGACATCGGCGGCGTCGTCCGGGGACATTTCCCCGACTATACCCGCGGCCGTGTCCGTATCCAGGTGCTCCAGCAGGTCCACCCGGACGTGTTCGTCCAGTTCGGCAACGGCTTCGGCGGCTTGCTCCCGCGGAAGGGCCGTGAGCAGGTCCACCTGTTCCTTGAGGCTGAGGAGTTCCAGGTGTGCGGCCATATCCGCCGGGTGCCGGCTGTCGCCCTGTCCGTCGAAGGCGTCGACCGGGGCGGGCTGTGCCGTTCCGGCCTGCTCCGGCGTCTTTTCCGGAGAGGATGCCGGGGAAAGGGGCGTTTTCATCGGAACTTCCTTTATGGTTTGAAACCTCTCCCTTCAGGGAGATTCCCACTTGACGCCCGGCAAGGCCGGGCATACCTTCCCGGTCATCCCTCCTTTCCGGGAGGGGGCAATCCACAGCCGTTGTCCGTTTGCGGAAAATACAGTGGAGGAGAAAAGACGGGGGCGCAAACCCCCTTGACGAAGCCGTGTCTATGCCGCACAATGCGGCTATACCGTGACCTTTCGACAATACTGTGACAATACGGCAATACTGTGACAATACGGCGATTTTTCCAGGACAATTTTATCACATAAGTCCGGCGTAGACAATCCGTGCCGAGAACCCCTTTCGATGTTTTTTTCACAGGCCCGGCCCGTGAACACCTCCTGCGGGCCGTCAGGGAAGCCCTGGCGGAAGACGGCCCGGACGTCGCCGCAAACGCCGTGTTCGGCGCCGGCGACGTCCTGCGCGCCGAAATAGTCGCCAAGGAAGACACGGTGCTTGCCGGCCTGCCCCTGTTGCCGATCATCCTTGCCGAGGCCGAAACAGTCGTCAAGGCGGACACGGCGCCTGCCGGCCTGCCTCCGGCGCCCGTCATCCCGGCCGCAACGGACGCGCCGGCGCCGGTACAATGTAACGCGCAAGTTTTCGCATTCACCCCTGACGGGGCGTGCAGGGAGAATCATTCGGTCTTCCGCCTGCTCGGACCGACCTGCCGGGTCCGGGGCGGAGCCCCGGCCGCCGGAGGCGTAAAAACAAAGCGTTGCACGGTACCGGGCGCATGGGAAAGCACGGCCTGCGCCGAAGACGGCGATTGCCTCTCCGCGGGCACTGTGGCGGCTGCCGTCACGGGGAGCGCCCGCGTCGTCCTGCGGGCGGAGCGCGTCATCCTGAATTTTTTGTGCCGGCTTTCCGGCATAGCCGCGCTTACGCGCAAGTATGTGAACGCGCTTGAAGGCACGGGGGTGCAGCTTCTGGACACGCGCAAGACCGCGCCGGGCCTGCGGTATCCGGACAAGTACGCCGTTCTGGCGGGGGGGGGCCGCAACCACCGTAAAACGCTCGGCGAACTGCCCATGCTCAAGGATACCCACATAGAAGCCGCCGGCGGCATCACCCCGGCCGTGCAACGCCTGCGCGCGCATCTCCCGGCCGGCGCGCCTCTGGAAGTCGAATGCCGGACAAGCGCGGAAGCCCTCGAAGCCGCCGCCTGCGGCGTTTCGCGCATTATGCTTGATAACATGCGTCCCGAAATGGTAGGAACCACCCTTGACATGCTTCCTTCCCACGTGGAAATCGAAATCAGCGGAGGCATCGCCTTGGACAACATCAGAAGTTTTGCTTCGGCCGGCGCAAAGCGCAGGGCGGATTTCATCTCCGTGGGCCGCATTACGCACTCCGCGCCCGCCGCCGATTTCAGCATGCGGATATGCCGATGACGCCGCAGGCCGCAACACCCGCAACCGCCGCGTCCGCGCGCAACGGCGGCGACAGTACGCCGGAAGCGCGGACTGGGGTTTCCACGCGGAATCTCGACGACAGGACGCCGGAAACGCCGGCCGCCGCGTCCGCGCGCAACGTCGGCGACAGGATAGAAGAACTGCGCGCCCGCTTCGGCGCCGACCTGACCGTTGTCGGGCACCATTACCAGGCCGACGAGGTGATCGCCCACTGCGACCTGCGCGGGGATTCCCTTGAACTGGCCCGCCGCTGCGCGGCTCTGGAAACACGGCATATCATGTTTTGCGGGGTATATTTCATGGCCGAGTCGGCCGCCCTGCTCGCGGGAAAAAACGTGCGGGTGCATCTGCCCGAACCTTCGGCCGAATGCAGCATGGCCCTCATGTCGCCCGCCGGCCTGCTGCGCGAGGTGATGAAAAAACTGACCCGCAACGGGCGCAAGGTCATCCCCCTGGCCTATGTGAATTCTACCCTCGGCGTCAAAGCCGCGGCCGGAGAGCTCGGCGGCGCGGTCTGCACCTCGGCCAATGCCGCGACCATGCTGGAATGGGCGCTGCGGGAAGGCGACGCCGTCCTTTTCCTGCCCGATAAAAATTTGGGGTTCAATACCGCCGCCGCCCTCGGCCTGGCCGGGCAGGATCTGCACACCGCGCGCATAGTCCGGGGCGCGAAAGACCTGGACACCACCGCCGCGGACAAAGCCCGGCTGATCCTTTGGCCGGGATTCTGCTCCATACATACGCGCTTCAATCCGCGCCAGATGGAAAGACTGCGCGCGGAACACCCCGGCGCAAGCATCGTCGTACACCCGGAATGCATCCCCGCGGTGGCGGCGGCGGCGGACGCCGTGGGCTCCACCGCCTTCATCATCCGCAACGTCAACGAAGCGCCGGACGACACCGTCCTCGGGATCGGCACGGAAATCAACCTTGTCGAACGCCTCGCCCGGCAACACGCGGCAAGACTTACCGTGCTGCCCCTCGTGGAAAGCGCATGCACGCACATGGCCCAGACGACCGAAGAATCCCTCTGCACCGCCCTGGAAGCCCTGGGCCGGGCGGAAGACAGCGGGGAAGAATCACCGTACAGGGTACGGATAGGACACGAACTGCAGGCGCACGCGCGAGCCGCCCTCGAACGCATGCTGGAACATTGCGCATAGTACCGGGGTCGGCCTGAACCGGCGTAAGGCCGAACATCGGGAGTCGAACCTGAACAGTCGTATTCCTTGCCCCTGCGCGGAATACGCCCTGCCGGACCCGGTACTCCGCCCCCCCGGACCCTGAAAAGGTCCTTCCGGGCGAAGCGGAGAAACCGGCTTGATGCCTTTCGGCAAAAGCCCGGAGCGGAAAGACGGATTCTTCGCCTGACGGCGAAGGTCCGGCCTTTCGCCCTGCTCAGGCCGAGGCCCGGAATGACGGAAAGAAGCCTGCCGGGGAGTCCTTCCCCATCGGAGTCGGAATGCGGACAGGGAAAAATCGACACACCGTGCTGATCATCGGGGCGGGTTTGGCCGGCTGCATTGCGGCCCTGCGTCTCGCCGACCGGGGCATAAGGGTCGCGCTCCTGTCTTCAGGCAGCGCAGATAACCCTCCCAATTCCGTCCTGGCCCAGGGCGGCATAATCTATCGCGCATACGACGGGAACGACGCCGCGCGGCTTGAAGAAGACATCATGACGGCCGGACACCGCATCAATAACCCCGATGCCGTGAAATTTCTGGCGGAAGAAGGCCCGAACGCCGTCGACGAGATCCTCATAGACCGCCTGGACGTGCCGTTCGACCGCATAGACGCCTCCCGCCGGGACCTGACGCGCGAGGCGGGACACTCCGCGGCGCGCATCCTGCACTGCGCCGACCACACCGGCCGCAGCATCATGGAATGCGTCGACCGGGCCGTGCGCGCCCACCCCTGCATCGACCTGCGCGAAGGATGCTCGGCCGTGGACCTCCTGACCTCGCACCACCACAGTCGCGGCATGACCTACCGCTACCAGTTGGCGAACCGCTGTTGCGGAGCCTATGTGCTGAACGAGGCGACGGGCGTCGTGGAAACCATGCGGGCCGACATCACGGTGTTGGCCGCGGGGGGCGTCGGTCGAGTCTACCTGCATACTTCCAATTCCCGCGCCGCCGCCGGCTCGGGCATCAGCATGGCCGGGCGGGCCATGGTCCGGCTCATGAACATGGAGTTCATGCAGTTCCACCCGACTACCCTGTTTTATCCCGAACCGCGCCGCTTTCTCATCACCGAAGCCATGCGCGGCGAAGGCGCGAGATTGTTCGCCGGCAAGGGCGACTATTTCATGGAGCGCTACGACCCGCGCGGAGATCTTGCCCCGCGCGATATTGTTTCGCGCGCCGTTGTGGATGTGTTGCTGCGCAGCGGCGACCCGTGCGTGTTCCTTGACCTGAGCGGGGTCAAACACGATCTTGAGAAACGCTTCCCTACCGTCCTGCAGAATTGCCTTGAGCGCGGCATCGACATCCGCACGGAACCCATACCCGTGGTGCCCGCCGCGCATTATTTTTGCGGGGGCGTTCTTGTGGACCTCAAGGGACGCGCCGGTCTGGACCGTTTGTACGCCGTGGGAGAATGCGCCTGCACGGGCGTGCACGGAGCCAACCGCCTTGCCAGCACCTCCCTGCTGGAAGCCCTGCTCTGGGGCAAGGCGGCCGGGGACGACATCGCCGCGCGGGTCGAGGCTGGTCTCGACCGGCACAATCCCCTGTATGACGAGATAGAGGACTGGAAGGCGCAGGGTGACGAGCGCAACGACGACCCGGCCCTCATCGCCCAGGACTGGGCCACCCTGCGCAACACCATGTGGAACTATGTGGGCATAACGCGCACGGGCCCGCGCCTGGCCCGCGCCTTTGACGAATTGCGCGACCTTTCCCGCAATATTCACGAGTTTTACAAAAGCACCCCCTTGTCCCGCGACGTGCTCGACCTTTTCCACGGGTGCGAAACGGCCTACCTGATAACCCAGGCCGCCTTGCGCAATACAAAGGACATCGGTTGTCATCACCGGGTGTGACGCCGGGTTGCGGTGGACGGGGCGCGGTTGTCGTCACCGGGCGTGACGCCGGGTTGCGGTGGACGGGGCACGGTTGTCGTCACCGGGTGTGACGCCGGGTTGCAGGGGACAGGGCGCGGACATTCAGAGTTGACATCCTCCCCTCCCTAAAGTGAGGGGATTCCGGCGGAGGCCGCTAACGCGGCGCAGGGGACGGGACGTGGACAGATTCAAGATAAGCCGCGAACGCATGGTAAAGGTCATCGAGGGCCAAGGCATCGACGACCCGGCCGTGCTTGCCGCCATGCGCAAGGTGCCCCGCCACCTGTTCGTGGAAGACGCCCTGTACGCCCAGGCCTATGAAAATATCCCCCTGCCCATAGCCTGCGGCCAGACCATTTCCCAGCCGTATATCGTGGGTCTGATGTCCTCGCTGCTGCAGGCGTCGCCGGGCATGAGCGTGCTGGAAATAGGCACGGGCTCGGGCTACCAGGCGGCGGTGCTCTGCGAAATGGGCCTGTCCGTGTATTCCGTGGAACGCCTGCATGAACTGTACGCAAGCGCCGGCAGTCTGCTGGTCCGGCTGCGCTGCCGCTCCGTGCGCCTCAAGCTCGCCGACGGCACCGAGGGGTGGCCGGAAGCCGGACCTTTCGACAGGATCATCGTGACGGCGGGCGGTCCCGACGTACCCCCTCCCCTGGTCGACCAGCTCGCCGACCCCGGCCTTCTGGTGATTCCCGTGGGCGCCGGGAGAAGGAACCAGCGGCTCGTCGTAGTGCGCAAGGAAGAGGGCATCGTGACGCGCAGGGACAACGCCGCCGTCGCCTTTGTGGACCTCAAGGGCCTGCACGGATGGCAGTAGGGGCGGAATTTCCGATGAAACAGGAAAGCGGCGGCACGGAACAGTGTACGGCAAACGGCCGGGCCGCGCGGAAACCCGGCTGCGCGGCCGCCTCCTGTGCCGCCTGCGCGGCGGCGGAAGGGGACGGCGCCGGGCACTTTCCGGGCGCGGTCCCGCCGTGCGCGGCCGCGCCGCACCCGGAACAGTCCGGGCCGGAGCGCTTTGACCGGGAACAGCGCCGGGCCGCGTTTTCCTCGCCCCTTCCGGCGGTCAAATACAAGCTTTTCGTCATGAGCGGCAAGGGAGGAGTCGGCAAAAGCTCCGTGGCCGTCAACGTGGCGGCAGCCCTGGCCCTTGCGGGACGCAAGGTGGGCATTGTGGACGCGGACCTGCACGGGCCGAGCGTGGCAGGCCTGCTCGGCAGCCGCGCCTGCGCCGTGGGGGCGGATGAAGCAAGCGGGAAGCTGCTGCCGGCCGAGTTCATGCCCAACCTGCATTTTATTTCCATGGCCGGCGTGCTTCGGGACAGGGACAGGGCGGTCATCTGGCGCGGCCCGAAAAAATCCGCCGCCGTCCTGCGTTTCATCAAGGACGTCGCGTGGGGGGAACTTGATTTTCTGATTGTCGATTCCCCGCCCGGAACCGGGGATGAACACCTGACCGTGCTGAAAGCCCTTCCCGACATCCTTGCCGTGATCGTGACCACGCCGCAGGAACTTTCCCTGGCCGACGTGCGCAGGGCCCTGGGTTTTCTGAAGACGGCGGGGGGGAAAATTCTGGGACTGGCGGAAAACATGAGCGGGTTGAGCTGTCCGCACTGCGGCGGGGATATCCGGCTTTTCAAAAAAGGCGGCGGGCGACTGCTGGCGGAAGAATACGGCATCCCCTTCCTCGGAGAAATTCCTTTGGATCCGGCCGCGGTGCTGAGCGCCGATCTGGGCCTGCCTCTGGCCGCGGCGGACGGCGACGGCGCTGCCGCGCGCGCGTTTGCGGCGCTGGCCGCCGAGGTGGACGCGCGCTGCCGCGCGGGCGCCGCCGTCGACTTTGCCGCACGGGCCGAGTGAGATCCCGGAGCCTCCGGCACGATAAATTTTACTGATTTCCGCAGAAATCAGTAAACATCGGCCGTAAGGCCGATGCGCCGCAAAGCGGCGTGAGTCAGCCGAAAACCACGCTTTTCGGCTGACGATCCTGCGGTAAAAAGTTTAC
>JAISWB010000067.1 GCA_031271265.1 Desulfovibrio sp. | reverse complement strand
CAGCAGCCGTTAGGCTGATATCGCCGCGAAGCGGCGTGAGTCAGCCGAAAACCACGCTTTTCGGCTGACGATCCTCCGCAGGGAAAAGTTTACTTTTCAATGCGGATATCAGTAAGATGGATTCTTCGCTTCGCTCGGAACGGCCTTTCAGGAGTCGGCCTGCGCAGGCGCAAGGTCGACCGGGTGAATCATCGGTCTTGCGGCAGACCGGGCCGGCCTGCGGCGGGAGTGTGCCGGAGCGGGACTTCTTCGGAAAAAAACCGCCGCTCCAGGTCTTCCAGCAGGGACAGGGGTACGCTCAGGTTGCCGCGCCCGGTGCCCAGAGCGATGTTTTTTTTGTTCTCTCCGTGGTAATCCGAGCCTCCGGTCACCGCCAGCCCGTGCTTGCGGGCCGATTCGAGGCAGATGCCCGTTTGTTCCGGGCCGTGATCACTGTGCCAGGCCTCCAGGGCGGTCAGCCCCAAAGGGCGGAATTCGGCGAGAATATCGTCCAGTTCGGAGCCGGTCATGGTCGGGGAAAGAAAAGGATGAGCCAGGGAAACGACGGGACTTTCGCGGCGGAGCAGGGCTATGCCTTCCTCCGGGGAGGACAGGTTGCGCGGCACATAGGCCGGGCATCCGCGGCCGAGGAAGCGGATGAAAGCTTCACGACCGTCGGCGACATACCCGGCGGCGGCAAGGGCTGCGGCCATATGCGGACGACCGACGGCTTTGCCGCCGGCCCGGCGGCGCACGTCTTCCGGGTCCAGGGGCATACCCAGAGCGGCCAGCCTGTCCAGAACGGCCCGGTTGCGCGTGTCGCGCCGCGCCCTGATTCCGGCCAGGGATTGTTCCAGCGCGGAGGAGGATATGCCCTTCAGCGGCTCCGCGGATCCGTTCAGCCCGGATTTTTCCGGCGCGGCGGAGAACATGGGCAGAAAAAGCCCGAGGATATGCAGTTCCCGCTCGCCCCGGCGCACGGCGATTTCCACGCCGGGAACGAATTTCAGGCCCAGACGCGCGGCTTCCGCGCCGGCTTCGGCCAGACCGTCCGTGCTGTCGTGGTCCGTCAGGGCAAAGGCCGCCAAACCGCACGCCGCCGCCTTGCGCGCCAGGGCCGCGGGGCTGTCCGTACCGTCGGATGCGGAACTGTGGGTGTGCAGGTCTATGCGGCGTGTGTGCATTTGCCTTTACCGACGCTTTTTTACATAGTCGGGGCGGAATCCGGCATCAAACCGACCCCGGCGCGCGGACGCGCTTTTGTCGTGAACATCTCTTGAACATCGCATAACGGAGAATCATGGTGGATAAACAGTTGCTGGACCTGTTGGCATGCCCGGTGTGCGGCACTCCTCTTAAAGAAGTGAAGAGCGGTGCGGACGAAGGACTGCTCTGCGCTGTCTGTTTTGTTGTCTATCCGGTTCTGGACGATATTCCCCTTCTTCTGGCGGACGAAGCCGTATCCTGCGCGTTGTGGCCGAACCGGAACACGCCGGCCGGCAACTGATTGCGGGGCCGTGAGGCCCCCGGAAAGGTGAGCCGGCCTGAGCAGGCATAAGGCCGGACTGGAAAATTATTTCACTCCGGCGGGGTTCGGGGCGGAGCTCCGGTGCGCAGCCGCAGCGTGGTTCGGGGCGGAGCTTCGGCGCGCAGCCGCGGCCCGTCGTTTTACGGGCAGGAATTCGTGCAGGCGCTGCATGACTTCTTCGAGGTTGAGCGGTTTACCCATGTGGCCGTTCATGCCTGCGGCCAGGCAGCGTTCAATGTCTTCGCGGAAGACGTTGGCGGTCATGGCGATGATGGGAATTGCGGACGCTTCGGGGACATTCAGGGCGCGGATGCGCCGGGTAGCTTCATACCCGTCCATTTCCGGCATCTGCACGTCCATGAACACCAGGTCGTAGGCAGCGGGGGTTTCGCTGAACATGCGCAGGGCTTCCGCGCCGTTTTCCGCGTTGTCGATTGTCACTCCTGTCGGTTCCAGGAGTGCCGCCACGATTTCCCTGTTGATTTCCACATCTTCGGCGAGCAGGATGCGGCAGCCTGTAAAATCTTCTTTCTCTTCGGCGGGTATTTCGAGTTCCGGGCGGGCCGTGTCGCTGTCCCGGCCTTTGCCGTAGCCCACTGCCGGGATGCGGAGGGTGTTCGGGGTGACGCCGGGGTCCGGTGCGGCGCGGCGGTCTTCGGCGCCGCGCTCGGCGCGCATGGTGAAGGAAAAAGTTGAGCCTTTGCCCGGTTCGGATTCCACGCCTATATCCCCGCCCATCATTTCCACGATGCGCTTGGATATGGCCAGTCCCAGGCCGGTGCCGCCGAAGCGGCGGGAGATGCCGCTGTCCGCCTGTTGAAAGGCGCTGAACAGGCGGGCCTGCTGTTCCTTGCCGATGCCGATGCCCGTATCTTTCACAGCCATCCGCAGGACGCATACGCCGTTTTCCTCGCGCAGCAGGTGTGCGGACAGGTACACGGCGCCTCCTTCGGGCGTGAATTTCACGGCATTGGAAAGCAGGTTGACGAGTACCTGCGCCAGACGCTGTTCGTCGCCGACCAGGATGCGCGGCATGTTGTCGTCGATACGCGCGGTGAAGCTCAGGTGTTTTTCGGACACGCGGAAATTGACGACGTTGACCACCTTTTGCAGCATTTTTTCAACATTGAATTCCGCGTAGGCCAAGTCGAATTTTCCGGATTCGATCTTGGAGATATCCAGTATGTCGTTGATGACGCCGAGCAGATGGGTGGACGCGTCCTTGATTTTCCGCAGGCAATAGTCTTTTTTGTCTATATCGGAGCTGCGTTCGGCTATGGCGGTCATACCGATGACGGCGTTGAGCGGCGTGCGCATTTCGTGGCTCATGTTGGAGAGGAATTCGCTCTTGGCGCGGCTTGCGGATTCGGCGGCTTCGCGCAGGGCGGCCAGGTGCATGTTCTGTTCGGTGATCTGTTCGAAGGGCATGGCGACGATGCCTCCGGCGACAACGGCGGCCAGGGAACCGAGCGCGATAAAGAGCAGGGCCGACAGCAACAGGTAGGTCGTAACACCTGCGGCCGGGCTTTCGTCGATGAGCGCGGCGACGCCCAGCATCCAGCCGTCCGTGCCGTCGACAGGCGTGTAAGCGCAAACGCGCACGGCGTCCTCGAAAGTATAGGTGCCGGTGCCGGCGTTGCCCCGGATCATCGTTTTGAAAAATTCGCCGGCTTCCCGTTTGACGGAAAGGGGGTTGGGGTCGGCTTCGCCGGCCTTGATGAAATTGTAGCGGTTTTCCACCATTTCGGGGCGGTAATTGGAAATCATGGTGCCTTCGGCATCGACGATGAAGATGTTTCCGGAATGCCGTATCCTGAACTCGCTGATAAAGCTGTTCAGGTAGTCGCCCGGCAGGGCTGCGACGATGATGTTCGGGTGTACGGGTATGCAGAAGCGCAGGACGAGTTGTCCGTTTTTCGCCCGTTCGGTGCCGGTTGTCACCGCCTGTCCGGCAAACGCGCGGCGGGCTGGAACGCTGCGCGCGTAAGCGTCGTCCGGGGCCGTGTCGCCGAATGCGGCTACAACGCCCTTGTCGTCCATGATCACCAGAGAAAGGTAGCCGTACAGGCGCGCCTGCCGTTGCAAAACCGCCTGCAGCATCTCCGGTTCCGCAGTCCGGGCATCGCGGCCTGCCGCCTGCCCGCAGGCCGCGGCCGCGCTTTCAGCTTCCGCCCTGAGTACCTGCAAGCCCGAATCAACCCTTTCGGCGGCGATTTTGCCTATAACCATTATGTCGTCGGCAATGATCTGCACGAAATGCCTGCGCCCGGCATAGATGCTGAACACGGTGCCGACAACGGAAATTACCGCCGTAATGCCGATGATGATGAAGGTAACCTTGGCGCGCATCGACATCAGCGGAGTTCTCCCGAATGCAGCGCGTATGCGGTTTTGAGGGCGGAGAGGCAGAATTCCACGTTGTGGGTGCGGTGTATGCGCGCGCCGCGGGACAGCAGCAGGGCGGACAGCGCGGCCGCGGCCGCGTCGCGTTTTTCGGCGGGCAGGCCGGTTGTCGCGCCGAGCAGGCTTTTGCGGGAAATGCCGATATACAGGGGCCGGCCGAGGGCCGCCAGACGCGGCAGGGAGGACAGGATGCGCAGGGCCTGGGCATCACTTTTGCCGAAGCCTATGCAGGGGTCCAGGCATACGCATTCTTCCGGCAGCCCGGCCTTGACCAGGGCCGTGAGGCGGGTCGTGAACCAGTTCAGCAGGACGTCGACGACATCGCCGGGGCAGGCGCGACCGCGCATGGTTTCCGGCGGAACGGGGCAATGTCCGAGGACATAGGCGGGCTTGTAGGTTGCCAGAACCTCGTCCATGGCCGGGTCATACGCTCCGCCCGAGATGTCGTTGATCATCTCCGCGGGCGGCGCGCCGGGGTGTTGCGTATGCGTTTCCAGGGCGCAGGCGGCGGTTCGCGCCCGCCGGGTGTCTATGGAAAGGCAGAAGGGAGGGGCACCGTCTTCCGCGCGCATGGCCGAAATGCG
>JAISWB010000043.1 GCA_031271265.1 Desulfovibrio sp. | reverse complement strand
CCAAAACTTATCCAAAATGAAAAATGCGGATAAATTTTTTGGCCGTAATCAGGCTGAATCACTTACTTTTTTTCATCGGATAAGCGAAGTGTGGGATGCAATGTGTGTGTGTGTGTGTGCAAGAAACGTGCCGAAATCATTGGCATATCCGGGTATTTTTCAAAAAAGATTGCTGCCGCCGGATAACGATTTAGCGCGGTGTATGCCCAATGTCAAGTCCAGAAATATATTTTTTCATATTGCCATAATTTTTTTTGCGGCAAATTTTTAGTTATGTACCGCAACAGGTCAGACTCCGGGGGTGCCGGGAAAACCCAGTCGTTCCCCGTGCTTGCGTAGAGCGGATCTGCCTCGCCGGTGTAGAAAAACGAAAGCCGCCGGGAGAGCGGCGATAGGCGGGATGCCTGCAGCACGATGTGCAACATTGTTGAGAAGTCGGCCGTTCCGGACGCGGAGGCGCAGCGTTGCAGTTCTCGCTTCCTGAAAATATCATTTAATATTATGTAGTTATTATTTACAAAAAATTTGTTGTATTTTTCTATATTTTTTTTAGATAATTAACCGATAACGGTTACTGAGGATTACACCGGACAGGGAGTACGGAATTATGGAGACAGGTTTTCTAGACTTTATTTTGAGCGCTACTCTCGCGGCCAAGCTGGTCATGCTGCTGCTGCTCTGCATGTCGCTCGGCAGTTGGACGCTGATTGTAGGCAAATGGCTGAGCCTGGGCCGGGCGCGGCGCAAGGCGGAAGAAGGTCTGGCACGTTTCACGGATGCCAGGGATTTACGGGAGGCTATCCAGACGCTCGGAGGCGATTCCGCCTCGCCCTTGTACCATGTGGCCCAGCAGGGAGTGGCGGAATTCAACCGCCTGAAGGAAGCCGGCAACTCCGGCGACGTGGTGGCGGACAACGTGCGCCGCGCTTTGCGTCAGGGAGTGAGCGAATCCATGGCCCGGCTCGGGTCGTCCATTTCCTTCCTGGCCACCACGGCGAACACGGCGCCGTTTATCGGGTTGTTCGGCACGGTATCCGGCATCATGTATTCCTTCCACCAGATAGGTCTGCAGAAGAGCGCATCGCTGGCAACGGTTGCGCCGGGCATTTCCGAGGCGTTGATCGCCACCGCCGTAGGCCTTTTTGTGGCCATACCGGCGACGGTGGGCTACAACACGTTCCTGGGGACCATGCAGGTCATAGAAAGCGAACTGGTGAATTTCGCCGGGGTGTTTCTGAACCGGGTTCAGCGCGAATTGAACTCCAGAGCGGCGGCGTCCTCCGCCGCGCGCTGACGGCGATCTTTTTCCGGAACGGCTTGGGGCGCCGGCCCAAACTCCGCCGGGAGCATCGGGACAAAGGTTCGGCTTTGCGTCTGCTCAGGCCGACTCCCCTCATCGAGGGAGCTGAGAAATCATAGGATGATCTGCCACCCGCGGCCTCGGCCCTTCAGCCCGCTGCTGACATCGGGGGAGCGGAGAAATCATAGGACGATCTGCCGGGAGAACTTCGGGGAGCGCAACCTCCTCAAAAGAACAACTTCATGTTTCCTTAAGGATTTTTTCTCAAAAAACGCGGGCCGCAGGCCGTGAACGAGGCACAGCATGGGCGCATCAGCCGGCAACAACAAAGGTTTTGTATCCGAGATCAACGTGACGCCGTTTGTGGACGTCATGCTGGTCCTGCTTATCATTTTCATGGTCACCGCGCCCATGCTCACCGAAGGGCTGGACGTGAACCTGCCGCGCACCGAAGCCGTGGAAACCCTGCCCACGGACAAAAACAACGTGGTGCTGACCGTGCGCCGGGACGGAAGCATCTATCTCAACGAATACGCCGCGAACATGGATACGCTGGGCAGGCAGTTGATCACGGTGGTCAAGGAACCGGCGCGCCGGCTTTTTCTGCAGGCGGACAAGGACGTGCCCTACGGCGTGGTGGTGGAAGTCATGGGCCGGATAAAGGCCGCGGGCATAGAAGAAATGGGTATTGTCGCGGAACGCGTGGATGACCCCGCCCAGGACTCCTCTCCCGTCCGCGGCGGAGCGGCCGCGCGCGGGCGGGTCGACCGGAGCGGGAGCCGGTAAGGAGTGGAAAATCGCCTGCCGGGTTTTCTTGCCTCGGTCTGCCTGCATCTGGCCGCGGCCGCGCTGTTGCTCCTCGCGCCCAAGCCGGACTTTTCGCCCGTGCCCCCAGGCGGCATCGCCGTCAGCGGTTATGTGACCCTGGGTAAGCCGGGGGCTGCACCGCGTGAGGCAAAAGAGGAAAGCACCGCCGGCGGCGGCCCTGTCCTTCCGGAAAAAACGCCTCCCCCGCCGCAGGACGCTTCGGCTTCCGCAGCGCAGACGCCGCAGACGCCTCCAGCTCCCCCGGAAGCGCAAGCGCAGGCAGCACCGCCCGTGCAACAGCCACCGCCCGAACCCCCGACCCCTCCCGCGCCGCAGACCCCCATAGCGCCGCCCGAACCGCAGACTCCTCCCGCGCCGCCGGAGGACGTAAAAAGCGTGCCCGATGCCCCGCTCCGCGATCCCGAGGCCGTGCCCATCCCCAAAACCCCGGAAAAAGCGGAAGTCAGGACCCCGGAACCGCCGCAGCCTCCCCCAAAAGCGGAGCTGCAGAAAAAAGTCGAACCTCCTAAACCTCCTCAAAAAACGGAGGCCCCGAATAAGACCGAGCCGGCGAAAAAAACGGAACCTCCGAAAAAGACGGAGGCGCAGAAAAAGCCCCCTGCCGCGCCAAAATCCCAAAAGGACGATTTGGCAGGCGCTCTGGCCGAACTCAGCCGGGAAGTGAAGAAGAGCAGCCCGAAGCGCGGCGGGAGCGGGCCGGGCACGCAAAACCGGGGCGGCAGCCGAGCCTTGTCCGGCGCCCTGGCCGACCTGGGCAAAGAAGCCGACGGCCGGGGCAACGGCCCGAGCGGGTCGGGTCCCGGCGGCGAGGGCGGCGACGGCTACGGCGTCCTCGGGGCGTACCAGGATTCCATTATTTCCAGGGTGCGGCCCAACTGGTCTCTGCCCGCCCGCGCCGACCGCAGAAGTTACACCGCCGTGGTCAACATCAAAATCGACATGGACGGAACCATACTGGAGGCCAGAATCATCCGCTCCTCGGGCAACGGCTTCTTCGACGCCTCGGTCATGCAGGCCGTTGCGGCCACGAAAACGCTGGAGCCGCCCCCGCATCCCGATTACGCGGACATCAACATCAGCTTCACACCCGAAAGCCTGGGCCGGCTATGACGCGCTTTTCTTTTGTCCCGCCCCGGAGTATACTTGCAAAGCCGGGAAGGCAGCGCGCAACCGGCTCCGCGGCGGCAGGCGTCTCCCCCGAAAGGGAGATTCCCGCTTGACGCCCGGCAAAGTCGGGCATACCTTTCCCGCAACTCCTCCCTTCCAGGGAGGGAACAAGCTGCGCGGCTGATATCCGCCGGGGCGCAGTCATCCGGTGGTTGGAGACGGATGTGGATTGAACCGTGAGGAATTTCCGATGATCGTAAAATATACGCTTGCGCGGGGCCTGTTCCCCCTTTTGTTGATCCCGGCCCTTTTGTTTACGCTGCCGCGCGGGTCAGAGGCGGCGCCTCTCTCCGTGCAGGTAGTGGGAGCCGGCGAGAGCAGCGTGAACCTGCTGCAGGCCGACCCCCTGGGCGGTTCGGCGCGCGCGCCCGCCCTGCGCAAGGCTGTCAACGACAACCTGGGCCTTATTTCCTTCATCCGCCTCGTCAACCCCGCCGGCGTTCCCGGCGGAGCGGGCGTTTCTTCGGCGGCGGGTGAAGGCGTCGATTTCAAGCGTTTTGCCCTGGCCCAGGTGCATCTGCTCATCACCGCGTTCTGGCAGGGGTCCTCCCAGGTGGAAATGCGCTGCTTCAGCGTGGCGGACGGGCGTTTCATGTTCGGCAACCGCTATGCCGTCGGCGCGGGTGAGAAGGATCTTCTCGACACGGCCGATGCCTTTTGCGCCGATTTTCTGGAGGCCGTCATCGGCAGGGGCGACTTCTTCCGCTCGGCCATGGCCTTTGTGAAAAGCGACGGTGCGCTGAAAAAAGACATCTGGTCCATGAAACCCAACGGACGCAACCTGACCCGCATGACGGACCTGAAAGGCGAGGCCCTTTCCCCGACCTGGAGCCCGGACGGCCGGCGCATCCTGTTCACCCACATCGACAAACGCTCGCACGGGCTCGGCGTCTGCGACACGGCGAGCAGGACCGTGCAGCGCATCAAGTTTCCAGGCAACACGGTCATCGGCCCGGCGTACATGCCCGACGGCCGCGTGGCCGTGGGACTGACCGACGGCAGAAACCCGAGCATCTTCCTGCTTGGGCACAGTTTCCAGAAAGAACGACGCCTTGACGAAAGCTCGGCTATAGACGTATCCCCCTCCGTAGACGCCTCGGGCTCTCTCATGGCCTTCACGTCCAGCCGGCTCGGCAGTCCGCAGGTCTTTCTCAAGGATTTGCGCACCGGGTCCGTCAGACGCATCAGCCTGTCCGGAAGCTACAACACCGACCCCTCGATCAGCCCGGACGGTTCCCTTGTGGCCTATGCCAGACAGGAAGGAGGCGGTCACCGCATCTACGTGCACGATCTGGTCACGGGCGCGGAACGCCAGGTAAGTTTCGGTCCGGGCAGCGATGAAGAACCCGCGTTCGCGCCCGACAGTTATTTCATCGCGTTTATGTCCACCCGCGCGGGCGCGCGGCAACTGTACGTCACAACCAGAAACGGCGGAGACGCCAAACGCCTGCCCACCGGTTCCGGCAACGCGTCATTCCCCGCCTGGGGACCGGCTCCGCGGCGTTGACGCCGCGGATGCAGCCGCAAAAAACCGGCATAACCATGCAAACAGCAACACATACATAGCATTATGGAGGAGTTATGAACAAAATACGCGCCTTGAAACTGCTCTGCCTCGTCCTTGCCCTGACGCTCGGCTTCGCGGCAGGCTGCGCCAAAAAGGAAGTGGGTCAGGGCGGCGACGACGATGAACTCGCCATGACCGAAAGCGAACGCGAGGCCGCCGCAAACATCAGCAACGGCATCATCTATTTTGAATACGACCGCTACGATCTGGCGGCCCAGTCCAAGGATACGCTTTCCCGCAAGGCGCCGGTCATCAAGCAGTTCCCGCAGCTTCGCGTGACCATTGAAGGCCATTGCGACGAACGCGGCACTGAAGAATACAACCTGGCCCTCGGAGAACGCCGCGCACGCGCCGCCTACGAGTTCCTGTTGAACCTCGGAGTGCCCGCATCGCAAATGGATACCGTCAGCTTCGGCAAGCTGCACCCGGCCGTGCCCGGCAGCGGCGAAGCGGCCTGGGCCAAGAACCGCCGCGACGAGTTCAAGGTTTTTAAACCCAAGTAGTGATCGGAAAGTCCTTTATCGTTTGACCCTCCCTTCAGAGATGAAACATGCCGCCGGCTCCGGTCCGCAGGGACAGAGCCGGATGTGCATTGAAAATTCGCCCGGCCGGCCCCGCGCAGGCCGGGCGTACATGCGGCGCCGCCCTCCGGCCCGCCCCTGCGCCTGTTCCCGCAGGCCATACGCCCGGCAAAATCGACACCGGATCTACACCATCCCGCAAAAAAAGCCGATAACACCTGCTCACCATTTGAGTTGGGCCGGCGAAAGCTCCATGGCGGCGGCAATTTTTTTGATTGTGGGTGTGCTCGGACTGCATTCCGGCATCTCCATTTGCGCAAAGGCGGATTGAGAAATATGCATGCGCCGCGCGACTTCCGCCTGCGTCAAACAAAGATATTCCCGCCATGCCCTGACGGGAGATATCTGTTCCCTGAGAGCGCGGACGGCCACTTCGTGCGGAACGGTTGCTTCCCTGTGCCCCTGTTCCGCTGCGTCAACGAAAGCCGCAGCGTATTCTTCATAAGGAACAACAACCGCGACAGGCATACCCCTGTGCGTGATTACCTGATGGTTAACAGGTATGTTCATCACGTTTTTTGACCTCCACAATGCGAATAACCAGGAAAATTCCTGCGTGGACGGTGAACAGCACCCTGTATCGCCCGGCGCGCAGGCGGTATCCGGACCTGCCGCGCAATGCCCTGACATTGGGAATATTGGGCCGGGTGTGCAGCGCGTCTATCGCATCGGCGATGGAAGTCTGGTCGGCAGCAGGGAATTTCCGCGCCTGCCGAAGAGCTTTTGCCGTCCATTCTATGCTGTTCATAAATTTTTATATGAAAACATAAGGATGCTGTCAACGCTGTTCGGGAAAGCGCCGGGCGCGCAGAGGAGCAAAAAATGGTTCTTCGACGTTCACTGTGAAATTGGGAAGTCTATTGAGGTAAGCTATGGGAGACAACTGACAGGTGCGCGGCGTATTCGGCCTGACTGCGGCAGCTTCCTCAGGCACTGCGGATACGCCGACGCATGCTCAACTATATCCGCTGAACGCAACTGTTCGGGCTGCGCGCATGATCTTCGTCAGAACAGCAGCTTGAGCAGGCCGAGGCACATGGCGGCGTACAGGCCCGCGGCGGCATCGTCAAGCATGATGCCCGCGCCGCCGCCGACGGCTTCCAGATCCTTGACGGGCCGGGGCTTGGCAATGTCGAAAAAGCGAAAAAGAATGAAGGCCGCCGCATACTCCGCAAAACCCGGCGCGGCAAAAGGCAGCAGGGTCAGCCATTGCCCGAAGAACTCGTCGATGACCACCTCGGGGGGGTCGACCCTGCCCAACAGTTTCTCCGCTTGGCCGGAAGCCCATATCCCGCTTGCCAGGATAAGCGCGAGAAACAACAAGCGACCGGCAACGGGCAAGGGCACGAAAAGATACGGCGCCGCCAGCAAGGCGGCCAAAGAGCCGCAGGTGCCGGGCATAACGGGACTTTTGCCGGCAAAGACGACGCGGGCGTAACACAGAATCAGACGGTCGCGCATGTTTCAATCCACATCCGGCTCCATACGCCGGATGACTCAGCCCCGGCGAATAGGAGCCGGGTGGATTGCCCCTCCCTGAAGGGAGAGGTTTCAAACCATAAAGGAATTTCTGATCAAGCTCCCGCAGGCGGAAACATTCCGCCTTTTTTATGCGGACGCTCCGGCCGGCAACCAGACCGGTTTCGCCCGCAGGCGCAAGGACGAGCGGGAACGCATCGACCTCACACCGGCTCGGGTCGACCCCGGCGGGTCGGCCCGAGCCGGTGCAAGGCCGAATATTTGCCCCGACACTCCCGGCAGGGTCTACGTCCGGCTCAGGGCTCCGGCCAAGAACGCCTCGTCCTTCAGCAGACCCTCGGCGATTTTCCGGCTGTCCGGCACATAGGCTCCGCTTTCCACCCGGGCCTTCAGCGCTTCGACCTTTTCCCGGCGGATGTCCGGAGCCTTGCCCGCCTCGGCGTGCGCTGCGGTATGCAGCAAAGCGGCCGGCGACAGGCTGACGCGGTCGCCTTCGGCCCGGCTTGCGGCTTCACCCGCGCCGCCCCGCTTCTCTTGGAGAAGCGCGGCCTGTGCCGAGCGGGCGGTCTGATCCAGGTCAAGCCTGTAGGGATCGGCATTGTGCAAGAGCGAATTTTTGATTTCCATAAAACAAGCCTCCCAACGGCCGCCGCGCAGGGCAACGGCCGGAAAATACACAGCATTCAAAGCATGGTAGCGTCGACAGTGCGCAAGGTGACGTCCCACAGACGTCCCATGACGATCTGTCGTTCTCCGGGGGGAAGTTCCGTTTCCCTACCGTCCGACGCCGACCGGAAAATCTTCAAATCCGGATCGTCGGGCGGATAACGAAAGACCAGTTCCTCTCCCATTTCCGAAGCCAGACGGTTTTTGACCTCCCGCACGACAGGATTGTCGCTGCCCGCGAAAATCAGGTTTTCCATGATTTCCCGTGCAACTCTCTCTATCATGTCCCGTCGTTTCTCCTTTTCGACGTCGGGATCGTCGCGCGACCCCTTGCCGATGAGGCGATCATACCTGGCCAACCGTCTTGCCGCCACCAGTTGCCTGCTGTAACGCAACAGCATCCGGCGCGTGTAAAACGTGTGCATGTCCATCTCACTTTCCCCGTACCACCCTTATCGGCAGCGCGCTTCATTCTCTTTATGGGGAAAAACAGCGCGGGGAAATTTTTTCGCCCGCCCGGCATTGCCAAAAAAAACATCTTGTTGCACAATATCGCCTGTCTGCACGGTAGTAAAGAAAAGTGTGAAGCAGTAAAGCACGGAAGCCCGGAGTAAAGCCCGGAGGGCGTCCATGGATATCACAGCCACGGAAATAGACGGTCTGCTGATCGTCCGCCTGAAGCCGCACAGGGACCGCCGGGGCTTTTTCATGGAAACCTGGCGCGCGGAATGGGAAAAAAAATTGCGGGCTTCCCGCCCTTTCGTGCAGGACAACCTGTGCCGTTCCGAGGCCGCAGGCGTAGTGCGCGGCCTGCATTTTCAGCGCCCGCCCGCGGCGCAGGCCAAGCTTGTCTGGGTCGGCAGAGGCGCGGCCTACGACGCGGCGGTGGATCTGCGCATCGGCTCGCCGACTTACGGGCGCTGGCACGCTCTGGTGTTGAGCGAGGAAAACATGCTCCGCTTTTATGTGCCCGAAGGTTTTGCTCACGGCTACATGACCCTGGAGGCCGGGACGGAGTTCCACTACAAGGTCGGCGCTTACTACAGTCCTGAACATGAAGACGGCATCCGCTTCGACGACCCGGCCCTCGGCATACCCTGGCCCAAAATCTCCTCTCTCATCTCGGAAAAGGACGCAATGCTCCCCTCAATCGCGGACCTGCGCTCGCCTTTCTCTTACGGCAAAAACGGCCCTCCGCGGCGGCGGGGGAAGTGAGGCCGTCCCCGGAGCGCGCCCGGCGGGAAACGCCCGGCAACGCGCCGGAGAAATCACCTTGACAGGATTCAAGCGCCGGGATTATGTCTGAGTCACTGATGCGCGGAACATACAGCGGCGTTTCAGCCCGCCTGCGGGCGGCTCTGTCCGGTATACAGCGCGCGCTTTCGACAGGTGAGGATGCCGGCGAAACTCTCGGGGCAGATGTGTTTTCACCGTCAAACAAACTGTGAGGCAACGGGTATGGAGGAAAACAAACACTCTGCGGACGGCGCGGCCTGCCGCCTCAAATGTATTTCGGGCCTTGCGCCCTTCCTTGCCGGGCTGTTGCCGGCGTTGCTCTTCGGCTGGCTGGTTTTTCCCGGCCTGCTGTTTGACGAGGCCGAACAGCCTTTTGCCTTCAGCCACGATATACATCTGACCAAAGCCGGCGTGGTATGCGCGGATTGTCACAGGTTCAGGGAGGACGGGTCCTTTACCGGCGCGCCCCAACGTGAAACCTGCGTCACCTGTCACGACGGCATCCTGACTCCGGAACCGGCTCCCAATGCCGCGGAAAGCGAAAGCGCCGCCTACACGGCCGAAAAAACCTTTATCGAAGGCTATGTGAAGGTTTCAAAAGATATCCCCTGGGCTACCTACCAGAAACAGCCGGACAACGTCTTTTTCAGTCACGCCGCGCATTTCGCCAAATGCTACACCTGCCACCTGACCATGAAAGGCGAGTTGAGCCTGGGTTCTCCCGATGACCCGAAAAAACTCTGTAAGACCTGCCACACTTCGATAACTGGACAAGCGCCGGAGGTGAACCTGCTCACCGGGTACAGCCGCGATACCATGAAAATGTCGGAATGCGAAAAGTGCCATGCCCATCCCGGACATTTCTCCGACGGCGGCAAAGGGCGAACCGTCGCCAACAACGCCTGCTATACCTGCCACAAGTAAAGGGGTGCGACATGGGACTCAACAGAAGAACCTTCATCAAATTCGCCGCCGGCGCCGGCGCCGGCGTCATGATCACCCCGATCCCCTGGAAACTGCTGGACGATGCGGCAATCTGGACGCAAAACTGGCCTTGGATACCCGCGCTTGAGGACGGGGAAAACACCTATGTGCCCGCTTTCAGCAAAACCGACCCGTCCGTCGTGCCCATACAGGTCCGCAAGGTCAACGGTCGCCCGGTGCGCGTCCTGCCCGTGCCCGGCCATCCTCTGGGCGGCGGGGTTTCCGCCCTGAGCGCGGCGGAAGTGCAGCTGCTGTACAGCCCGGCCCGGCTGAAACGTCCCCTGCTGCGCGGAAAGGACGGAAAATTGCAGGAAATCTCCCGGCCCCAGGCCACCAACGTGCTTTTGGACGAATTCCGCAAGGCCGGAGCAAACGTCGCTTTCATCACCGGCGACGCAAACGGCTCCGCCGTGGAAATCATCAGCGCGTTCGCGGCGGCGTTGGGTTCCCGCTCCGTGTACCCGATGCCCTCCGATGCGCAGGATGCGTCCGCGGCGGCCGCTCTCGCGGGTCTGGACGCCCGCATCGGCTACGACCTGGAAAACAGCGACCACGTGCTGGCCGTCGGCGCCGACATCCTGGAAAGCTGGGGCACGGTCATGCGCAACCGGCGCATCTTCAGAAACGCGCGTCCTCATTCCTTCCGCAAGGCGGGAGAAGAAGCGGAAGCCGGCGCGGCTTCGTTCTTCCTGGTCTACGCGGGGCCGCTGCAGCGCAATACCGCGGCCGTTGCCGACCTTTGGCTGCCCGTGTATCCGGGCACGGAAGGCGCGCTGGCCCTGGGCATCGCCCATTTGCTTATCGCTGCCGGGCGGACCTGCCGGGCGGTTGATTTTGAAGAATTCAAAGCCTTTGTCGCCGCGTTCACGCCGGAAAAAACCGCCGAACTCACCGGCGTCGATGCGGCAAAACTGCAACAGGAAGTCGAAAAGCTTCTGGCGGCGCAAAGGCCGCTGGTCATCGTCGGCTCGGAGTTCGGCAGCGGCGCGGGAGCGGCCCCGGTACTGGCCGGGTTGGCCGTGAACGCCCTGCTCGGCAACCTCAACAAGCCCGGCGGGCTGAGCCTGCTGCCCAAGGACGCGCCGCTGCTCGACGAAGCCGCCTCCAGGGACGAGATATTCGGCAACAACCTGGTCCGCTTTCTCGCCGCTCCGGAAAAGCCGGCCCTGCTGCTGATCCGCGAAGCCAACCCCGCTTACGCCCTGCCCGACCCGGCCAAGGTTCGGGAGGCGATCCGGGCCGTTCCGTTCAGCGTGGCCTTCAGTTCTTTCATGGATGAGACCGCCGCCCTGTGCAACCTGATTATCCCCGCCGACATGGGGCTGGAACGCATGGACGACGTGGAAACTCCCTACGGCAGCGGCAGCCTGAGCTACTGTGTTTCCTCCCCGGCTACCAAGGCCCGGGCCGGGGTGCTGAACGCGGCCGGCGTGCTGTTGCAGACGGCGCAACGCCTGGACAAGGCTTTCGACATCGCCTCCTATGAAGACCTGCTCAAAACCAAGGCCGAGATTTACGGGGCGAAATCCTTTGAGGAGTTGACGGCGGGGGCCCCGGTCCTGTGCGGAGAAAAGGTCGCGGCAGGCGCCTTCTCGCTCGGGACGGAGATCCAGCGTCAGGTACACGCGGTCGCGCCCGGCGGCGAAGGCAAACTGCGCCTCGCCCCCTATGTGCGGATGAGCCTCGGAACGGCCGTGACCGGCATTCCTCCGTACAACAACAAGACCCTGCGCGCCGACGAACTGGACGGCAGCCTGATGTCCGTCACGCTGAACCGGGTGACGGCGGCGAAACACAAGGTCCGTGCCGGCGACAAGGTTGCCCTGGAGGCCGGCGGCAACACAATCACGGCCAAGGTCCGCATCCACGAAGGCGTCATGAACGACACGGCCGCGGTCTGTCTGGGCTTCGGCCACAGCGAATTCGATGAATTCAGCAAAAACAAGGGCCGGAACGTCATGGAACTGCTGAGCGCCCTGCCGGAACCCGGAACGGGCCTGGATGTGTGGAGCCGCACAGGCGTGGACATCAAAAAAGCATAAAGGGTGGATGCCATGTCGGCGAAAAAGGAATTCAGCGTCAAATGGGGAATGGCCGTAGACCTCGACAAGTGTACCGGCTGCGGCGCGTGCATGGTGGCCTGTCAGGCGGAAAACAACCTCGCGCCCCAGGCGGACGCCTCGAACAAGCTGCGCGTCATGAACTGGCTTGTGGTCTTTGAGTTGTCGAACAAGAAACCCTTTCCCGACCACGAAACAGCCTACCTGCCCCGTCCGTGCCAACAGTGCGCCGAGCAGCCCTGCGCCACGGTCTGTCCCGTGGTGGCCACGGAACGCAACGAAGAAGGCGGCATTGTGAGCCAGATATACCCGCGCTGCATCGGTTGCCGCTACTGTATGGCCGCCTGCCCCTATCACGCGCGCTATTTCAACTGGTTCGATCCCGTCTGGCCCAAGGGTATGGAAAAGGCTCTGACCCCGGACGTGTCCGTCCGCCCGCGCGGCGTTGTGGAAAAATGCAGCTTCTGCCACCACCGTTTCATGAAAGCCAAGGACGCCGTCCGGGCCAAGGGCGGTGAAGTTTATATCCGCGGCGTGGACAACAAAATGCACTGCGCCGTGCCCGAGGACGGTTACGTCACTTCCTGCGCCGAAGCCTGCCCCAACGGCGCCATTGTGTTCGGCGACCTCAACAATCCGGAACACACGGTACACAAGCTGGTCACGGGGAACGCCAACGCCTTCCGCCTGCTGGAACGTCTGGGCACGGACACGGCGGTCTACTACATCAGCAAACGTGAATGGGTGCGCCGGCTCGGTGACAATTACCTGCCGGACGAGCAAACGCAGAAACCCGGGCAGATCCTGCCGCGGAAGCATTAGAGCATGTCGATGTTGATCTTGGACGCCTCCGGCGGCCGGGGCTTTGCCCCGGACCCGGCAGGGGCAATGATTCCCCCTGCACCACCCGTTTGCGGAAGCGCACGGTAAACGCGGACATCTGCATACATCTTGCCGCAGAAGCATTGGAGCATGTATATCCGATACTGCGGATAAAAATGCTCAAAGTGAAAATCCTCTAAGGAGCGTCAGCCATGGCAACGAACACCCGTCCCTTTGACGCGGACCTCTTTCCGGAAGGCTGCGAACGCGGCCCCCTGAAACCCTTCATGATCTGGATGGGCGCGCTGGGCGTGATACTGCTGATCGGCCTGTATGCGGCTTTTCTCGTCCTGAGCCGGGGACTGGGCATGACCGCCCTCGACGACTATTTCGGATTCGGGCTCTGGATCACCTTCGACCTTGCGGTTATCGCCCTGGGCGCGGGCGCGTTTTTCACCGGCTTCCTGCGCTACATACTGAACATCGATCCTCTGAAAAACATCATCAACCTGGCGGTCATCATCGGCTTCATCTGTTATACCGGAGCCATGATCGTGCTGGTGCTGGACATCGGCCAGCCCGTGCGGGCCTGGTTCGGCTACTGGCACGCCAACGTGCATTCCATGCTCACGGAAGTCATTTTCTGCATCACCTGTTACTGCATCGTGCTGATCATCGAATACATCCCGCTTATCCTCGAACAGAAACAGATCAACAGGCAACCCCTGCTGCACGCCCTGGCCCACAACCTGCATGTGGTCATGCCGCTGTTCGCGGGCATGGGCGCCTTCCTCTCCACCTTCCACCAGGGATCACTGGGAGGCATGTACGGCGTGCTATTCGGGCGCCCTTACGCCTTCCGCGACGGCTTTTTCATCTGGCCCTGGACCTTTTTCCTCTTCGTTCTCTCAGCCGCGGCCTCCGGCCCCATGCTCACCGTACTCATAGCCGCGCTCATGGAAAAGATGACCGGAAGAAAGCTGGTCGGCCACGACATCAAGGCCCTGATGGGCAAAATAGCCGGCACCATGCTGCTGGTCTACATCATTTTCAAAATTCTGGACACGGGAGCCTGGATCTTCAGCGTTGCGCCCCGCTCCGGCCTGAGCTTCGGCGATTTCTTCTACGGCTGGATTTACGGAAAATGGTTGCTTTTCGTCGAAATCGTGGTGTGCGGCATCCTGCCCTGCTGGATGCTGCTGTCGCAATCCAGGCGCGCCGACCCGACCATGCTCTACATCGCGGGTCTGCTGGACTGCGCGGGTATTACCATCAACCGCTATGTGCTGACCGTGCAAACCCTGGCCATGCCGTCCCTGCCTTTCGACGGCTGGGCGACCTACAACCCGAACTGGGTCGAATGGGCGGCCTGCGGGTTGGTTGTGGCTTACGGCGCCATGCTGCTCAGTCTTTCCTACCGCTACCTGCCGGTCTTTCCCCAGGAAACGCAGTTGAACGGCGGCGGTTCGGGCCGTTAGAGCACACCGGATAAATGTCAGGATAATGAGAACTTATCCGTAAATATATGGAGCGTGAGGTAAAGGCGAGGAAATACTCGGCTCTGCCAAAACGGATGCCCACAAAACGTCTATTTGCGGATAAGTTCTCAACGAACAACTCTAAGTGTGAGCCGGCGCACAAAAGGGGCGGACGACAGGTTGGGGATTCTTCGCGGCTTGCGCCAGTGCGTAGTTGGCTTGCATGGCAAGCCATGCGCGGGCCGTGCTTATCCCGGCACGTTCAAGCCTGACGGCCAAGTCTGGGCTGATTCCGGCCTTGCCGTTCAGTACACGGGATAACGAGACGCGCGATATGCCGAGACGTTCGGCGGCTTCCTTGACGGATATGCCCAACTCCACAATCACGTCCTCGCGCAGCAGTTCTCCCGGATGAGGCGGGTTCATCATCATCGTTGCATCACTCCCCGGCGGCATTAGTGGTAGTCCAGATAATCGACCATCTCGACGTCGGCTCCTGCAAAACGGAAAATCACCCGCCGCTTGCCGTTCACTGTGATCGACCAAAAACCTTTAAGATCGCCTTTAAGCGGGTGCAGGCGAAATGACGGCATATTCAGGTCTTCCGGTCCTGCGGTCACGTCAAGCGCGCCGAGAATGCGCCTCAGCTTGGCAACGTGAGTGGTCGGAATGTCCCTTGATGCGCCGGTCTTGTAGAGGGTTTCAAGCCCCTTGTGTCGGAATCCGGCAATCATTATTACCGTTGGTATATCGCATAACGATACACGATACAAGCGCCTATTTCCGCCCCCAACGTTGCAATGCTCTAAAAAACGGAACCCTGGCATGACCGTAACGCGAAATACAAAAAACGTCCCTTACTACCAACTCGGTTTCGGCGCGTTCGCTTCCCTTGAGGGCATGGTGGACGCCCGGCGCAGCCCGGAATCTCCGGGAGCGCTGTTCTATGTGGATCATTTTTTCCGCGGGGACGGCGGTTGCACGCTTCCCCTGCCCGTGCGCGGGGACGACCTTGTCGTGTTTGTGAATACCGAGCGGGAGCCTACGGTTGAAAACATCGATCTCCTGAGCGGGGAAGCCGAAGTTTTTTTCGGTGAACGGTTGCCCTGCTGCGTGACCGGCATCGGCGGCGGCTCCGTGCTGGACACGGCCAAGGCCGTGGCCAACCTGCTGACCAATCCCGGCAGGGCGGAGGACTACCAGGGATGGGAGCTGGTCAGGCATCCCGCCGTGTACAAGATCGGCGTGCCGACCATTGCGGGCACGGGCGCTGAATGCTCGCGCACCTGCGTGTTGACCAATCACAAGCGCGGACTGAAACTGGGCATGAACAGCGATTTCACTGTTTACGACCAGATACTGCTGGACCCGGAACTTACGCGCAGCGTACCCCGCGACCAGTTTTTCTTTACCGGCGTCGACACTTTCATGCACTGCTTTGAATCCCTGCGCGGAAGCTACCGCAACGTGATTGTGGACCGTCTTTCGGAGACGGCCGTAGACCTGTGCAGGGAGGTCTTTCTCGGCCGCGGCGACATGCAGTCCGACGACAAGCTCGAAAAGATGATGGTAGCCTCCTATATCGGCGGCATGGCGGCAGGCAACACCGGCGCGGTGCATCCGATTTCGGCGGCCCTTTCCACGGTGCTGCATCTGCCGCACGGCAAGGCCAACTGTTATGCCCTGTCCGTGCTGGGCGATATTTATCCCGAAGAACACGCCCTGTTCATGGAAATGAAAGCCGAAAACGGCATCGACCTGCCGCCCGGCATTTGCCGCTATCTCCCGGACGAGCGTTGCGAGGCCCTGTACCGGGCTTCGATCATCCACGAAAAACCCCTGACCAACGCCTTGGGGCCGGACTACAAGACTATTCTGAACAGGGATCGGCTTATTGCGCTGTTCAGGGCCATGTGAGGCGACGTCTCCGCCCGTTGCGCTTTTCTCTTTGCACATCCGAAAACACTACAAACGGAAACGGAGCAAGTTCCCGACTGGACGAAGTTCAGTCGCTTCGAACATCCGGAAGATACACCGCAGGCCGCATTATGGGTATTGCAATAGATTTCAGCGGACGGGCAATCCGCTACACCGAAGAAGAAATCGCGGCCGTTGTCGCGGCGATGCGCGATGCCGATCCTCTGACTCAGGGCGGCCGGCAGCTCGCCTTTCAGGAAAAGTTCAAGGCATTCAACGGGGCTGAACACGCCTTTGCCTGCATGAACGGTACGGCCGCCCTGCAGATGGCGGCCGAACTCTGCTTGTTGAATGCGGGCGACGAGGTGGTCATTCCCTCCCACACCTTTACGTCGTCTGCCTACCCGTTCGCCGCACGCGGCGCCCGGCTTGTGTTCGCGGACATAGACCCGCGGACGCGCGTTGCCGACGCCGAACATATCGAGCGCGTGCTCACCCCGCGCAGCAGGGTGATTGTAGTCGTGCATCTGTACGGGTTCCTCGCCGACATGCCGCCGATCATGGAGCTTGCGCGGCAACGCGGACTGCTTGTGATCGAAGACGCCTGTCAGGCCATAGGGACGGTACATGCGGGCGCCAAAGCCGGCAATTTCGCCGATTTCGGTACGTTTTCCTTCCACTCGCACAAGAATATCACCACTCTGGGCGAAGGCGGCATGCTCACGGTCAAGGATGCGCGCCTTGCCGAGCTCGTGCCCATGCTGCGCCACAACGGACATCGCGCGTATGCCGGGGAACGGCAGGATTATTGGCTGCCGGCCATGGGCGACGTGGATTTCCCGGAACTGGACGGCAGGCGGCTGCAACCCGCCAACTATTGCATAGGCGAAGTGGAATGCGCCCTGGGCAGCGTCCTGCTGGACCGTGTGCAGGCGATCAACGCGCAAAAACGCGAACGGGCGCTCTGTTTTATCGATGCGCTCGCCGATCGTCCGGAACTGGTCTTTCATCGCGAGCCGGGCGTCAGGCACAACTACCATCTCCTTGCCGCGCGTATGGAAGGCCCGGCAAGCCGGCGCGATGCCTTCATACGCCGCATGTTCAGGGAATTCGGCATCAAGTGCGTGGTGCAGTATTGCCCGCTGAACCGCTATCCGTATTACCGCAAACTGGGATTCGGCGAGGCCGGCTGTCCCAATGCGGACGCCTTTTACGACCACATGGTTTCCTTTCCCTTCCAGCACAGCCTTACGGACGACGAACAGGCGTACATGCTGGACTGCACAAGAAAGACGCTGGACGGCTTGCGCGCGGGTAAAGAGGCATGATCCGGGATATCCTGTCGGCCGAGGGCGCGGGGAGCGGTTCTTTCGCCGAGTCTGAAGTCGACTCCGGGGCAGGGCCGGAGGTGTTGACCGGAGCGGTTTAACTTCGAAAATATACAGCCCCGATGAGGTGAGTCGGCCTGAACAGGCGTAAGGCCGACTGGGAAATCATTTCCCCCGGCTGGAGTCGGCCTGAGCGGGTGCAAGGCAGACCGGGCAGCGCCCCGGCCGCCGGAGGCGTAAGATCAACCTTGGAATGCTCTAAAAAAAAACCGCGTATACTTTTTGTCGTGATCGGCCGGCCGGCCGTCGGTCTCGGCCATATATACCGATCCATGATGCTGGCCGAGGCGATGCCGGGCTGCGACGTCGGCTTTCTCTGCACGCGGGAGAGTTCGGCTTTCGCTCTGGATCTGCCGGCGGCGAAGTATCCGGCCCGCAGGCAGGAATACGGCGAACTGCACAGGGATGTGCTTGCCCTGCGTCCTGATCTGGTGATCAACGACATGCTGGACACCGGGTCGGCCTATATGCAGTCACTGAAGGAAGCCGGGCTGCGCCTGGTGAACTTTGAGGACGAAGGGCCGGGCGCGGCCTTCGCCGATCTGGTGGTCAACGCCCTGTACGCGCGCGCCGGAAACGACGACCCCCGCCTGCTGTACGGGCACGGAAACTTCTGCCTGCGCGACGAATTTCTCAAGGCTGCGCGCAAACCTTTCTCATCCGAGGCCGAACAGGTGCTGGTCACGTTCGGCGGCACGGACGCTTCCGACTTCACCCGCAAAAGCGTGGATGCGCTGTACGACCTCTGCGAGCGGGGCGGGAATCCTTTGAAGCTGCGTATCGTGGCCGGTCCCGGCTATGCTCATCAGGAGGCCCTGAAGGCGCATCTCGCCCGTCTGGACCCTGAAGGGCGCGTACTTTTTTACACCCATGCGACCAACGTCATGTCCGCCGAGATGGAAAAGGCGGACTTCGCCGTATGTTCGGCCGGGCGCACGGTGTATGAACTGGCCCACATGCGTATCCCGGCTGTAGTGCTGTCGCATCATGAACGCGAGGACATGCACAGTTTCGCCCGCCCGGAAAACGGGTTTTTGTACCTCGGCGTGATGAACCCGTTCCGCGCGGACGATTTGCGCGCGGCCTTCCTGCGCACGGCGGGCGTGCGGGAACGGCGGCTGTTGCGCGGACGCCAGGAGCAGTTCGATTTCACGGGAAACAAGGCGCGCATCGTCGCCCGCATACTGGAGCTGTTGGGGAAAGGAGATAACTCCGCCGGCATGAGGTGAGGGAATTCCGGTCGGCTGCACCTCCCTCCATTCCCACACCTCACGCCGTCCCCGCGGAGAATTCCCCGGAGGCCCTTACACAGGGAGAACATTAATCCGGGAGATTGTTTACTCAAATATAGATAAAGCAGTTTGTCGAAGTGAAAAAAATAAGAGAGTGTTGACTAAAATATATATTTACGGCAGAATACTCCCATCCGAAAATAAGGAGATGAGACAATGCCGACATGTAAAAAATGCGGATCCGGGCAGGCGGTGAAGAGTGGAGTTATAGCAGGCAAGCAACGGTTTCTCTGCAAAGAATGCGGATGCAATTTTCGGGAAGGCGATGCCCGCACAAGCGAAAAAGTTGCGGCCAAAAAGGCGCTTTGCGTTTTGCTTTATGCCATGGCCAAGGGCTCGTTTCGGATGATGGGGAGGATCCTCAACACCAACCACGCCTTGATATACCGCTGGATTCGAACATTCGGCGAAAGTTTGCCTGAACCTGCCGCGGCTGGAGGTATCAAACAAATGCAATTTGACGAAATATTGCATTTTATACAACAAAAAAAAGAAAGTTATGGGTCATCAAAGCCCTTGATTGTCGCACACGGAAAACTGTGGGACGGGTGCTCGGCGGTCATGATTCTGGAACTTTTCAACGACGATACGATAAGGTCAGGCATCTGAAAAATTGTACTTTTTACACCGATAAACGGGATACTTTTGCCGAAGTCTTATCGCCTGAGCGACATATCGTAGGAAAAGCGTACACAGTCGATATTGAGCGGGATAATAGTAACACACGACACCACTTAGGGCGGTTTACACGTCGAAGTAAAGTTGTCCCGCAGAAAGCATTCATGATTGATCTGTCGCTATGAATTCGGCATGCAGTCACCACTACTGACTTATTTTTTCAACTTCGACAATTTGAGTAAACACTCTCGTGGTAAAAAGTGAGGGTGTCGACTTACGAATGATTTTCCCCCCTGAATCGGCTGTGGGGCAAGGGTTTCAAGAAACTGAAACATTCTTTGGGTAATACAATGTTGGCCTCCCCCCACATATCGGTTAGGGATACCCGATAAGCACGCGTCACCCGTGGCGTGAATCTCCGATTATGAGCGTAACCGCGTTGATTCAGGCCCGCATGGGTTCAACCCGTCTGCCCTGCAAGATGCTGCTCAGTCTGCACGGGTTGCCGGTCATAGACTGGGTGGTGCGCCGCACGGCAAAGTCGCGCCTGTTGACGCGCATAGTTGCGGCTGTTCCGGATACTCCGTTGGATGATGTGCTGGATGCCCATCTGCGCGCCCGAGGGGTCGAGGTTTTCCGGGGACCGGAAAGGGATGTGCTGAAGCGCTTTGCGGCTGCGGCGGAGGCGCTGATCGGAGCGGAGCCGGGTGCATTGATCGTGCGTGTCTGCGCCGACAACCCCCTGATCTGGGGAGGAGAAATCGACGCCCTGATCCGGCGTAGACAGGCCGAGGGGAGTGCACCGGCCGATTATCTGTACAACCATGTGCCGCTGAACAATCGTTATCCGGACGGGCTGGGCGCGGAAATCATTTCAGCGGACCTGCTGCGTCTGCTGGAGAGGAAAGCCGTGCGTCCCGAACATAGGGAGCACTGCCTTTCCTACATCACGGACAATGCGGACGCCTTCACGATTCGGACCTTTGATCCCGATGACCCACGCCTGCACCGCCCGGATGTCGAACTGGACCTGGACACCCCGGAGGACTTCCGCAAACTCGCCTTGCTGCCTCTGCACCCGGACATGGAGCCCGCGGACATCGTCGCGCTTTTCCCCAAGCGGGAGGATGACGACGTTTCAAGGTCGTGCACCTATCCCGGGAACCGCCGAGGGAACAGGTGCAGATCGCGGCAGTGAACGTGGAAAAACCTCAAAGAGTATTACCCAAAGAAGGTTTCAGTTTCTTAAAACCCTTGCCCCACAACCGATTCAGGTGGTAAAATCATTCGTAAGTCAACACCCTGCCGGAACGAAGTGAGTGACGAATTGGCGCGGTTCATGCGCGTACCGCGCACTCCCCCGTAGGGCGGAAGGAATGCTTGATTCGCTCAACATGCTGTTTCGCGCCTTTCAGTCAGAATAGGAAAAACTTGAACCGGCCTGGAAGGTGGGATATCGTCATTACGGCATAGAACAAGGGAAAAACGACCTATGAGGTTATACAATGAAATTTCTGATTGTATCGGGCAATCCCAAAAAAGACGGACTTTGCCGCAGGATTACGGATGCGATCTCAGAGGGAGCGCGGGAAGGCGGCGCGGAAGTCCATGAAGTCAACGCCAACTGTATATCACTGTGCCATGTCTGCGGTGACGGATGGGGGACATGCCTGCGCGAACACAAATGCGTCTTCGGAAACGACGGATTTGACGCGCTGCAAGATGCCGTCAGAAATGCCGATGCCGTGGCAATGATCACTCCTGTGTATTGGGGCGAAATGGCCGAAGGGATAAAGGCTTTTTGCGACCGTTTCCGCCGCTGTGAAAACTTTCTGATGGGCAA
>JAISWB010000080.1 GCA_031271265.1 Desulfovibrio sp. | reverse complement strand
CTTTTCCCTGCGGAGGATCGTCAGCCGAAAAGCGTGGTTTTCGGCTGACTCACGCCGCTTCGCGGCGATATCAGCCTAACGGCTGCTGTTCAGATTTCCATGCGGAAATCTGTAATTATGACTTTTTTGTCCTGCCTGAAAGGCATGAAGATGGATTCTTCGCTTCGCTCAGAATGACATTTCGCTGTGCGCCGGCAGGACTTCGACAAGGGAGTCTTTTCTAAAACTAAAATTGTCGGAAACCAACGGAGGACATTGCTAAATTCTGCATGCGGCGTACACTCTGCCTGCGAGAGGACGGGAATAGATGCCGACGCGGCTCAACAGCCAGAAAGCTCCCTTGTCTTTTGCCTTGAAGCGGTGCACGGCCGACGGCCGACCGGGAGGGTTCGGCCCTTCCTTCGTAGTGAAGAATATCGTGAATCCGGCCTCCCTTGCCAGGCGCAGGGCCTCGTCGCCGTACTTGCCCCAGGGCCAGCAGAGGCTGCGCACCTCGCGCCCGAGCATCTTTTCCAGATCCTCCTTGCCTCCTGCCAGTTCTCGGCGCATGCGCCCGCGGCCTTCCGCCGGCGTTTCAAAGCGGCCCATGTTCCCCGCGAAACGCCCGTACAGGCGCTCAAGGTCCGCAAGCCCCGCCGCACTGCGGGAGAAACGGTTCTCAGCGGCAAAATCCTGAGGCACGAGGGCTTTTACGGCCTCCACAAAAGCCGGATTGAGGACGAAAGCACGGTGCAGCAGACCCGGCCCGACCTTGAAATCCGGCAGTCCGAAGACAACGCCGAGGTCGGTGTAAAAAAAGGTCCGGCTAAGGGACCGGGGCAGGAAGGGGCCGCTGTATTCCGGGCCGAGAAAAACCCCGTAATGGCCGCGCCCGTGCGATGCGGGAGTCAGTGTGCCGTCCGTGTCCATGGCGCGCAGTTCACCGCTGTTGAGGAAAACGTCGCGCCGTACGGAGCCCTCCGCGCCCTGCTCCACGGGCAGACAGGCTTCCGGGAAAGGCGGTACCCTGCCCGCTTTCAGTTCTTCGGGGGAAACGCGGGCCGGGCCTTCGGCGATGCGCGCGGTCACGACGAAGACGGCGCCCCTGTGGCCGTACTTGTGCAACAGCGGCAGGGCATGCAGATAGTTGTCGAAAAAACCGTCGTCAAAGGTGATGAGCAGCGACTTCTCCGGCAGGTTTTCTCCGTTCAGCAAAAAATTTTCGGCCTCGTGCAACCCGACGCCGTGTATACCGTTTTCGGCAAGCGCCCGGCAGTGTTCCTCGAAACGCGCCGGGGAAACGGTGATGGCCCCGGCCCGGCAGTTCACATAGTGGTACATGGCGGCGGGGAGACTTTTCGCGCCTGTTCTTTTCATCGGCATCCCGCTTGACTCTTACCGGACCGTACTTATTTCCGCAAGAGTGACCGGATAAAAGGAGACAACGCTGTGGGCGTGGAATATAAAGATTATTACAAGATTCTCGGGGTGGAAAAAAACGCATCGGCCGACGAGATCAACAGGGCGTACAAAAAGCTGGCACGTAAGCATCATCCGGATTTGAACCAGGGAGACAAAAAATCCGAGGAACGGTTCAAGGACCTCAACGAAGCGCACGAGGTGCTGAAAGACCCGGAAAAACGCAAGCTGTATGACCAGTTGGGGCCGAACTGGCAGGACGGCCGGAATTTCCGGCGGCCGCCGGGTTTTGAAAACGTGCGCTTTGAATTCGGCGGCATGGATGGAGCATCGGGCTTCAGCGACTTTTTTGAAAGCCTGTTCGGAGGCGGAAGACAGGGATTTTCCGGGTCGTTCGGCAGCGATGCCCGAGGGTTTTCCGGGTCGTTCGGCGGCGGAAGGGCGCGCCGGGGGCGCGACATGGAAACCGGTATCACGCTGAGCCTGGAGGAGGCCTTTCACGGGGGCAGGAAGACCGTTTCCTTGTCCGGAGGGCCGGGCACGGCCCCGCGTTCTCTGGAAGTCAACATTCCCGCAGGCATCAGGAGCGGAGCCCGCATCCGCCTGGGCGGACAGGGCGGCCCCGGAAATCAGGGCGCGCCGGCCGGCGACCTGTTCCTCAAGGTGAATATTGCCGCGCACCCGGAATTCAGCCTGGACGATGCCGATGTACTCTACGATCTGCGCCTGCCCGCGTGGGACGCGGCCCTCGGAGTTCGCGTCACCATCCCCACGCTTGCCGGCAAAGTGGAACTGAACGTGGCGCCCGGCACGTCCAGCGGAAAAAAGCTGCGCCTGCGCGGCAAGGGCTTGGGCAGCGGGAAGAACAAGGGTGACCAGATCGTGCGTATTTCCATCGACGTGCCCGCCGCGGCGTCCCCCGAAATGCGCAGATTGTGGGAAGCTCTCCGTATCACGGCCGACGGGACGACACCGTAAACATGTTACGATTCATGATCGCAGGCGCCGTAATTTTTATGCTCGGATGGTGGAACAGGCAGACACAAGGGACTTAAAATCCCTCGGCCGAAAGGCTGTGCGGGTTCGACCCCCGCTCCGAGCACCAAAAATACCAACAACCCCCCGTGCCTCACGCTTCGAGGCTGCCCATACGCCTCTTCCATGTACTCTACTCCGGATAACCTGCGAAAGAACGAAAAAGGCCGGAAAACACCATGAGAGTGTGCATCAAAATATAGAGATGCACCGTTAAAAGTTAATAGAATCACCACATTATAAGTAAAATCCTCCATTTCGAATCTGTATCGAAAAAATTTTAATATTCCATATAGTTATCATATATCATTCTGTACATAGGTCACCACTCTCCAAGAACATATGCTCCCGGTAAGATGGCTTCGGTTTCCCGCACATCTTGGCGGATACGCGCCGCGAGTTCGTCCACGCTCGCGAATTTGCGCTCGTCGCGTATGCGTTGCAGGAAATGTACCTTGAGGGAAACGCCGTACAGGTCGCCGTTGAAATACAGGATATGCGCTTCCACGCGGGCAAAGCCGTCGCCGAACGTGGGGTTGACGCCGACATTGGCTACGCCGCGCAGCATGCGTCCGGAAGGCGTAGCCGGATTTTGCCCGGAACTGTCCGCGAACGGCAGTCGATCACCTTCGCCGGCGCGCGGAGGGTACGCCTCTCCGGCTTGTTTTTCGGAACGGGAGTTAATTTCGACGGTGACGGCATAGACGCCGTGCTTGGGCAGCAATATCTCCGGGTCCGGGCGCAGGTTGGCGGTTGGAAACCCCAGAAGACTCCCGCCCCGCGCCTTGCCGTGTTCTACAGTGCCTTCTGCGCTGTAGGGGCGTCCGAGCAAGCGCGCGGCCCCGGCGACATCGCCTTCCCGCAGCAGGGCGCGGATGCGCGTGGAACTGACGGGTTCCCCTCCCTTGAGCAGGGCGGGCGCCTCTTGCACGTCGAATCCGTGCAGGCGTCCCAGTTCGTTGAGCAGTTCTGCGTTTCCCCGCCTATCCCTGCCGAAGGCGTAGTCATAGCCGACGACCAGGGCGCGGGTGTGCAGGGCATCCAGCAACACGGCGCGGACGAACGCTTCGGGCTGCATGGCGGCGATTTCTCTGGTAAAAGGCAGAACCAGAGCCACATCCAAGCCCAGTTGTTCGAAGCAGTCCAGCTTGCCTTGCAGGGAGATCAGTTGCGGGGGCGCGTTGTCCCCTCTGAGCAGGCGCAGGGGATGAGGATCGAAGGTGACGGCGGCTGCGGGCAGGTCCCGTTCGCGGGCCGCAACGAGGGTTTTGCGCAGAAGCGCCCGGTGTCCGAGGTGCACCCCGTCGAAATTGCCGAGGGTAACGGCGCAGCCGCTGGCCGCAATACGCGGGTCGCGGGCAAGGGAATGGATATCGCGGGCGACAAGCAACGGAGCTGTCCTCAACGTCGGCCGCCGGCCGGCCCTTCAAGCCAGTCCATGAAACGGGTCATGTCGTCATGCCGGGGCAGACCGCTCTCCTTGAACAGGTCTCCGCGCCCGTAAAACTGTGTGCCCGCCTGCCGGGCGGCTTCCAAATCCGCGTACGCGTCTCCCACCATGACGCAACGGGCGGGATCGGCCCCGCTTTCTTCCACGATGGACTTCAGAAGGGCGCCCTTGGCCGGGGGCCAGCCGCGTATACCCGCAAAATATCGCGCAAGTCCGCGTTTTTCCAGAATGCAGCACAGTTCTTCCTGCGGCGCCCCGGACGCGACATACATGGGCAGGCGACCGTGCAGGCGGTCCAACACTTCCTGCATTCCGGGAACCAGGGGACAGGCCGTGACCTCTTCCAAGGCCGCGTTCACGAATTTTTCATTCAGAAGCGCTTTTTCCTCGGCGCTGATTTCCCTGCCCAGGACTTCACGGTACAGCCACGCGAATTTTTCATAGCGGCTGACGCCGCCGTGCAGGCTGTGGTACAGGGCCAGACGGTCCGCCGCTTCTTCGCCGAACTCCGCGCCGATGCGGCGGAAGGCTTGCGTTTTCACGTCCATGCTTTCCAGGATCACTCCGTCACAATCGAACACAACGAGGGCAATATCCCGAGAGTTCCCGCCTTCGGCGTTTCCCGTGCCGGACGGCCGGGAGATCGGGCGCACCTGCACGTTCATTCAGTTTTTCCCGTGCAGGACGGCCAGGAGATTGCGCGCGCTTTCCATTTCCATGGCCGCGCGGGTTTCCGCGGCATAGGCCCCTATGTGCGGGGTCAAGATAACGCCGGGCAGAGAAGCCAGAGGACCGGAGGCCGGGTACGGTTCACGCGTGAATACATCCAGAGCCGCGCCGGCCAACTTGCCGCTTTGCAGGGCGTCCGCCAGGGCGCTTTCGTCCACCAGGCCGCCCCGCGCGGCATTGATGAGCAACGCGCCGTCTTTCATGCGCCCGAGGCCGTCCGCGTCCAACAATGGAAGGCCGTCGGCACGGGGCGGGCAATGCAGGGTCACGATGTCTGCTTGGGCGAGAAGGTCGTCCGCCTCCATGCGTCTGCAGGAACCGTCGCCGGCAACGCAGGGGTCGTGGAAGGCGGTTTCGCAGCCCATGAGCGTAAAGAGTGCGGCGACCTTGCGCCCGATGCGGCCGAAGCCGAAAATGCCCACCAGCTTGCCGGCCAGAAGCTGACCCATGCGTTTTTTCCATGTGCCGGCGCGCACTTCGCGGTCCATAAGCGTGATACGGCGGGACAGGTCCAAGGCCAGAGCCAGGGTCAGTTCGGCCACTGCCCCGACCGGCGCGAGCGGCGTGTTGCGCACCTGTATGCCGCGCGCCTGCGCGGCGGCCAGATCCACGCTGTCCAGGCCGGAGCCGCAACGGGATATGACTTTCAATCCGGGTGCCGCGTCCATGACCGCCGCGCTCAAGGGTTCCGTGCCCGCCACAACCCCCGCGCAGCCGCGCAGGATGTCCGCTGCTTCGGACTCGGTAAGCGTGCGGCGATGCGGGTTGGCGACGATTTCCATACCGCCTGCGCGCAGCAGGCGCAGGGGTTCCTCGTCGTATTCAGCAAAGGTGGAGGTGGTTACGGCTACGCGCATGTTGTTTCCTGAGTGCATTTCTACCTACTACCGAGAAACGCTTACCTTTTCGCATCGGCCTCTATTGAGGGCGTCCGGGGAAAGTCATTTCCCTCAGCGGGTTCCAAGGGCGGAGCCCCGGCCGGCGGAGGCATAAAAATAAAGCGTTACACGGTACTAATGCGTTTCCTTTGCCGGGGGCGTCGGCGTTCAGCAAGTATGTTCTCCCGGCCCGCCCCGGCCGCGCTTGCGCAAGATCCGCGCGGGCACTCCGCCGACAACGGCATCGGCGGGCACATCGCGGCTTACGACGGCCCCGGCGGCGATCACCGCGCCGGAGCGGATGCGCGTTCCGGGCAGGATGACGGCGTGCGCGCCGATCCAGACATTGTCCTCAATGACCACCGCGGAAGGCACGTGCCCTTGTTCTACTATGGGAATATCCGTGCGGTCAAAGGCGTGGTTGGCCCCCTGAATCAGGCACATGGGGCCTACAGCCGTGTTGCTGCCGATGCGTATCTCGGCGTCGTTGGCGTTGACCGACGTGAAATCTCCCAAAAAGACATTGTCGCCCAGGATGATTTTTCCGCGCGACGCGTACAGGGAGCAGCAACGGTTCAGTCCGACGCCCCGTCCCATGCGGATATTCCTGAACCCCTGGATGACGACCCCGGTTCCGGAGCGGAACGGGCCGGCCGAGGCGAACAGCGGGCGGTAGAGCAGGCGCCGGAGTACGGTGCCGGGTCCGCCGGGTACCCAGCCTGCGAGCAGGCGCATGAATTCTTCTCCCTGCAGGATGAAACGTTCACGCAGGGTCACGGCGCGGCCGGTCCTGTCAAAGATGCGTCCACGTTTTGCCCGGAGCGGCCTGCCGGCGCCTGCGGAAGGCACAGCCCGCCGGTTGTGTCTAAAGGCGCTTCCGGACGGCTTTGCCCGGAGCCGCCCAAAGGGATCCGCGGGAGGCACGGCCGCACGCCGGCGCCGGGGGCGGACATGAGGAAGCCGTTGACCAGAGCCGTGGCCTTTATGCCTTTTTTTTCTCCGGTAAATCCCAATTTTTCCTCGGTCGTCGCCTTCAGGTTCACGCGGGAACGGTCAAGCCGCAGCAGTTTTGCGATGTTGTCCGCCACGGCATCACGGTACGGAGCTATGCGCGGCACTTGGGCGATCACGGTCATATCGGCGTGTTCGGGGTGGAAGCCGGCGGCTAGACAGCGCTCCAGCGTCTCGGTAAGCAGGATACCGCTCGCTATGTTCTCCAGGTTCGGGTCGGAGTCGGGGAAAAGCAGACCTATATCGCCGCCGCAGATGCAGCCCAGCAGGGCGTCCGCCAGAGCGTGAAGCAGCACATCGCCGTCCGAGTGGGCATGCACCGTGATGTCGCAGGGGATGGGTACGCCGCCCAGAACAAGCGGACGGTTGCCGCCGTAACGATGCACGTCGTAACCGAAACCGCTGCGCGGCACGGGCATCGGAAAATCGCCGTAAGCCGGGCCGAAACCGCCGTATTCCGACCCCGCCGACAGCAAGCGCAGATCTTCGGGAGTGGTGATTTTGACATTGCCCGCGTCACCGGGGACCACCGTGACCGGGATGCCGCAAAGTTCCATAAGCCCGGCGTCGTCGGTGACCGGAACCCCCGCGTTGCGGGCGTACTCATGCGCTTTTTTAAGGTCTTCAACAACAAAGCCCTGGGGAGTCTGGACCGCGCGCAGGCAGGCCCGGTCAATGCTTTTGCCCACCATGCCAGCCGCGTCCACTTCTTTCAGGGTATCCGTGACCGCGATGCCGGGGATGACGGCCCTGCATCCATGCTCAAGGGCTTCCAGCACACGGATGATCAGGGAGGCCGTTACGAAAGGGCGGGCGGCATCGTGGATGAGCACGGCCTCGCAGTCGGCCGGCAGGGCCGCCGCGCCCAGGGCTGAAGATTCCTGCCTGCTTTCACCTCCGGCGCGGAGCAGGCAGGGCAGGCCCAGGGAAGGCGCACCCCTGATCAACGCGCTTACGACATCGAAGTCGCAGTCCGGGGGCAGCACCAGCACCAGGCCGCGCAAGGCAGAGATACGCGCGAAAGCAGACAGGGAATGCCGAAACAGGGGCATTCCCCTGTAAGGAAGAAACTGCTTGGGAAGGCTCCGACCCGAGCGCAGGCCGCGCCCGGCGGCCAGGATAACGGCCCATGTATTCATCAGGTATCAAAATCCCGTCCCGGGCGCAGACCGCGTCCATTGACCGGGACAACGGCCCGTTTATTCATTCGGTATCAAGGTTCCGTCCCGAGCGCAGGCCGCGCCCGGCGGTCGGAGCCGGATTGAAACATTCGATATGTCCGCAGGCGTCGGGGTAATCAGCGAAAGCGGGCCTGTAAGCCGGGTTCTGTTTTCCGCGTCCTTCCGCGTGCTACGGGGGATGCGGAACGATCATCATTCCTCTGGGACCGCGGTCGCCCGCGGCCTCAAGCAACCTACCCGGAAGCCTCGGCCGGGCCGGCCTCGAACGCTTCCCTATTCGGTCTTGCTCCCGACGGGGTTTACCCGGCCTGCCGCGTTACCGCGACAGCCGGTGGGCTCTTGCCCCACCCTTTCACCCTTACCCCGCGTGACGCGGGGCGGTCTGCTTTCTGTTGCACTTGCCGTGGATCGCTCCACCCGGGCGTTACCCGGCGCCGTGCCCTGCGGAGCCCGGACTTTCCTCCCCGCGCGGAGGCCTTGCGGCTCCGCGCGCAGCGACGATCCGGCCCGCTTTCGCTGATGACTCCGACGCGCAGGGCGCGTCCTTTTCCTTGTGTAAACATGCAATGCGGGATCAACGCCTCGCGCCTTTCATCCGGAGTGTTTTTCCGCCGGAAAATGCTCGCTCCAGAACATGAGCCTCTGGCAGTTGGGGCAGGAAAGAATCTGCGAAGCCTTTTGCAACTCAATGAAATTCTGCGGAGGAATGGAGATATGGCAACCGGAACAGATGCCGTCCGTCACCGGGACTATGACCGGGTGCTCCAGGCGTTCCCGAATGAACTCGTAGCGGGCGAAGACGGGGGGAGGCACATGCCTGCCGGCTTCCCTGCGCTTCAGCAGCAGGACGTCCAGTTTGTCCTGCGCCTCGGCGATACGGGCTTGCAGGCCTGACTTCGCTTCGGCGAGCTTTTTTTCCAGGACCACGTATTCCGCTTCAATCTCGGCCAAGGCGGAGGATTGGCGTTCCAGTTCGTCCGCAAGGGCGCTTCGTTCCTCTTCGCGGTTGCGGTTCACACGCTCAAGGGAGTCCATTTCCCGCACTGCGGCGTGGTATTCGCGGGCGTTTTCCACGGACATGAGTTTACCCTTGCTTTTTCTGATACGCGCGGAGTCATCGTCGATTTCCGAACTCAAGCGTTTTTCCTGATCCATCAGGTGCGTTGTTTTATCCTGTTGCCGCTCCCGGTAGAGCAGGGTGTCCTCGAAACGCGTCTGCAGATCTTCCACCTCTTTCGGGGCAGCTTCCAGTTCGTTGCGGATGTTGTGGATTTCGTCGTCAACTTTTTGCAGAGAGCGCAACAGATTGATTTGTTCCAGGTAATGGCTCAAGAATATTCCTCCTGACCCTATGTGTCGTGCATGACTGTTGATTCCGGGGGCGCGAAGGGATCGCGGCCGGGGAAAAAGCGCACAGGCACGCGCAGTTCGCGGGCCAGCAGCCCGGCAAAAGCGCGCATCATCCGTTCTTCCAGAATAAAATGACCGACATCCAGCACGTACAGGCTCAGGTCCGATGCCTCCATGGCGCTGTGGTACTTGAGGTCGCCGGTAATGAACAAGTCGGCCCCGGCTTGCGCCGCCTTGGCACTGAGCGAAGCGCCGGAACCGGGACAGCAGGCGACGCGCGAAACGACTTCCGGCGTTCTGCCGCAGGCCTGGGCCGGGGAGCGGCCGAGCGCCGCGCGCAGCATGCGGCTGAACTCACCCCAAGGCGTTGCGCGCGGCAGGTTGCCGACAAAGCCGAAACCGAAAGGCCCTTGTCCGTCCGTCCCGCCGTGCGTCGGGTCCAGAATTTCCGTATCCCGCAGGTCAAGATCCTGCGCCAGGGTGCGCACCGGTCCGCGAGGATTGGCGTCCAGGGACGTGTGCGCGCTGTACAGCGTAATGCCGCGCGTGAGCAACAGGGACAGAACGGAGAGATATGTATCGCGGCGGTCGGGAAAACGCGGCCGCATGGATAAAGGATGGTGGGTGAGTATAAAACCGGCGCCCGCTTCGGCTGCGGCGCGAACGGTTCCCGGATCCGCTTCGAGTGCAACCGCCGCCAGGTCCACCCGTTCCGTAAACGATGCCGCCTGCACCCCCGACACATCCCAGGACGCCGCCGCCGCGGGCGGGGCATACTGTTCAATAACGGCTATGATTTCAGACACATCCATGCGCATATCCGGGGTATCGAAGAACTTTTGCCTATACCACGGAAGTATGCCGCAGTCAACTGCGAAACGCGCCTCTTTCAGGGCAGGCAGAGAAAATCAATAACATGTTGCAATACATATAGATAGTGACCGCCTGCCTGCTCTGCCGGAGTACCCGGCAGGCCGCTTGCCGTCTTTTCCCGTGCTTGGGAGATATGGACATATCTATGCATATGGCCTACTCTCGCGAATCATTAATCCTGTTTTTGCAAAGGAGCATATCCATGAGCAAATTTACGTACCGCCGCCTTGACAAGGATCGGGCCGCCTGCCTTCTGGTGGATCACCAGGTGGGACTTTTTTCCCTGGTGCAGGATTTCCAGCCCACGGATTTCAGGAACAATGTTCTGGCCGTAGCGGCCTGCGCCAAGTTTTTCAAGCTGCCCACGGTGTTGACCACCAGTTTTGAAAACGGCCCCAACGGCATTCTCCTGCCCGAGATAAAGGAAATGTTCCCCGATGCGCCGTTCATCCCGCGCCCCGGCCAGATCAACGCCTGGGACAACGAGGACTTCGTGGCCGCCGTGAAAAAGACCGGGCGCGAGCAGTTGATCATAGCGGGCATCGTCACGGATGTCTGCGTGGCCTTTTGCGCCTTGTCCGCCCTTGAGGCGGGATACGAGGTGTTTGTGATAACCGACGCCTCCGGCACCTTTAACGAGGTGGCAAGGGACGGATCCTGGATACGCATGAGCCAGGCGGGAATTCAGTTGTTGAACTTCTTCGCCATGGCCTGCGAACTGCATCGTGATTGGCGCAATGACGCCGTGGGTCTGGCCAATCTTTTGGGAGCGTATATTCCGAGCTATAAGAACATTATGACCAGTTACGCATCCAACACGGCAAAGTAGTGTCATGTCGGCGGTAGAAAAACTTTTTTGCGCGGCGGTGGATGCCGCGCAAGGGCGGCATCCACCTCAAAGCAGATTCGGCAATCCCTGTTCGCGCATGTTTGTTTCAATGAAATTTTCGTAACCCGCCACATCGACGGCCACCAACCCGTCCGTTTTCAGACCGTGGGGGCAACGGGAAGCGCAGCCCCCGCAACGGATACGGCCATTCCGAATCTTCATCGGAAAAAATCTTAAAACTTCATATAATTATCATATATCCGTCTATACATAAGTTACCACTCTCTTACGTAAATTTGAGGAAAAACTTGTGCTGAGAACCTCCGATCTTTTGCGCATAGTTGTAAAACGTCGCTTACGTCAACTCAAACTGGGCGTGATATTATCCATTGGTTTGGGAATTGCCATGTTCATCGGCGTTGATGTCATCGGCAAAGAACTTGAAGATCGTATTGTCAGTGATGTCGGCCTAATCGGCAATGTCACAATTTTATCTGTAACTCTGGAAGAAAATTTATATCTTAATATGCCGGATCATCTTTTTACAAAGAAAACTGTAAACATGTTTAAAACATTACCGGAAATTATGTATGTCGGATTAGCAATGCGCTTTGTCGAGGTTGTACAAACTCAAATTAAGGATACATTTGTCAATATACGGATACGTGGAGTTGATCCATTTTTCTGGAAAGTCTACGATCTAGTCGCTACAGAAGGTAGGCTGCTTAATGAAGTCGATGAGGAGAAACGAGCACGAGTTTGTGTACTGGGAGAAAACCTTGCACGCAACCTCTTTCAGAAAGGACCATACATCGGGCGTTCCGTAACGCTTTTCAGCGATAATTATACAGTTGTCGGAATAGGTGGTGGGTTGATGATGCGCAGTAATACATTGGACTGCTTAATTCCTATGACGACAGCCGCAGACCGCATTCCCGGCAATACTTATCCAAATAGATTACTGCTGAGGTTACGTCGACTTGACGATGTCGAACCGGTGATTGAAAGATTACCTCAATTGATCCTTTCACAACAAAATACACCGTATTTTAGGATAGATTATGCCAAGGATGAAATAAACGCCGTAAGAACGGTTATAGGCAGAGTGCATGTCCTCCTGTTGCTCGGTATCTTTGCTTCCTTGGGCTTGGGCACTTTCGGCATCTGGCAGAGTTCTTTCGCCGCCGTTCGCGAGCGCACCCGCGAAATCGGGCTGCAACTCGCCATGGGGGCCGAACAAAACGACATCATGCGGCAATTTCTCGGGGAAGCGTTGTTCAACGCGCTGCTCGGAGGCACAATAGGAACGCTTGTCGGCATAATTGCCATCTTGGTTCTTTGCATTCTTCTCGGTATGCCTATTTCGTGGGCATCTATCGTACTGCACGTTCCTGTTTGCCTTCTGGCGGCATCATTCATCGGCGCGGCAGGCGGCATCTGGCCGGCGATACAGGCCGGACGCATGGATGTTGCGGCGGCCTTGCGCTATGAGTAGCCGCAACGCTGCAATCTGCTTTCTGTGAACCTGCCGACAAGACTCTCTCCACCCTCCCCGTGCCTCCGGCACGGCGGCTCGGATGCTGTCTGTGCTTTCGGGGTCGAGGTATACAGCGTATTCACCAAAATATTCTTCCGTGCAGCCTTCGCGGGTCAGGGCCAAGCGCGACCCGCCGGCGGCAGCTTTCCGCGCCCGAAGAGCGGTCCTTCACTTTCCCCTTGTATGTCGGTAGATACATTGTATTGACAAACGAAGCGGCTATCCGTATCCTACAGAAAAAGGAGACCTTG
>JAISWB010000030.1 GCA_031271265.1 Desulfovibrio sp. | reverse complement strand
CTGCCGCTCAGGGTCCAGGTGCCGTCTCCGTTGTTCTCCGCCGTGATCCCGTTGGCCGTAAACGCGCCGTTATCCAGATCCGCATAGCTGACTTCGCCGGACGTGCTCGTCGCGGGAATGGTGATCGACCAGTCCGCCGTCGTGTCCGCACCGGATTCGCCGCTCTGCGTAACCGTGAATTCCAACGTCCCGCCTTCCACCGCCCTCGCGTCGCCGATGCTCAGGCTGAGTATATCGGCGCCGTCGTTATCCGCAACAACACCATTGTAGCTGCCCGTGCCCGCTAGTGAAATATTGTCTGCAGCCGTGTTCTGCTGGTTGGACAGCTCCAGTTGCAGAGACTCGTCGAGTTCAAAGAGTTCATCGTCCGTGGTCGGAATGGTGATGATTCCTGTCTGCTCGCCCGCCTTGATGGTCACCGTGCCGGAAAGAACATAGTTGCCGTCGGCGTCCGGGCCGCTCACGCTGATGTCGTTAGCCGCAAACTGACCCTCATCCAGGTCGACATAGCTCACTTTACCGGACGTGCTTTCTCCCGGAATCGTAATACTCCAGTCAACCGTGGTGTCAGCCGTACTCGGCGAAGACTGTCCGATGGTGAAAACCAGCTCGCCGCCTTCAACTGTAAAGGCCGCGTTGCCGTTCGTCACATAGTTGTTCGGATTGTTCGGATCGGGATTGTTCGGATCAACAGGACCTACCAGCAGATCATTGTCCCTGATCACGACATCAAAGGAGGGGAGGGGGGCATTGTCGGGCAGGATCGCTCCGCCGGTAACGTCCGTGATCACCAGTGTCAGTCTTTCGTCGCTTTCAATCTGCGTGTCGTCCAGGGTCGGGATGTGGATTTCCGCGTGATCCGAACCTGCCGGTACGGTCACCGTGCCGGTCAGGGTCAAGGTGCCGTCGCCGTTATCAATCGTGGTTATCCCCAATTCCTCGAAACGATCTTTGTCAAAGTCGGCGTAGCTCGCAACACCCGGAGCGTCGTCCGCCGGGACAGTCACGCTCCAACTGACGCCGACGTCAACATCGCTTACCCTCGACTGCTCGATGTTGAAAACCAAATCCTCCCCTTCCATGACCATGGCCGCGTTTCCGTCGTAGAGCGGCGGCACGATTGTGAGCACCGGAGGAGGCATGAACAATGCGCCGCGGTCATCCGCGATTGACTCCGCAAGCGGCTCCGCAAGCGAGTCTACCGACGTGTCCCACTGCTCCGTACCGAGGCTGCCGAGCCTGTCCAGGCCGTCGATCAGGTCGCCCGCATTGTCGGCGTAGCTGGTGCCGCCGCCTGACGAGCGGGGACCGGCCGCCGTAGTCATATCAATGTCACTGCCCGCGAAAAAGTCCACAGCCGCCACTTCCAGGCCGTCAGGCAGGCTCAGGGCGGGCAGAGATTCGTCGCCGACTTCAAAGAATCCGCTGATGGTGACTTTTCCCCCTCCTTCAAACTCAAAGACCAGATCATTGCTGTTTTCCGGACGCGAAAAGCTCGCCTGACCCGGATCGAACCCGAAATCAAGGCGTCCGCCGGGCGAGGACTGCACAACAACTTCCGCACCTTGTCCGGGGCGGGGCACCGCCACCGCCTGACCGCCGGGACGTGAAGACGTAAGGTTGCCGCTGCTGCTTGTGGAAACTTGTGACATGATAAACCCCCTCAACATTTGGAAAATTGTGAATATCCACCAAAGGCCGGGCCTGTATTGTCGAAAATTGCGTGGAATGCGACAACACGGCCCGCGAAACACAACGAATAGAACGAGAAACCGGCTTCAACCCGCCTTTGGTCGGGGCGTGCGGTAGGTATGACAGTGTGTAAAATATTGCGTAAACGCAGGAAAGCAGCCTGAACGATAAAACTCAGGCGCTTTGAAAGGTCGACCTCAAATACAGCAACCTCATCGGATGCCGTAATCAACTGCGTAGGCACGGAGTTCCCCCTGCGGATTGTCCGGCGGCAACGATGAAACCCCTTCCCGGTTTCACGCGCTCAACATAATGTCGTTGCGGACTTGAGTAAACACTTAGCTCAGCCGGTGGGCGAAGTCAAGCCTTTTTCGACAAATTTCGCGGCAAAAAAAATAAAATATGTATCATACTTAAATATAACGATAATATTTTTTAATACAAGCGCGTCCGTTGCGTTGTCGCGGCATGTTCGGCGGTATATGTTCGGCGGCTCGGCAGCGGGCGTAAACTCAGCGCTCTTTTCCGGCAAACTTGGCGTGCCAGTGGGCGACATGCGCATCCCGCCCCGGCATATTTTCCGGCGCTGTATAATCCTGCGGCTCAAGGAGCAGGGTATCTTTGAGGGAGAGCAGGCAGGACGACCAGGCGAGGCCGGCGCCGAAGCCGCAGAGCAGGCATTGCTCCCGTTTTTCTTCGCGGCCTTTGCCGTTATAATGGTGACAGAGCAGGGCGGGGAGCGATGCGCCGCCCAGGTTGCCGTAGGCGGCAAGGCTTTCGCAGGGCGGCGGATTGGAGGCAAAGCCGGTTTTTTTGGCGATGACGCCGACAAGCAGCTTGTTTGCCGGGTGCAGGAGCAGGCGGTCCAGGTCGCGCGCGGCGCGGCCGGCCAAGGAGAGGTGGCGGTTGATGTGCGGGGGGATCACGGAGGCGGCGAAGGCGTAAATGCCCATGCCGTCCATCCAGATGCGGCAATAGCCGCCCAGCGTGCAGGGGTTGCCGTTGCCGTCCCTGACGATGCGGTTGTAGGGGCTGTCCGGTCCTTCTTCACGCAGGTAAGGGATGCGCGCCCCTCCGCCGGGGATGACGAGGTTTTCAAATTTGCCGCCGTCGCTGCCGATTAGAAAACTCATGTCGCCCGCGCCTTTGCGGTACTCGATCAGGGCCGCCGTGCCGGAGTCGCCGAACACGGGCGCGATGACCCGATTGTCCGGGTCGGTGAATCCTGCCGGCGTATCACCCGTCAGGAGCAGGATTTTGGCGCAGGCGCGCGCGCTTATCAACCCGGCCGCTATCCAGAGGGCGCTGACGAAGCCCGCGCAGCCCAGGTTCATGTCCATGACCGAGCAGTCCGCGGACAGACCGAGGGCGTGTTGCTGTAAGGCCGACGAGGCCGGAAGCTGATAGTCGGGGCTGAGACTGACGAAAAACAGCGCACCGATGTCGTTTTTGTCTGTTCCCGTGCGCTCAAGCAGGCGGCGGGCAGCCTGTATGCAGAGATCAGAGGCGGTCAGGCCGGGAGGGGCGATGCGCCGCGTATCCAGACCGCCCGTTTCCCGGTAGCGTTCCATGCGTTCACGGTCGCCGTCGAACCAGCGCAGTTCGTCGGCCAGAGACACGCCCCCGGACGGGAGTACGGCGCTGACCGCCGTCAGGGCCACATCGGAAAAAACAGAGTACGGCACGGCATCCTCACTGAATATCGGGGGTAAGGCAAGGCATCTCCGCAGACGCGGGAGTTCGCCCGGCGCATAATGATAAAGGCACGGCCGCGACGGTCCGCAACGTCCACGGCGTGAAGCGCAGAGGTGAAAGTTCTCTCCGGGCGGTGTCCAAGCGCATCGGCATCAGCGCAGAAAGGGCAGCAGGGTTTCCAGCCAGACCGCGTAAGCCGCCGACCGGAGGTGGACGCCGTCAAGGTCGTAGTCCGCGCCCAAGCCTCCGTCGCCGTCCGCCACCTTGTCGTACAGGTTGATGAAGATCGCCCCCGCGTCGCGGGCCGTCTTTTCATACATACCGTTCAGCATGCGGATCGCCTTGTTCGCCCGGCCGCAGGAGTCGATGCCGCAGGCGACGGGCATCAGCGAACACACATGCAGCGCGCTTTGCGGCGTTTTGCGGCGCAAGTCCAGGCAAATCGCCGCATGCGTGCGCGCAATGCCCTCAAGGGCCGCGCGGAGGTCCGGTTCCGCCTCGCTCCACAGACAATACAAGCTCAACACGTCGTTGATGCCTATCTGCAGGAAAATCTTGTCCGGTCTGATCGCAAGAACCCGGCCCAGCCCGGCAAGGACATCGCCGGTGACGGCGCCGTCCATCCCGAAATTGTGCATTTCACAGTCGGGCACGGTATGGAGTCCCTCAAACCTGTAAGTCAGGCTGTCGCCGAGCATGGCGATACGCTGTTTCTTCACGGTAAACTCTCCGCCGCTCCGGCTCTGCCTCTCTCCGCCGCTCCGCCTCTGCCTCTCTCCGCCGCTCCGGCTCTGCCTCCGAGAATCGCGTGCAGTTCCGCCAGGATCATCGCCGTTGCCCCCCACACGGTATAATCTTTGAATTTCCAGGCCGGGGCCGGCCGCACGGTCCCGTCGGCGAACGCAAAACGCCGCACTGAAGCCAGGGCCGGATCAAAAAACCGGACAGGGACGAACCTGCCTCCGACGACTTCTTCGGGATCAAAGCGCAGTTCGGCGCGCTCGTCAAGCAACGCCGCAAAAGGATGAATCAGAAAATTGCTCGCGCGCACGTACAACTCGGTCATGGGGCCGAGCATAAACAGATGTTCCGCGCGGATGCCGACTTCTTCGCGGGTCTCGCGCCGTGCCGTATGCCGGAGGTCCGCGTCCGCGTCTTCGCGCTGCCCGCCGGGAAAGGCAATTTGTCCTGAATGCACGCCGGGATAGATATTTCTGCGAATGAGCAGCACGGTCATGTCGCGCGGCGCGACGGCAGGGCAAGCGGGTGAACCTGCCTTCCGCGCGTTCTCCGCGTCCACGCCGGACAAAGCCCGAACGGCGCCCTGCCGGTGCGGCGGCCGGAGCAGCACGGCGACGGCGGCTTGTTTGGCGTCCTGGGGAGCGGGCGCGAAAAGCGCCCCGCGCCTGTCCGGCGCGGCCATGCTCCGTTGCGCGGCCTTGCCCGGCAAGGGGCCGTTGAAAAGCTCCGCGATATGCCGGAACCTCACTCCAGCATGCTCCATTGCAGAACGCTGTCGGCGGCGATATCCGTCCGCGCCTTCATACCGACGACCTCATCGCGGCAACGCGGGCTGATGCCGTGCGCCGGCCGTTTGAAAGTCAAGTCATCCGCGTCGAGCACCGCGCCCCGGCAGATATCGCGCGCCGCCACCAGACTGCGCCGCGCATTGCGCCGCGCAGGCGCTTCGGATGCCGCGGCGCGCAAGTCGGACGTCCCGACAAGGACGCGGATGTCGCGCATGCGTTCCCGAAAACGGCGCAGATCCTCCTTGTCCATGGCATGATAATGATCGTTGCCCGGCAAACTCTTGTCGTGCGTGAAATGCTTTTCCAGAATGCGCGCCCCGAGCAGTGCGGCCGCGGCCAATACCCGCATGTCCCCCGGCCGCACATGGTCCGAATAACCGATCAGGAGGTCCGGAAACATGCGGCGCAGGCCGCAAATTTTGCCCAGGGCCGCGTTTTCATGCTCCGTCGGATAATTCAGCACGCAGTGCATAAGCGCCAGCGGATTGCCCGCCTCCTTGATCCACGCGACCGCTTCCGCGATTTCCCAGTCGTCCGATGCCCCTGTCGAAAGGATGATCGGCTTGCCGAAGCCGCACAACAGACGGATAAACGGTTTGTTCGTAATATCCGAGGAAGAGATTTTGAAGACATCCATGAGGTCGTTCAAAAAATACGCCGACTCGCGGTCAAACGGCGTGGAAAGAAACTCCACGCCGGCGGCGCCGCAATGCCGCTTCAACGCTTCAAATTCATTTTTCCAAAAGGAATCGTGCCGCTTGAACAGCTCGTACTGGCTGCGCGTCGGCTCCTTGTCCGTATCCCAGTACGCGGGCGAATCTACGGAAGCCAGCGTCTCGGCCTTATAAGTCTGGAACTTCACCGCATCGGCGCCGGCTTCCGCGGCCTCGTCGATAAGGCGGCGGGCGACGTCCATGCTGCCTTCATGGTTGACGCCGGCCTCGGCTATCAGAAAAGGCTCCGGCAAACCTTCGGAGTTCACCAGGGGAGCGCCGCCGCGCGGCGCTTTGTCGAACAGTGCGCGCAACCGCATACGTCACCCCGCGAGGCGGCCGTTCCGTGCAACGTCCCGATACATCCGGGCCGGCATCAGGAGGCGGACGGGGGGCCGAACCCGCGATCCGTAATCAGGGTCATTGCGCGTTGCGCAAGCGCGGTCACTTCCGGTTTGGAAAGCTGGTCGTCCGCGCCCACGGAAATACCCTTGTGGCGCAGCTTGTCGGTAATAATCGAAGAAAACAGTATCACGGGCAGCCTGCTCAGTACGGGGTCTTCCTTGATGCGCCGGCAGAGGTTCATCCCGTCCATCTGCGGCATTTCTATATCCGACACAATACACTGCAGGTAACTTTCAATGGGTTTTGCCTCCGATTCCGCTTTTTTCCGCAACTCTTCCAGGCGAAGCCATGCTTCATGTCCGTTGGCAACGGCCTCGACTTCAAAATTGGCGCGTTGCAGCAAATCCTTGAGCATTTCCCGGATAACCGTGGAATCGTCGGCGACCAGGGCGCGGTAACGCGCTCCTGATTTCCAGTCTATGGCTTCGTCCAGGCGCAGGGCGAGGTGCGGGTTCAGAGCGCCGACAATACGCTCCAGGTCCAGCAGAAAGATGATGCGGCCTTCCATCTTGACCACGCCGGTAATGGTATTGCTGGTCAGGGAGGACACGTAGGCGTTCGGCGGCTCCACTTCCTCCCAGCTTATGCGGTGGATGCGGTTGACGCCGGAAACCAGAAAGGCTGTGGTCACGTTGTTGAATTCCGTGACGATGACCTTGGAATCCACAGTGCCCGCGCCGCGTTGCTTGCCCAGCCAGAGGGACAGGTCCACCAGCGGGATGATGTGCGAACGCAGGTTGAAGGCCCCGAGTACGGACTTATCGCTGACTTCCGGAAGTCCCGTCACCTTGGGGAGCCGGATGATTTCCAGCACCTTGGCCACGTTGACGCCGTAGAAGCCTTTGTAGACAGAGCCGTCCGTCTCCGATTCCTCCAAATAAAATTCAACTATTTCAAGCTCATTGGTGCCGGCTTCAAGCAATATGTTGGATTGGGACATAGCACGCTCCAATGCGAAAGTTCCGTCAGGCTCATGTGCCTTTTCGTATCATAAAAAGATTTTTATCCTTTGCCTACAGTTTTCTTGCCTCCTCACCAAGCCGCATTGCCGTTGCCGCAATCAGACCGCAGCTTCCAGAAACGTCTGGACGGCGTCTATCTGCTCCACGGGAGTGGACGCCCCGGCGCTCAGGCCCACGGGGGACCCCGAGGCGCGGATGCGGCGCAGGTCTTCCGGCCGGAAATCCGCGGGGCTTTCCACATGCACGGCAAAGACCCCTGCCGCGGCGGCGGTTTCCGCCAGACGTTTGGTGTTGCCGCTGTTGAAGCCCCCCACCACGACCAGGGACGCGACCTCGGCGCAAAGTTCCGAAACTTCCCGCTGCCGCGCGCCGGTGGCGTCGCAGATGGTGTCCAGGGCGGGGATTTCCCGGCCCAGGCGCCGGGCCGCCTCCTGCCCCGCCCGGCTGAACTGTGCCCTGCTCTGGGTGGTCTGGGCCGCCAGAAAATAGTCGGCTTGCGGGTCCAGGGGCAGGGAGCGCAGTTCCTCGGGGTCGGCAAAGACCTGCGCCGAGGGGCCGGCATAACTGAGCAACCCCCGCACTTCCGGATGATCCGGCTCGCCGAACAGCAGGAGCATGCTTCCCGCCGCATGCGCCCTGCCTATGGCGGACCGGGCTTTTTTCACCTTGGGACAGGTGGCGTCGGCGATGGTCGCGCCGCTTTCCCGCAGCGCGGCTTCCACCTCGCGGGGGATGCCGTGGGCGCGGATGAGTACGCGGTCTCCCGGACGCAGGTCGCGGGGGGCATCGTCGCAGATCACGCCGGACTGCGTGTAATGCGCCATGAGCAGGGGGTTGTGTATGACCGGCCCCAAGGTAATCAGCCTGCCCCCGAGTTTCCCGGACAAGGCGTGCTCGCGCTCAAGGCGTTGCAGGGCAAGGCTGACGCCCAGGCAAAAGCCGGCCGTTTCGGCGCGTATGACCCGCATGGGCGCCTCTCCTTGTCGCGTCCGTCGATTCCGCCTGCGCGCGCCGCTTCCGCAACCGCCCAGCAAGGTTCATCAGAAATTCCCTTATGGTTTGAAACCTCTCCCTTCAGGGAGATTCCGGCTTGACGCCCGGCAAGGCCGGCCATACCTTCCGGATAACCCCTCGCTTCAGGGAGGGGGCAACCCACCCGGTTCCCATCCGCCGGAGCGGGGTCATCCGGCAGATCGAGCCGGATGTGGATTGAAACATCCGGCATCCGGAAAAAATCCCGTACCGGCGCGTCCCGTCACAACCCGCGTTGAGGATTATACGGAATCGGGAAAAAATTCCCGCGTCAGCGCGTTCAACTCGTCCCATCCCGCGCAGTGAGCCAGGGCGGCGCGGAAACGACCGACGCCGGGGAACGCGCGCAGGTAGCGCGGCGCTATGCCGCGCATTTTCAACAGCGCGCAGGGTATGCCGCTCCGGCCCGCGCGCTCCGCCGACAACGCGCGGGCCAAGCGGGCGTGGCGCAGCAGGAACGCCGCCCCGGCCGCGCCCGTGTACGCTTCCGGGACACGCCCGGCAAGCAGGTCCAGGTAACGGCGGAAAATACCCGGATCGGCAAGGGCTCCGCGCGCGAACATGACGCCGCGCACCCCGGTTTCCAGGCGTTTTACGGCTTCTTCCGCGCTGAAAAGGTCGCCGCTCGCCAGCACCGGGATGCTTACGCTCCGGGCCAGTTTTTCCAGGGCGGCGCAGTCCGCCGACCCGGCAAAACCCTGCCGGGCGTGGCGCGGATGCAGGGTCAGCCAGGCCGCTCCTTCGTCTTCCAGCCTGCGCGCCAGATCCGCATACGCGGAAGACCCCGCGTCCGGGCCGAGACGCAGCTTGCAGCCGGCGCGTCCTTCGCCCGCTGTCCTGAACAGTGCCCGTCCGACCGCGACGGCCTTGTCCGGGTCGCGCAGCAGGGCCGCTCCCGCCCCTGTTTTGATGACTTTGGGGACGGAACAGCCCATGTTCACATCAAAAAAAACGAAACCGCGCCCCATCGCCTCCCGCGCCGCCGCGGCGATACAGTCCGGCTCCGCACCGAAAAGCTGCACGACAAGGGGAGCGTCTTCCGGAACAGTGCGCAGCAGTTCGGCGCTCGCCCCGTGCGGTCCGGCGCTTGCCGCTTTTTTGAAGTCGCGGAGCAGTCCCTTGGCGCTGATCATTTCCGTACAGGCCGCGGCGGCGCCGTTTTCCCGGCACAAAAGGCGAAACGGCAGGTCGGAGAACCCGGCCAGGGGGGCGAGCCAGGGCGCGCCGGGGCCTATGGGCGGGCCGGACGCGTTCTTCACAGGTGGGCGGCGTACCACGCGCCGGCTTCTCTCAGCCCTTCACGCACGCCGTATGCGGGTTTGTAGCCCAGAAGCCTTTGCGCCCTTCCGATGTCGGCCAGGGAATGCCGCACGTCCCCGGCCCGGAAATCGCGGTATTCGGCTTCCGCGGCGGCGGCGCGGGGGTTGTGCCGGGCCGCTTCTTCCCGAATCAGCAGGAAGAGTTCGTTCAGGGTGGTGCTCTGTCCGAAGGCCACGTTGTACACCCGGTTCAGGGCCTCCGGCCGCGCGGCGCAGGCGGCCAGGATGTTGGCCTGCACGCAGTTGTCTATGTAGCAGAAGTCGCGCGAGTTTTCGCCGTCGCCGTTGATATGGATGCGTTCCCCGCGCAGCAGCCCGGCAAACCACAGGGGAATGACGGCCGCGTAAGCCCCCTCCGGGTCCTGCCGCCTGCCGAAGACGTTGAAATAGCGCAGGCCGATGCTGTTCAAGCCGTATGCGGAGGCAAAGACGTCGGCGTACAGTTCGTTGACGTACTTGGTCACGGCATAGGGAGAGAGGGGCCTGCCGATGCGCTCCTCGACCTTGGGCAGGGTGGGTTCGTCCCCGTAGGTGGAACTGGAGGCCGCGTAGACGAAATTTTTCACGCCCGCGTCGCGGGCTGCGACGAGCATGTTGAGAAAGCCGTCGATGTTGGACGCGTTGGTCAGGACGGGGTCGTCAAGGGAGCGCGGCACGGAGCCGAGGGCCGCCTGGTGCAGGACGTAGTCGACGCCGGCGCAGACCTGCCGGCAGCAGGCGAGGTCGCGGATGTCGCCTTCGATAAAGCGGAAGTTGTCCGCATTCTTGCCCGCGCCGCCCCGCAGCATGTCCAGATTGCGGCGGAAGCCTGTGGAAAAATTGTCCAGACCGACCACGGTCTGACCGTTTTTCAGAAGCTCTTCCGCCAGATTGGAACCGATGAAACCCGCCGCGCCCGTGACCAGCCATGTTTTCGGCGTTTCCCGCAGTGCCGCGCGCAGCTCGCTGTATGCCGACATCGTATGCCGTCCTTATTTCAACCTTCAACGTTTTCTTGTTTCTTTACCGTTTCCGGCGGCTTCGAGGGCGCGGGCGAGTTGCGCGCGCGCGGACTTGAGGTCCGGGCGCAGGGATACGCTGCTGCGCGCGAGGCTCAGGGCGATTTCCGGGTCTTCGCCGGCGTCGAGGAACAGTCCGGCGAGCAGGGCCATAGCCGCCGCGTCTCCGGGGTCGTAGATCAGGGCTTCGTGCAGGTGTTCGCGGGCCTCGTCCGTTTTGCCTTCGGCGATGCAGAGCCGGGCGAAATGCCGGCGGGTCGGGCTTTCGCCGCCGGGCAGGCGGGCCGCGCGGCTGTAGAACTCCCCGGCGCCGGCCGCGTCGCCCGCGCTTTCCGCCAGACGGCCCAGGCGGATAAGGGCGAAAAGGTGGCCGGGGTCCGCGTTCAGGCATTCCTGAAAACAGCGGCGCGCTTCGTCGGCCCTGCCCGCGGACTGGTGCATGTAGCCCAGGTTGTACAGGACCATGGCGTCGGAAGGCTTGCATTCAAGGGCGCGGGCGAAATACGTTTCCGCCTCGGCGTGGCGGGAAAGCCCGGCCAGACAGACGCCGAGCGAGTTCCAGGCGGTGCCGTTGTTTTCATCCGCCAGCAGGGCGGCCTGATATTCCCTGACGGCCCCGAAGGTGTCGCCCCGGATGAAGCGTTTGTCCGCGCTTATGTTCAGGGCCTGGGAGTCCAGCAGCCCGACATGGGGTTCAGGCAGCAGCAGGGCGTACTCAAGGGCTTTGCGGCTGTTTTCGAGGGCGTCGGCCTTGCGGAATTCGAGGTAGGGGTGAGGGGCGATGCCGGCGGCCGCGTCCAGGTTCAGGCGACGTTCAATCTCCGTAACGGCCTCGGCGCAGCGGGCGACCAGGGCGTTCAGGCGCGCTTCCGGGCTTTGCGCGGAGGTGTCCGGGCCGGTTTCCGGGGTGAGGGACGCTCTGTCCGCGCCGGAGTGGGGGAGCGGCGCCCCGCCGGCGTCCGTACCGGAGGGACGGGGGGGTGTCCCGTTTGCGGCCGCGCCGGAGCGGGCGCTCCGGTCGCCGTCGCGAAAGGGGTGGTAAAAGATAAGGCTGTTCAGGCTGTAACGGCCGCCGACGGCTTCCGGTCCGAAACGTTCGCGGCAGATGCGCGCCGCTTCGGCCATGCAGGCTTCGGGGTGGATGAGGGGAAAGCCGGCGTGCGCCGTTTCCGTTGCGGGGTCGTCCGGAGCGCCGTCATCCGGGGAGTTGTGCGCAGCGGCGCTGTTTTTGGGGGCGAGGCGCAGCAGGGTCAGGGCAAAGGAGCTCGCGCGATCCCGTTCTTCGGCCCAGCGGGCCAGGAATTCGCCGTGGCGCAGCAACCCGGTTTCCGGGTCGGGTCCCCGGCTTCCGGAGCCGGCGCGGCTGCCCTGTTCATCCGGCAGCAGGAGCAGCAGGTCGCCGGGCTCAATGTCCCAGGTCGGCTCGCCCAGGTGGATGACCTCCGCCCGGCTGACGTCCTCATACACTTCCATGATTGCCGCTTCGCCCTTGTACAGGGGCGAGCGCGGCCGGCCGTGCGCGTCGCCGCCCGGAAAACGGGCGGACCAGACGGAAAAGCGCTGTCCTTCGGCGGCATGGGCGTTCGCTCCCAGGCTGATGATGATTGCGGACATGGGCAGGCATTCCAGCACGCGTCCTCCTTCGGCAAGGATGCGTCCGAAGCCCGTGACGCCTTCGGGGTCGGCGCGCCCCGGGTGGGAGGAAGTATGCTCGCCGGCCAGGGCCGATGCGAGGCGGGCTTTGCGCAGCACGATGCGCGCCTGTTCAGCCGCCGGGAGGGCAAAGACGTCTCCGGCCATGTCCTGGGGGTACACGGCATATCCGATGGAAAGGTCTATGCCGATTTGTTCGCGCAACTTGGGATGGGGGAGGGCCACGAGGCGCATGGCGCGCACGAGGGCCGCGGACAGGCCGCGGCAGGCGGCCGGGCTTGCCGCGGGCAGGAGCACGGCGAACTCCGAGTCGCCGGTGCGCGCCGCAAGGGCCTGCTCCGGGCAGGTCGCGGTCAGGCAGTCGGCCAGAGCGGTCATCAGGTCGTCCGCGAAGGCGTAGCCGTATTCGCGCACCACGTCGCGCAGGGCCGCCAGGCGCACCACGAGAATACCGGTGGAAAAGCGCGCCGGAGCGCCGTCGTCGCGTCGCGTGCCGGCGCGGACATCGGCGGGAGGCCGGGCGCCCGGCAACGCATCCGGGGCCGCCTCGGGCGGATCGCGGCGTTCGGCTTCCTCTTTTGCGCCCCGGATCTGTTCCCCTTGCGGATCGGCCGCGTCCGCCGTCGGAGAAAGGCGTGCCGGGTCGCGCAGGGTTTCGAGTTCGCGCTCCAGGCAGCGCAGCAGGTAGTGACGGGTGAACAGGCCGGTGACGGGATCGGTGATGCTGCGTTTGTAAAGCAAAAGGTTGTCGCGGACGAGGGAGGACAAGGCGGGCCAGAGCGGCAGCAGGCGGGCCGGGCTTTTGTTCACGCCTCCGGCCGTGAACACTCCCAGGCAGCCGCCTTCGGCATCGGGAAGGGGCAGGAGCAGTTTTTTCTCCCGTTCCAGCCAAACGGGAGCGCATTCCTCCCGCGTTCTGGGGAAATGCAGGCTGTGGCTTTTGAAGGAAAAAAGCGCCGCCGCCGTGTCTCTGAGCCGGCGTTCAAAGAACATCAAATCGCGGCGCGTCAGCGCGGCGCGGTGACCGGGTTCGTCTTCAGCCGGCATAGTCGTCCCTGATCGGCAGTGATGTTGAAGTTATCCGCCGGCAAAGGTGCCGGACTGTCTAATGCGCGGCCGGACGTTCCTCAAGGCACTCGCTCCGGCGCAGGGTATGGTGCAGGGACAGCGCGTTGTCGCTCCGTCCCGGAAAAATCTCTTCGCTTTCGGCCATGAGGGCGTGCGGCAACACCTCATCCACGTGCTTGACCGAAACAAGGGTCAGACCTTTGAGGATGTCTTCGGGAACATCCTTGAGGTCCCGTTCGTTGTCTTTGGGGAGGATGACCGTGGAGATCAGGCCCCTGTGGGCGGCGAGCAGTTTTTCCCTGAGTCCGCCGATGGGCAGCACGCGGCCGCGCAGGGTAATTTCCCCGGTCATGGCCAGATCGTTGCGCACGGGTATGCCGAGCAGGGCGGACACCAGGGAGGCGGCAAGAGTGATGCCGGCCGACGGGCCGTCCTTGGGCACCGCGCCTTCGGGCACGTGGATGTGTATGTCGATGTCCTTGTGGAAATCCCGGCGCAGGCCGAAGATATCCGTGCGGGAGCGCACGTAGGACAGGGCCGCCTGCGCCGATTCCTGCATGACTTCACCGAGTTTGCCCGTGGTCAGCACCTTGCCCGAGCCGGGCATGAGGGCGGTTTCCACGAGCAGGAGTTCGCCGCCCAGTTCGGTGTAGGCGAGGCCGGTACAGACTCCGGCCTGGGGATCCTGTTCGCGTTCGCCGTAGCGGAACTTTTTCACACCCAACAAGTCCGCGAGGTTGCGGCAGGAAACGGTAACCGCGCGTTCGCCGTCGTCCGACGCGGCGATTTTCACGGCCGTTTTGCGGCAGATGCGGGCCAGCTCGCGTTCCAGGTTGCGCACGCCGGCTTCCTTGGTGTAGCAGCGGATGATTTCCAGCAGGGCGTTTTCGGAAAGGCGCAGGTTGTTCTGGGTCAGCCCGTGGGCTTCGATCTGGCGGGGCATGAGAAAATGTTTGCCGATGCTGAGTTTTTCCGTTTCCAGGTATCCGGGCAGGCGGAGGATTTCCATGCGGTCCTGCAGGGGCAGGGATATGCCGTGCAGGGAATTGGCCGTGGTGATGAAAAAAATCTGCGAGAGGTCATAGTCGAGGTCCAGGTAATGGTCCGCGAAGGCGGCATTTTGTTCCGGATCCAGGACTTCGAGAAGGGCGGAGGCCGGGTCGCCACGGAAATCCGCGCTGAGCTTGTCGATTTCGTCCAGACAGAAGAGCGGGTTGTTGGAGCGCACGCGTTTCAGCGACTGGATGATTTTGCCGGGCATGGCCCCCACATAGGTTCTGCGGTGCCCGCGGATTTCCGCTTCGTCGCGCACGCCGCCCAGGGAAAGACGCACGAAATCGCGTCCCGTGGCCGAGGCCACGGATTTGGCCAACGAGGTCTTGCCGACGCCCGGAGGCCCGACCAGACAGAGTATGGGACCCTTGAGCCTGCCCGCCAGTTTCTGCACGGCCAGGTATTCCAGAATGCGTTCCTTGGCCTTGTCCAGGCCGTGGTGTTCGGCGTCGAGAATGCCGCGGGCCTTATCCAGGTCAATGGTTGTTTCTTTCAATGTCTTCCAGGGCAAGTCCAGAATCCAGTCCACATAATTGCGCAACACGGTGTATTCGGCGGACGCGGCGGGCATGCGGCGCAATTTTTTCAGTTCGTGCCGTGCCCTGTCTTTGGCCTCATCCGGCATATCTTTCGCTTCGACGGCCTTTTCCAGTTCGTCCATTTCTTCGCGCGAATCTTCCTCTTTGCCCATTTCCTTGTGAATGGCCTTGATCTGCTCGTTGAGGTAGTATTCGCGCTGATTGCGTTCCATCTGCGTTTTCACGCGGCTTTTGATGCGTTTGTCGATGCCCTGGGCCAGCACTTCGCCCTGCAGCAGGTCGAGAACCAGTTGCAGGCGTTTCGCCGGGTCGGCTTCTTCAAGAACGGCCTGTTTTTTCAGATAGTCGCCCTTGATATGGGGGACGACGGCATCGGCGAGGATGCCGGGGCGGCGGTTGGCGGTGACGGCCTCCATGACGGCGGGGCTGAGTTTTTTGTTGCTTTTAGCGTATTCTTCCAACAAGTCCAGCAGGAGGGAGCGGGAAGCGGAGTCTTCACGGCCCTCGGCTTCGGCTTCCTCGTAGCGGCGGACCCGGACCGTGCGGAACATGTCGTCGCCGTCGGCGGAAGCGGCGCGCAGGGGTTTCCAGTGTGCCCTGTACATGCCCTCTACAAGCACCTTGATGGTGCCGTCCGGGAGGCGCAGAAGCTGGAGGATGCGGCTTACGGCGCCGATTGAGAACAGGTCTTCGGCCGTGGGCCGGGGGACGCCCGAATCACGCTGCGCCACCAGGAAGATGTGCCTGTCGTAACGCGCGATGGCGTTCTCTATGGATTTGATGGAGCTTTCACGTCCGACGAAGAGCGGCGCGATGGCCCTGGGGAACATGACCACCTCGCGCAGGGGCATGAGGGGCATTTCCTCCGGGGGCAGCACGCTGATGTACACGGCCATATTTTCTCCTTCGTGAACGTGAGGTCAGGAAGCGCCGGCGGTTTTGCCCGCGCCTTTGCGGACCGCGCCGTCGCTTTCGTAAAGAAGCATGGGAGGCTTACGGCGTTCGATGACGGCGGCGTTGACCACGCATTCCACCAGTCCTTTTTCCGACGGCATGGCGTACATGACGTCCAGCATGGCCGTTTCCAGCACGTTGCGCAAGCCGCGCGCCCCGGTTTTCTGTTCCAGGGCCTGTTTGGCGGCGGCCTGCACGGCATCCTGGGTAAAGCGCAGCGCCACCTTGTCCATTTCGAAAAGTTTCTGGTATTGGCGCACCAGAGCGTTTTTCGGCTCGGTCAGCACGCGGATCAGGTCCTCTTCCGTAAGTTCGTCCAGATGGGTGATGACCGGGATGCGGCCGACGAATTCGGGGATAAGGCCGAATTTCACAAGGTCGTCGGGGTGTACTTCCTCCAGGAATTCCAGGCTGCCTTTTTTCCTGCCCTTGCCGTCGGCCCCCTCGATGCGCGCGCCGAAGCCCATGGAATGTCCGCGGGCGCGCTGTTCGACGATTTTCTCCAGGCCCACGAAGGCCCCGCCCAGGATGAACAGGATGTTGGAGGTGTTCATCCGTATGTATTCCTGTTGCGGGTGTTTGCGGCCGCCCTTGGGGGGGATGTTGGCGTCGGTGCCTTCGATGATTTTCAGCAGGGCCTGCTGTACGCCTTCGCCGGAAACGTCGCGGGTTATGGACGGACTGTCGCCCTTGCGGGAAATTTTGTCAATTTCGTCGATATAGATGATGCCCCGCGAGGCCGCGTCTATGTCGTAGTCCGAGTTCTGGAGAAGCTGGACCAGGATGTTTTCCACGTCTTCGCCCACGTAGCCGGCCTCGGTCAGGGTGGTGGCGTCGGCGATGGCGAAGGGGACGTTCAGGATGCGGGCCAGGGTTTTGGCCAGCAGGGTTTTGCCGCTTCCGGAAGGCCCCATGAGCAGGATATTGCTTTTTTCCAGTTCCACTTCACCGGTTGCGGCATCCCCGGAAAGCACCCGCTTGTAGTGGTTGTGAACGGCCACGGCCAGGACTTTTTTGGCGCGGGGCTGTCCTATGACGTATTCGTCCAGCTTGGCCTTGATTTCGGAGGGCGGCATCAGTCCGCCGGCGTCGCGCGCCTCGTCCATGCTCTGTCCGGCCAGGATTTCATTGCACAGGGCAATGCATTCGTCGCATATGCATATCCTGTCCGGGCCTTCGATCAGGCGTCTGACCTGCTCATCGCTCTTGTCGCAGAAGGAGCAGCGCAGGGAGGGGCCTTTTGTGTCCTTTCCCGGTATTCTTGCCATAAAACGGTTCCTCATCAGCGGGCAGCGGACGCTATTTCCCGTTATTTACGGTCAAATCGTTGCGCGAGGCGAGTACGCGGTCGACGAGGCCGAGTTCGACGGCTTCGGCCGCGCTCAAAAAATTGTCGCGTTCCGTCAGTTCTTCCATGCGTTCCACGGGTTGTCCGCTGTGTTCGGCCATGATTTCGTTCAGGGTTTGTTTGAGGCGCAGCACTTCGCGCGCGTGAATTTCTATATCCGTCGCCTGGCCGCGGAAGCCCCCGGAGGGCTGATGAATCATAATGCGGCTGTTGGGCAGGGCGTAGCGCATGCCCTTGCTGCCCGCGCAGAGCAGCAACGCGCCCATGCTGGCGGCCTGACCCATGCACAGGGTGGCGACGGGGCAGGCGATATAGCGCATGGTGTCGTATATGGCCAAACCGGCGGTCACCATGCCGCCGGGCGAGTTGATGTACAAATAGATTTCCTTGGCCGGATCCTCGGATTCCAAAAAAAGGAATTGGGCGCAGATCAGGGAGGCGGTGTGTTCGTCCACGGCTTCGCCCAGCAGCACGATGCGGTCCTTGAGCAGGCGGGAATAAATGTCGTAGGCCCGCTCCGTGCGGCCGGCGCTTTCTATTACCATGGGAATGGGCATAGCTACTCCTGTTCGGTACGCGCGCTGCGCATACGGCGCACCGCGAAATATGCAATTTTCACGCCAAAAGCAAACGGCAGATATTGCCCGCGTCTGAAGCTGTGATCCGCACGACGGTTTTTTGCATCCGGGTGCAAAAAGCGGGGGGCGGACGGAGTCTGCTCCGGCGGCGCGCCTGTGCCCTGCTGCGCGAAAAACCACGAGGTATTATAAGGAGTAAAGGCAGGCATGGCAAGGGCGGCGCGTTTTCCGGAGTCAGTCCCCCGCGGGGGGAGCTTGGGGGGCGGCGGATGCGTTCTGTTCTTCATCCGTTGTTATTGCGGCGACGGTTGCTGCGGATGCGTTCTGTTCCTCATCCGTTGTTATTGCGGCGGCGGTTGCGGAGGAAGCGTTCTGTTCCTCATCCGTTGTTATTGCGGCGGCGGATGCGGAGGAAGCGGCGTTTTTTTCCGCATCGGAGTCTGTTTCCTGCGGAGCGGGGGGGCGCATGGTCACGGCGGCGGCGGCATAGATTTCCTGCATTGCTTTGCCGGCCAGGATTTCGTTGCGCAGTTTCGGCAGCAGGTTGCGGCGTTCGCAGGTGTTCTTGACCGCCGCATAGTCGCGTCCGGTTTGTTCTGCCATGCGGCGCAGTTTCTCGGACACTTCGCGGTCGCTTACCGTCAGTCCCATTTTACGGGCCGCGTTCAGCAGCAAAAGGTGATTACGCGCCCACTGTTCCGCGTTGGGGCGCACTTCGGCGCGCAGGCCGTCAAGCTCCGTTTCTTGGGCGGCCGGGCGGTGTATGCCCTGGGCGCGCATGTGCGTTTGAAAATCGGTAAGATACATCTCGACGGCATCGGCAACCATGCCGTCGGGGAGCGGAAAGTCCGTGTGCCGCGCCAGTTCCGTCACGAGCGTTTTCTGCGCGGCTGCGCGGTTTTGTTCTTCCCGGCCCAGCAGGACGGCTTCGCGCAATTTGTCGCGTAGTTGTTCCATGGTGTCGAAGTTGCCGCACTGCTTCGCAAAGGCATCGTCCATGTCGGGCAGTATTTTTTCCCGAATATCGTGCAGTGTGATGCGTACAGCGAGCGTACGACCGGCCAGTTCTTCATTCTCGGAGTCGGCCGGGAAGGTCACCGGGCCTTCTTTCACCTCGCCGGGTATCATGCTTTTCAACAGTTCACTGATACCGGACAGTTGCTTTGCCGGATCAACTGGGATGAGTTTGTTCTCGAATACATAGTCGGGCATGATCGTGCCCTCTTCGTCGAGGGTCACCCAGTCAATGAACGCCACATCGCCGTTTTCGAGCGTGCGGTCTTCGGTAACGGAGAGGAATTTCGCGAATTTTTCGCGCATGGAGTCCAGCACGGCGTCGATGTCGGCATCCGTGACGACGGCTTCTTCCTGTTCCACAGGCATACCCCGGTAGTCGGGGATTTCGAATTCGGGCAGCACTTCAAAGGTCATGGAGTAGGAAAATTCCTTGCCGCGTTCCGGCAGTCCTCCGCTGTACACGAGGGGGGACAGGACATAGAAGCCGCCGGCATCGATCATTTCATCTACACGATCCTCAACAAGTTGCATTGAAACCTGCCGGCGCACATCGTCATAAAAGCGCTTTTCTATGATTTCCGGCGGGACTTTGCCGGGACGGAAGCCGTTAAGGCGAATCTGCCTGCGCATGGTAGACACGGCGGACGAAAAGGCGGCATTGACTTCTTCGACGGGAAAGGTGGCCGTGATTTTCTTTTTGACGGGACTCAGATCTTCGGTGGCGTGCTGCATCTCGGCAAAGTTTCCTTGGAGGGGTTAAGGTGCTGTGCGATCTGGTGCGAGAGGGGGGACTTGAACCCCCACGGACAAACCGCCGGATCCTAAATCCGGTGCGTCTACCAGTTCCGCCACCCTCGCATGCCGTTGAACGCCTTTTGTTTTCAGGCGTCCGTTCCGGGGGCGGCAGACCATAGCCGCAAAAAACATCGCTGTCAAACACCGCAGGCGCGGATCGGTCAATTCGTGTGCTGCCTATACCGGTCAAGATAATGTGCTGTTGACATTCGCGCGCTGCCGGTACGGTCAAGACAATGTGCTGCGGCAACGCGCCTCTGCACGTCTGCCGGCACACATCCGGCCCGGCGGCAGCTTCGCCGGGCGGCGGCCCGGCATCTGCTTTTGCAGGGCTGTAGATGCACCTCGACATTTGCAGCAAAAATTGCGCACGGCATGTTGACCTTTTTTATTTTATATGCGAACAGGAGCCATTACTGTTAAATGCTGAAATCGGGCTTTCCCGACCGTGCCGGCGGTTTCGGAGCGGCAGCCCGGCAAACACCCGGTCACCCGGGTAAAGGAGACGGAGGTATGCGGGTGAGCACGTTTTTAGTAAAGGCCGTTGCCTGTATAGGCGCGTTGGGCATCTGGTTTTCGGTCAACGCCGCCGGGCCGGGCTCCGCTTCGCAGGCGGCACAGCCGGACGCGGGTAAATTCAGCAAGGTGTCGGAGATGGTCCGCGACAAGTGTATGGCCTGCCATACGCGCGATTATGATCTGCCGTTTTATGCCTCCATCCCCGGCATAAAACAGATTATCGAAAAGGATTACAAAGACGGTTTGCGCGCTTTGGATTTGCGCGAGGAATTCGGAGAGAAGGCGGCAGGCAAGCCTGTGAGCGAAGCCTCCATTGCCAAGATGGAGTGGGTGACGGTCAACGAAACCATGCCCCCGGCGAAATTCACGGCGGTGCATTGGGGTGCCCGCGTCACCGCCAAGGATCGCGAGGCGATTCTGGACTGGGTAAAGACGGCGCGGGCCGCGCATTATCCTCAGCCGCTGTCGGTCGAGGCCAGGCGCAATGAACCGGTACAGCCTCTTCCCGATGCCCTGCCGGTTTCACCCGCCAAGGTGGACCTCGGCAAAAAGCTGTTCAACGACAAGCGGCTGTCCGTTGACGACACGCTTTCCTGCGCGGGCTGTCACGACCTGCAGAAAGCCGGCACGGACAACAGGCGTTTTGCCGAAGGCGTGCGCGCCCAGTTCGGCGATATCAACGCCCCGAGCGTATTCAACGCCGTGTTCAACCTCAGTCAGTTCTGGAACGGGCGCGCGGCCGACCTGGCCGAACAGGTCGGCGGTCCTCCGTTCAACCCGATTGAAATGGGCAGCAAAGATTGGAAGCAAGTCATCGACAAGCTATCCAAAGACGAGGAGCTTACCAGGGCTTTCGCCGCGGTATATCCGGACGGCTGGACCGGCGACAACATCATGAATGCTGTTGCGGAATACGAAAAAACCTTTATCACTCCCAACAGTCGTTTCGACAAATGGCTTAAAGGCGACAACGGGGCGCTTACGGCGGACGAGCTTATAGGGTATCAGCGCTTCGTCGCCTACCGTTGCTCCTCCTGCCATGTGGGCGTTTCCCTCGGGGGCAAGTCCTATGAGTATATGGATCTGAAAAAGGATTATTTTGCCGACCGCGGCAATCCGTTGGGTTCCGATGCGGGAAGAAAAGACTTCACCGGCAAGGAGGAGGACCTGCACAAGTTCAAAGTCCCGAATTTGCGGAATATTGAGCTGACCTGGCCTTATCTGCACGACGGAACCGTGACGACCCTGCGTGATGCGGTGCGCATCATGGGTACCTATCTTTCCGGCATGGATATCCCGCAGGCGGACAATGCCAGGATCGTGGCCTTTCTGCGTACGCTGACGGGTGAATACCTCGGGAAAAAGACGGGAGGACAGCCGGTGGCCGAATAGCGGGAAATATCGGTTACGCGCGGTTCCACTTCCGCGCCTGTCGGCACAAACAGGCGCGGGGCGGCATGAACAGAAGTAAAGCGGATATTTCCGCGTTCCCTTTTATCCGTCCGTCCTTGCCGCTCACCGGCGGCCGGGACGGACGGAGCGCAAGTGCGCGTCCTGCCTGCCGACGTGCGGGGCCGGCGGAGCGGGGGACTGAAGGCATGTTCAACCCATGCGCAGTTTTTCCAGAATCGTCTGTGCCCTGTGCGCATAGCAGTGTTCCCGCAGAATGCAGCGTTGCCAGTCGGCGACGAGCATGTCGCGGGTCGCGCCGCTCTCCAGTCTTGCGGCGAGCATCGCCATGTCCCGCGTGGTTCTGAAGGTCACGGCCCGTGTCAGTTCTTCGGGGAACAATTCCAGGCCCGGCGTTGCATCGCTCAGGAGCAGCCCTCCGGCGGCCCAGACGTCGAAATGGCGCTGGTTGAGTCCGTGCGGCAACTGCAGGCCGGTAAGGCAGATATTGAAGCGGGCGGCCGCGTAAATGCCGGGCAGACGGGCGTAGTAGTCCACAGGCGGGCGCAACCGGGCGCCGGGCGGCAGTATGGTCCGCCAACCAGTATCGCCGAACAGGTCAAGACCGATAGTGTCGGCCGCGGGCGGCAGAGGGGCCTTGCCTTCGGGGGACTCTGCCGAAGTGTCCCGTGTTGTGCCAGGAGGCATTGTTCCGAAGGCGCTTCCGATTTCCGCGGCGGCAGCGAGGCAGCGGGCGCGGTGGAACAGGTTGGCGCGCTCCGCGCCCAGGGCGGGCAGGCGCGCTTTTTTGCCGGGCCAGAACGAAGCGGGCGACAGTCCCAGGGCGCTCTGCCACCACAGCAGGTCCGGGCGTACGGGGCCGGCGTTCCGGAGCAGGGCGCGCGCCTCTTTTTCCAGGTCGTCGGGCAGGGTCAGTCCGGCGAAAAAAGCATCCCGGCCGGGAAAGGCGGAACGTCCGACGAAGACAAACGGAGCTAGGTCCGCAGGCGCAGGAAAGGTCAGGTCGCGCCCGGCGTCGGGGGCGAAGAGTTCCGGGCAGGCGGCAAGGGGCAGGTGGTGTACGTTTGAGGCGCCTGCCGCCGTCAACGGACCGACAAAGGAGTCGTCGGTCACAAAGAGGGGAAGGCTTTTCCATGCCTTGTCCCGGACCCCGGCAAGGATGTTCCAGGGGTTGTCCGCAAACCAGACGGCGATAATGCTCCCGTTGCGCGCCGCGAGGTCCAGGCAGCGGCGCAGCCTGCCGAGTCCTTGAAAATTCACGCTGAACAGCAGTACCGGCCCTTCGCCGAGGCGGGCTTCAAGGCTTTCCGGACTGCCCGTGTCGTGCAGGCGGTCCGGGTGGACTTCTTCGGCGGGCAGGCCGAGACGGGTAAAGGCGATGCGCAGTTCACGGCGCAGCAGTTCCCCGCCGGTTCCGGGCAGAAGCACCCGATGCGGAGCTTTCATGTTGCGCGTTCAGGCCGGGCCTTGGCCCGCCGGCGAATATCCGTTATCATCGGCATGGTTGCGCTCCAAGGATGTATCCGGGCTTCGGCCGGAGCGTCTCGGGGTGGACGGCGGAGGGCACAGTGTTTCGGACGGTTCCGCGAAAAAGGATACGCCGTTGAAAACATACCGCGACCATTATTTTCTTAAGGCCAAACAGGAACATTACCCTGCCCGTTCGGTTTACAAGTTGCAGGAACTGGATCGGCGTTTCCGCATTTTCGCAAAGGGTATGCGGGTTCTGGACCTTGGGGCTGCGCCCGGTTCCTGGTCGTTGTATGCGGCCGGGCAGGTCGGTCCGCAGGGTTTTGTGCTCGGCGCGGACCTCGTCGCCGCGGAAACCGCGTTTCCCGCGCAGGTGCTGTTTGTGCGGGAAGACGTGTACGCGCCGTCCCCGGAGTTTGCCGCGCTGCTTCGGGATCGGGGGCCGTTTCAGGTCGTGCTCTCGGACATGGCGCCGGCGACCATCGGGCACCGCGCGACCGATCAGGCGCGTTCGGCAGCCCTGTGCCGGGAAGCTTTCGAACTGGCCCGGCGCTGCCTGAAGCAAGGCGGCAGTTTTGTGTACAAGGTTTTCATGGGGCCGGAGGTCAAAACGCTTTCCGACGATTTGCGCCGGTGTTTCGCGGCAGTCAAGTCCCACAAGCCTGCGGGCTCGCGCCCGGAGAGCATGGAAACCTTTTATGTCGCGCGCGGGTTCAAGGCAAGTTTTCCGTAAAACGTGGTCCGAAGCCGGTAATTTTTTATATACTATATCGGATTTACATAACATTCAGCGAACGTAGTTATCCTGCCGGCAAGCTGCGAACCTTTCTAAAAAAAGGTTGACGTGCCGCCCTGCTTTCAAGTACAAAACGGCCCTCATTGCGGGAGAGAGGTGTGAGCGGGTATTTGCGTACGTCCCCATCGTCTAGACGGCCTAGGACATCGGCCTTTCACGCCGACAACAGCGGTTCGAATCCGCTTGGGGACGCCAAAGA
>JAISWB010000006.1 GCA_031271265.1 Desulfovibrio sp. | reverse complement strand
AGCAGGGCATTCGGGTCATCGCCGAAGGCGCTTTTGAAGGCAGCCACCGCAGCCAAAGGGTTTTTTCTGTAAAAATTTGCCCCGCAGTCAAAACAACTCAACACTGTGAAGGGACGTTTCCCAGACCGTTGCCGCGGGCGCTCCGGTGGGAAATCGGCATGCGGATGCACGCGCACCGGCTTGATAGTATGCCTGCGCACCGCATCCGCTACAAAAGAGGCGGGCACAAGCACCTCGTCCACAAAATCCAGGCAACGCGTCCAATAATGCGGAATATCTTCCAGTTCCCAAGCCCAATAAGCGACGATGCGTTTGCCGGGCAACACCCTGCGCACGGACCACAGCGCCGCCATAAAGGCCGGCGGATTCGCATGAACAACCACAGTCCCCGGACCTTCGCCGTTTGCCGGGGCATCGACCGGCGCGGCATCCACACATAACCCCGCCACGGAAGTATTCGACGTCAGGCGCGTGATATCCACGGCACGCGTTTCCGCCCCCTGCTCTTTCTTTTCACGCAAAAAAAGCCGCGCGCCGCGTCCCAGTCCCGAAGGGGCGGAAAAAAAACCGACGATAAAGCATGGTCCTTCGCCGGAATGATTCCGCGCTTTCGGCAGCATCAGGCGCAGCGGCTCAATCAGCAGGTAAGGACGAATGCGCCTCGGCAAAGAGGCCCACACGGCGTGAGCGATTCTGAGGACGGCCTTCAACTGCTTTTCCCTTCTCGACGGTCGGCGCGGCCGGACTGACCCCTAAATCCGCACAAGCATGGAAGTGTATCCGGCAAGCTTCCGGTTTGCGCTGATCAGGCGCAACGGTTCGGCTTCGGCTTGAGCCGCGAGCATGCGGTCAAAGGACGTGATGTGCAGTTCGCAGGAAGGCAGACCGGCCAGCGCGCGGACATGCCCGCCGTTCAGTGGGAGTTCGAAGAATCCGCTCTGCACGGAAGCCTCACACAGTTCGCTCAGGTCGGCCTGAAGACCGCCGGACGCGATACGCGCCGCGATGTCCCACCACGAAACGACACTGACGTAGACTTCAGTGTTGTCGGCAAGCAAAACGTCGCCGATGCTTTTTTCCACAAGGGGATCGCCCGCAAGGGTGCGGAGCAGAATGTCGGTGTCGAGAAGCACGCGCATCAGGCCGGCCCCTCATGCTGCCGTCCCGCATTTTCCGGCAGGATGAGTTTGCCGGCGAGAAGGCCGATGCGTTTTGTCCGCCAAACCATTGCAGCCGGCACCAGCGCGACCACAGGTCTGCCGTAGCGTTCGATGAACACCTGCTCGCCCGCGGCGGCCCGCTTGGTCATCTCGGACAGTATGCCCTTCGCTTTGTGCGTGGGAACCATCAGCATCGCGCAGCCCTCCCGTGCGTCAGGGACGCCGTCCGGGCCGTGCCCGGAACGGTTTGGAGGGTGCGGGGAAAAACGCCGCGCAGAAGATAGGGAAATGTGCGGCTGAAAGCGCGGCTGAAACACGAAAATCCCCGGCGGCTTTTCGACGGGGACGAGTGTGGATGTCCGCGTAGAGCCGGGGAAAAACTAATGAAGCTGGATGGTGTGTGTGTGTGTGTGTGTGTGTGTGTGTGTGTGTGTGTGTGTGTGTGTGTGTGTGTGCAATAACTGTGCCGAATTCATAGCTTTTCCCGTAACTTTTTCAAAAAGTTTTCGTTGCCGGGAAATTTTTTAGCGCACTTTTTTCACTATGTAAAGTACCAATTTGCTGTCGGCAAAATTTTTTAAAATCCACGAAATTTATTTTCGGCAAAGTATAACCAGGGTATTGACTAATTTAATTTTGTAAATTTAGACCGTTACGAACTCTATTTTCTTCGGGGCGGGCGAGTCGGCTGTTTCGGCACTGTTCCCGGCTCTCGGGCAGCGGGACTGCGCCTGTCGCCGATGCGGGAGAACTACGGCGCGGCCGCTCGAGCCTTGCCGTGCGGATGCGGAAAAAGCCGGGCCACATGCCGGCCTGGACGCTGAAAACCGCGACGGCGGCGGACACGGCGGGTCAGCCGACACTCTCAAAAAAATTTTCGCCGGCGGCCTTGACTATATGCGTTCCCAAATTATTTTTTTCGTGCAGTAAAAAAGGAGGATTAAACATGAAAGCTATAGCCATTACGCGACCCTACGGCCTTCCCCGGATGAGCAGCACATTGACGGCGCCGGGATCGGCCGCGCTTCCCGACTTCTCCCGTTTCACGGGAATAGACCGCCTGTTCGACGTTCTGCTCGACGGGTTGTCGTTGCACGGGCCGAGCACGCGCTCGGGCGGCGACGGCGTCCCGCGTCCTGCCCTGGACATCCGCAGGGAAGAAAAACAGTATGTTGTCAATGTTGAGATCCCCGGCGTTGACGAAAACGACATAAAAGTGGAGATCAACGACAACGAACTCACCATCAGCGGCGAAAAGCGGGAAGAATACAAAAGTTCCGGCGAAAACGAAGATGCGCCCGGACTGTATACCGAACGCGTCTACGGAACCTTTACGAGGGTGCTGTCCCTTCCCGAAGATGTGGACGAAGAAGGGATAACCGCGGATCACAAGAACGGCGTGCTGTCGATTACCCTGCCGCGCAAAGTGCAGGAGAAAACGGTGCGTTCCATCGCCGTCAATAAAAAGTAGACGGGATTGCGCTTTTGCCCTTCAGGCGGCGCCGGTGGAGGCAGCTTCACCGGCGCCGCGTTGTTTTCATCCGAATTTCCTTTATGGTTTGGAACCTCTTCCTTCAGGGAGATTCCCACTTGATGCACGGTAAGGCCGGGCATCCCTTCCCGGTAACCCCTCCCTTCAGGGAGGGGCATGCCGGCCGGCCCCTGTCCGCCGCGGCGGAGTCATTCGGCGGATGGAGCCGGATGCGGATTGAAACATGTTGACGGAAAAACTACAAAAAGCATACAGTCGCCTTGCACGGAGGCGTGGATTGAAACGCGCAAAAATACCCGCCTGGAGCGGGGGGAGTAAGTCGGCTCCTGTGCGGAGGCGTGGATCGAAACTCCCGTCCGCTTCCTCCGCTTTTTTTCGCGGATCGCCGCAACCGGCAAACTATACGGGAGCCGTTGATGAATATACTTAAAATGACCGACCTGCCCCTGGCCGGCAAACGCGTGCTTATACGCGAAGATCTGAACGTGCCGATCCGGGAAGGCAGGATAGAGGGCGAAGCCCGCATAACCGCATCCCTGCCGGGCATCCGTTTCGCCCTGAAAGCCGGGGCGCGGGTCATGCTCATGTCTCATCTCGGCCGTCCCGTGGAAGGCGTATTCAGCGCCGAAGATTCCCTTGCCCCGGTAGCCCTGCGCCTCGGCGAACTCCTGGGCGAAGACGTTCCCCTGGTGAACGGTTACCTGGACGGGTACGAAGCCCCGGCGCCCGGCCGCGTCGAACTCTTTGAGAACGTGCGCTTCAACAAGGGCGAAGGCAAAGACGACGAAGCCCTGGGCCGGAAATACGCCGCGCTGTGCGATATTTTCGTCATGGACGCCTTCGGCACCGCCCACCGCGCCCAGGCCTCCACCAGCGCCGTCGCGCGCTTTGCCCCCACGGCCTGCGCCGGCCCCCTGCTCTACGCCGAACTCGACGCCCTCAGCCGCGCCCTGGCCCACCCCGAACGCCCCCTGGTCGCCGTGATCGGCGGCTCCAAAGTGTCCACCAAGCTCACCGTCCTCGACAACCTGTGCAAAAAAGTGGACCGCCTGATCGTCGGCGGCGGCATTGCCGACAATTTCCTCAAGGCCGCCGGTTATGAAATAGGCAAATCCCTGTACGAACCGGACCTGGTCGGCGAAGCCGCCCGGCTTGCCGCTGCCGCAAAACAGGCCGGAGGAGAAATTCCCCTGCCCGTGGACGTGGTCGTCGGCCGGGAGTTTTCCGAAAGCAGCCCGGCCGCTGTTAAAAAAGTGACCGAAACAGGTCCCGACGACATGATTCTGGACATCGGCCCGGAAACCTGCCGCATGTACGAACGCATCCTCGCCGAGGCCAAAAGCATAGTCTGGAACGGCCCCGTCGGCGCCTTCGAACTGCCGCAGTTCGCCAAAGGCACCGAAGCCCTGTGCAGGGCCGTTGCCGCAAGCCCGGCCTTTTCCATCGCCGGCGGCGGCGATACCCTGGCGGCCGTCGAACAATTCGGACAGGCCGGGGGCATTTCCTACCTGTCCACCGGCGGCGGCGCGTTTCTGGAATTTCTGGAAGGCAAAACCCTGCCCGCCGTGGCCGTGCTTGAGGAGCGCGCCCGATGACCGGACACGGCGAAGCGGGCGGAGTCCCCGGACAGGAACACAGCGGGATGAACGGACGCCCCGGACAGGAACAGGGGGGCAGCGCCTCCGGCGGCAATCCGCGTTTTGCCGGGCCGCCCTGGTCCCCGTCCGCCGGGGAAGCCTGGGTACGGGTTCCTTTCGGCGCGGAGCCGAAACACTCCCGGCGCAGGCGGCGCCCTGTCCTGTTCGGCATCATCGCGCTGCTCCTGCTCGGGGCCGCCTTCACGGGCGGACGCCTGCTCGGTGAACACAGCCCTCTGGGCGGTCCCGTCCTTGCCGTGGCCGAAGTGACCGGGCTGATCGTCGATTCCGAAAAAACCGTCGCCTTTCTGGATGCGCTGCGCGAAGACGAAGCCGTGCGGGGCGTGCTCGTGCGCATCAACTCGCCCGGAGGAGCCGTCGGCCCGTCCCAGGAAATTTTCGCCGCCGTGAAACGCCTTGCCCAATCCAGGCCGGTTGTGGCCTCGCTGGGCGCCGTGGCGGCCTCCGGAGGCTACTATGTCGCCCTGGGCGCCCGCGAAATCGTTTCCGGGCCGTCCACCCTGACCGGCAGCATAGGCGTCAAGATGCAGCTTCCGAACGTCGAAGGTCTGATGCGTACCCTGGGCGTTTCCGAAAAGACCCTGAGCACCGGAAAACTCAAGGACGCCGGCAACGTGGCGCGGGCGATGACCCCCGAGGAAGAAGCCTACCTCGACGGACTGCTCGCGGACCTCTATGAAGAATTTGTCCGGACCGTGGCGGCGGAACGCCGCCTTTCGCCGGAAGCGGCGCGGAACATCGCCGACGGCAGGGCCGTGACCGGACGCCGCGCCCTGGAACTCGGCCTTGTGGACGCCGTGGGCGACGCCGCGGACGCCCTGGCCCGCCTCCAAACCCTTTGCGGCCTGGAAAACGGCATGTACAAACTGGTGCGCGGACCGGAAAAAGACGACGGCTGGGTTGAACGCCTCTTCGGCGCCGCGTTGGACAGGGCTGTAAACGCCCGCGCAACCGCCGCTCTGCCGGAGTTCAGCTACCGATAATTCAATTCCGGATAACTTGCCGAATTTTATCTGGAATCGGCAAACGCGACAGGGAAGTCGCGCCGAAATGCGGGGCCTTTCGCGCGGCAAGGCGGGACCGCGTTCGCCCCGCAGCCGACGCGGCAAAACTGCATTGCCGCAGTTTTGCTTTGCACTCCGGCCCGCAAGGTTCCGTCACTCGAAAACCTCCAACGCCATACCCGGATTCCACACCATGCGCACCTACGGCATACTTCTGCACATTTCCTCCCTGCCCTCGGCCTGGGGCATAGGCGACCTCGGCCCGGCGGCCTTCCGTTTCGCGGACATTCTGGCCGAAAACAAGGCTTCGCTCTGGCAGGTGCTGCCGCTCAACCCCACCGAGCCGGGCCTCGGCAACTCCCCCTACGCAAGCCCCTCGGCCTTTGCCGGAAACCCCCTGTTCATCAGCCCCGAGCTGATGCGGCGCGACGGCTGGGTGTCCGCCGCCGACCTGGAAACCTCCAGGCATTGCGCCGGAGGCCTCAACGCCGACCCCGCCCGCGTCGACTTCGAAGCCGTACATGCCCAACGCGGCCACATGCTCCACGCGGCCTTTGAACGCAACAGCCCGCAACTGCGCAAGGATCAGGCGTTCCTCGCCTTCTGTCGCGAACAGGATTACTGGCTGCACGACTTCGCCCGCTTCGTCACCCTCAGGCGGCGCTTCATGCAAGCCCCCTGGTGCGACTGGCCCGACCCCCTGCGCCTGCGCGACGAGCGCGCTCTCGAAGAATGGGATGCGCAGGCCGGGGCCGACATCCTGCGGGAAAAATTCATCCAGTACCTCTTTCACACGCAATGGCTCGGCCTGCGCGCATACTGCGGTGAACGCGACATCCTGCTGCTCGGCGACGCGCCCTACACCGTGACCCACGACAGCGCCGACTGCTGGTCCAACAGCCGCTGTTTCAAACTGGACGCCGACATGCGCCCGTCCGTCGTTTCCGGCGTGCCGCCGGACTACTTCAGCGCCGACGGCCAACGCTGGGGAACCCCCGTCTACGCATGGGACATCCTCGCCGCCGACGGCTTCGACTGGTGGAAGAAACGCCTCGGCCACGCCCTGACGCTCGTGGATATGCTGCGTCTGGACCATTTCCGGGGATTTTGCGCGTACTGGGAAATCCCCGCCGCGGAAAAAACCGCCGTCAACGGACGCTGGCGCAAAGCGCCCGCCGCCGAGTTCCTCCAAGCCCTGCGCGAACACTTCGGAGCCCTGCCTTTCCTGGCCGAAGACCTCGGCCTAATCACCGACGACGTGCGCGAAGTCATGGAGCGTTTCGACCTGCCCGGCATGCATGTGCTGCAGTTCGCCTTCGGCGGCGACACCGGCAGCAACCCCAACGCGCCGCACAACCACAGGAAACGCTCCTTCGTGTACACCGGCACCCACGACAACGCGCCGACCAAAGCCTGGTTCACCGAACTCGGCCCCGAAGAACGCGGCAATCTTTCCCTGTACTGCGGTCTGCGCGCCGACGACGACAACGCCTGCCTCACCCTGACCCGCATGGCCTTCGCAGGCACGGCCGAACGGTGCGTGCTGCCCGCCCAGGATGTCTTTTCCATGGGCGGCGAAGGACGCATGAATATTCCGGGCCTGACCGCAGGGAACTGGAGCTGGCGCATGACCCCGGAACAACTCGGCTCGGAAGCCTGGCGCCGCCCGGCGGAATTCGCCCGCATTTACGGCCGGACCGGAAAAACGGCAACGCTCCCTGCCTTTGATGCGGACAACCTCTTTGAATAGGGAATGTTCAAACCGTGAGGATTTGTTAAATGCTGAGGTGCTCCCCCCGGACCCTGAAAAGTCATTCCGGGCGAAGCTGAAAATCCGTCTTGGGGCGTGTTTTCAAATCCTTTGAGCTTGCCTGCCCTGTCAAAGGGTGGACTTATGATGCCCGGCAAGGGCGGGTTTCATCAGGCTTCCCCGGAACGCCGCGCCTACGCGCAGAGAAGGGTCATTCTTAGCGAAGCGAAGAACCCGTCTTCCCGCAGCAGGCTTTTTCTGAAAGGCGTCGAGACAGATTCGTCGCCTTCGGCGCAGAAGGACCGAACGGTGACGAAGAGAAAACGGTCATGTTATCACTTAACAGTTTCCAACGGAGCGTTTGATGGACGCGCACCCGAAAATTATTGATGCGGTAACGGCCGGAAGTCCGTTCTATTCTCTGGAATTTTTTCCGCCCCCCGAGGCGGCGGCCCGGCCCGAATTTTTTGCGGCCGTCGACGCCCTGCGCGCCGTCAATCCCCGCTTTGTATCCGTGACCTACGGCGCGGGCGGCGGCACCCGCGCCGGCACTCTGGAAATCGCCTCCCGTCTCGCCGGACTCGGTCTGGTTACCATGACCCACCTGACCTGCGCGGGCGCAACGCCGGAGTCCATCCGCGACTATCTCGCGGAACTTGCGGACGCGGGGGTACGCAACATCCTGGCCCTGCGCGGCGACCCGCCGCGGGACCGGGAGATACGCTGGGAAGACTGCGCCTTTACATACGCATCGGACCTGGTGCGTTTCGTGCGCCGCGAATTTCCGGACTTCGGCATAGCTGTGGCCGCCTACCTGACGCCGCATCCGGAATCGCCGTCCTTCGCCGAAGACAGGCGCCACACCGCCCTGAAACTTGAGGCGGGGAGCGATTTTGCCGTTACCCAGCTTTTTTTCGACAGCAGGGAATACTTTGAGTACGTGGATCGCATGCGCGATCTCGGCGTACACAAGCCCATCGTGCCCGGCGTGTTGCCGGTGCAGAGTCTGGAACTGCTGCGGCGCGTGCTGCAACTCAGCGGATGCAACATTCCCGCCAAGCTCTACCTGGCTTTGGAAGAAGCGGACCGCAGGGGCGGGGCGAAAAAAGTCCGGGAGGCGGGCGCGGCGCACGCCGTGGAACAAATCAGGACGCTGCTGGCCGGCGGCGCACCCGGCATCCACCTGTATACGTTGAACAAAGCCGAACTTTGCCTGCGCATCGCCGCTGAAGTCGGCGCACTGTAGTGCTTACTTGCAAAAGTAAGCACTACCGGACTCGGCAGGTAATCTCAGAAGGGCCCCTGCGTCGCGTCAAGCGACGATACCCGCAACCAGCAAGGGACGCGCGCCGCCGCGGGCGGCGTGAGCAACGCAAAAAACACGTTTTTTGCGTTGCGGTCTTCACGCCTGTTCCGATGCAGGCGCGACATCTCACTAGTACCGCGGCGGGCGCGGCTGGCGCGGCGGACGCGCCTCTCTGGGCTGCGCTTCGTTGACGCGCAGGTTGCGCCCTTCGTACGCAGCGCCGTTCAACGCCTGAACCGCGCCCGGCGCATCGGCATCGTCCATTTCAACGAAACCGAAGCCGCGCGCGCGGCCGGTTTCCCTGTCGGAGATCAGTTTGACCGACACCACGTTGCCGTGTTCTGCAAACAATCCGCGTATCCCTTCTTCCGTTGCCGACCAGGGCAAGTTGCCCACATACAAAGATTTTGTCATGAAAACGTTCCTTGAAAACTAAAAATTACGCGCCGCAAACTCCCACAAACCAACATGCCGGAGCAAAGCATCGTCTTGCGGGTTTCCCTGCACCATTTTCCGGTCCGCGTCAACGCGTGAATACGCATTTTTCATTTTTTTTCCCGACCGGGGCGCGCGGCCGCCGCCCGCCCGTTTCCGTGACCCGGCGCAAGGATCCCGCCGCAACCCGCTTCCCGGCCCGCTTTCCCGGCCCTCAGAGCCGCAGCGCAGGGGGACTCGACGGGCGGCCGGCGGTCTTGATATTTTTTGCCTGTAGCGTAATATGCTATTCAACACTTTCAGTTCGACCTTTACACCGTTCTTGATACAAACGCCGTACTTTTTTTACGGGAAGCGGCGTTGCGCGACAGGACGGTACAGCGGAATACACGGTATTTCGATATGTTGCGGCGAAGGTGCGCTTGCGCTGCAACCGCCGGATACCCGGCTCAGGACGCCCGGCCTGTACGGAATCCGCATAAGGAGGCAGAGATGGCGGCGACCCCGCAAACGGAAACCGCGCCGGTGCAGAAACATTCCGGCATTTCCGCATATGTTGCGCTGCTGATCGTCTTTTGGACGGCTGGCGTTGCCGCTTCACTGTTTTTCAACATTCACCGCACCTATACATATGCCGAAGACTCCGCCCTTATCCAGGCCCGCACGGCCTTTGAAAAAGATATCGTCTACCGGCGCTGGAATTCTCAACTCGGCGGCGTGTATGTGAAAGTTACCGACAAGACGCAGCCGAACCCCTATCTTGCGGACGATCCGACCCGGGATATTCCGGGCCCCGGCGACATCCACCTCACAAAGATCAACCCCGCGTACATGACCCGCCTGGTACATGAACTGGGCGAACTGAAGTCCGGCGTTCGCGGCCACATCACCAGCACCCTGCCGATCCGCGCCGCGAACAACGCCGACGAGTGGGAACAGAAGGGGTTGCTCAGCCTGGAGAAGGACGGCGTCAACGAGGTCGCGGAACTTCAACTCATGGACGGCAAGGAATACCTGCGCTACATCTCCCCGTTGGTCACAGAGCAGAGTTGCCTGACCTGCCATGCCTTCCAGGGATACAAGGTCGGGGACCAGCGCGGCGGCATAAGCGTATCGGTACCCATGGCTCCGCTCCGGGCCGGCGCCGCCGCCGCCGTCACGACCCTCGCCCTGTCGCACGGCGCCATGTGGATTGTGGGAGTTCTGGCCCTTGCGCTGGGCGGCGCGCGGCTTAACCGGCACATACGCGAACAGGAGGAACTGCGGGCGTCGAAGGAGGCCGCGGAAAGCGCCGACAGGGCGAAAAGCGAATTTCTGGCCAACATGAGCCACGAAATCAGGACGCCGCTGAACGGCGTCGTCGGCATGGCGGACCTGCTGCTCCGAAGCGGGCTTGACGCGGACAAGACTTCCATGGCCGTCACCATCAAAACCGCCGGGGAAAGCCTGCTGGCCGTGGTGAACGACATCCTCGACTTCTCCAAGATCGAAGCCGGGAAAATGGACATCGACCTGCATCCGTTCAGCCTGCGGGACACGGTGTTCGACGCCGTAAAGGGACAGTCCCCGGCAGCCTACAAAAAAAATCTCGAATTGAGCGCGCGCATCGAGCGGCAAACCCCGGACAGGCTCATCGGCGATGCCCACCGCATCCGTCAGGTGCTGCTCAACCTGACCGGCAATGCCGTCAAATTCACCGAGCAGGGCGAAGTCGCGCTGACCGTGCGGGTTCTTGCCCGGACCGCATCCGCCGCTACGTTGCGTTTCGCCGTGACGGACACCGGCATCGGCATTCCGCCCGACAAGCAGCGGCATATTTTTTCCGCCTTTGAGCAGGCGGACAGCTCCACTACCCGCAAGTACGGCGGCACGGGCCTCGGCCTGTCCATTTCCCACCGCCTCGTGAAACTGATGGGCGGCGTGCTGCGGCTTGAACAGAGCAGGCCGGGACACGGCAGCACCTTCAGTTTCGATCTGGAACTGCCCACCGCGGATGACGCCGCCGCACCGGAGCCGTCCGTTTCCGCGGAGCCCCTGAAGGATATGCCGGTGCTTGTGGTGGACGACAACGCCGTAAACCGCAAATTCCTCCTTGAGCAGCTTGTGGAATGGGGAATGAGGCCTGAGGAGAGCGCGGGCGCGGACGAGGCAATGCGCATTTTGCGCGCGGCGTCCGCGGTGTCCGCGCCCTTTGCCCTCGTGCTCACCGACCTGCAAATGCCCGAAAAGGACGGCATCGCCCTGATCAAGGCCATGCGGGCAGATGCCGCTACGGCGTCGGTGCCGGCTATCCTGCTTTCTTCCGGCGACCCGGTGCAGGGCGTTCCGGCCGGCTTGTGCGCCGCCAAGCTTGCCAAGCCGGTGCGGCCCGGTGATCTGTTGCGGGCCGTAGCCTCGGCGGTCGGCATAAGGGTGCGCGTCGACCCGGAACCGCTTCCGGTCAGGGCCGGAGAGGACGCCGAACGCCGTTCCGTGCGGAACCTCTCCGTCCTGCTTGTGGAAGACATGCCCATGAACCGCTTTGTGGCCTCCCGCATGCTCAACAACCTGGGGCATACGGTCACGGTCGCGGGCAACGGGCAGGAGGCTCTGGACATACTCGCCGAAAAAAGCTTCGACATCGTGTTTATGGATATCCAGATGCCGGTTATGGACGGTACCCGGGCTGTGGCCGAAATCAGGGCCGCCGAGGCCGCGCGGGGCGGCGGCGACCGCCTGCCCGTGGTGGCCATGACGGCCCACGCCTTGAAGGGCGACAAAGAAAAATACCTCAGCGCCGGCATGGACGCCTATATCTCCAAGCCGGTCCTGCAGGCGGAAATCGCCGCCGTCGTCGAAGACCTCGCGCGCCGGTTCACCCTCGGGGCCCGCGCTGACGAACAACCCGCCGGACAGGCAGCGAACCGTCCCGCATCAGGAAAGGACAGCGCCATGCACGCCTTGCTCGACCCGGAACTCATGGAACAGGTATTCGCCGGCGATACCGAACTCGCCGCTCAGAGCATGCTCCTCTATCTGCGCGATGCGCCGGGGTTGCTTGCGGAAATCGCCACTGCCGTCGCTCTGGACGACAATGCCGGGCTGGCCGACCGCGCGCACGCCCTCAAGGGACTCACCGGCCATTATACCCGCAACGGGGTGTTTTCACTGTGCCTGCAGGCCGAACGGATGGGACGCGAACAGCGCCTGCCGGCCGCGAAAGACGACGCGGCACGGTGTTCGGCACTGCTCGGCGCGAAAACGGAGGAACTGATGCGGGCCATGGATGCGTATATAGCCGCCCGGAGCGGAAAGAACGCTTAAACTGAACAACTTCAGGAGAATACATCTACGCTTACTTCGAGTTGCCGGTTGCGGCGGGAACGCGGACCCGCCTTGCCCCGGCGGCACGGGGGCGCCCCCGCCGGCCCTCCCCGGACTTTACGGGCCTCACGTCATGCGCTATACTTGTTCTTCCTTTCGCAAACGGGCATACTTCCGATTCTCGATGTAAGGAGGACGGCATGGCTGAGGTCGCCTATAAGGGGAAAACATTTGAGGTCGACGAAGACGGTTTCCTGCTGCGTTTTGAGGACTGGTCGCCGGAATGGGTCGAATACGTCCGGGAGTGTGAAGGTATAGCCGAAGTCACCGCCGACCACAGGAAGGTGATGTCGTTCCTGCAGGATTATTACAAGAAAAACGGCATAGCGCCGATGGTGCGTATTTTATCCAAGAATACCGGGTACAAATTGAAGGAAATCTATGAATTTTTTCCGTCCGGCCCGAGCAAGGGCGCCTGTAAAATGGCCGGGCTGCCCAAACCTACCGGGTGCGTGTAGCCGTGCGGCGCGACGGCGCCGAGCCTGCCCCGGCCGGAGACGGCATTCTTGATTTTCCCACAGTCATGCCTCCGGGCGGTCTTCAGGGCAAAGCCGGCAAGGAGCTTTTCCGCAGGCTTGCGGAACTGCGCGCCCGCGGCGGACGGCTGGTGTTCACCAACGGCTGCTTCGACCTGTTGCACCCCGGCCATGTGGACCTGCTGGCCCGCGCCCGCGCCGAAGGCGATTTCCTCGTCCTGGGACTGAACAGCGACGCTTCCGTGCGCGCTTTGGGGAAAGGCGCGGACCGCCCGATCAACCCCTTCCCCGTGCGCGCGTTCGTCCTCGCCCATCTGGCGTCGGTGGACTTCGTCGCGGGCTTCGACGAGCCCGACCCCCTGAACCTGATCCTCGCCCTTGAACCCGACGTGCTGGTCAAAGGGGGCGACTGGCCCGAAAAACACATTATCGGCTGCGGACACGTCAAAGCCCGCGGCGGGCGGGTCCTCTCCCTGCCCCTGCTCGAAAAATTTTCCACTTCAGCGCTTATCGCCGGCATCCGCGCGGACGCGGTTGCGCGTTGACGACCGAACATCAGGAGATTCCCCAGTGCCCTTTACCCGATCCCCCCTTGCCGTACCCGCCGCGGCGCTGCTGTGGCTGCTCTCCGCAACGACCGCCCCGGCCTTCGCCCCCGACCCCGCGCAACCTGCCGAAGCGGTGTTTTACCCGGATGAAGCGCGCCTGACCGTCAGCCAAAACCTGGAAGCCGAAAAACTGCCCTCGGGCGCGACGGGCTTTGTCCTTGTCCTGCCCGCCGGCGCCGACCCCGACTCTTTCATGCTCCGCATAGACGGCGTTCCTGCGCAAAGCATTTACCGCCCGGACGAGCAGGAAGCCGAGAGCCTGCTCGGTCCTCTCGGCCGGCACGTCTCCCCGTTCACGGCCGCCCTGCCCGACAGGGAAAGTTCCCCTGAACGGCGCGCCCTGCTGGAAAAGGTCGTCGCCCTGGAAACAGAACAGGCGCGGGCCAGAGGCGCGGCCGCCGCGGCCGAAGCGCGTCTGGCCCTGCTGCGCAAAAGTTTCGACGTCTACGGCGCCTCCCCGGCCGTCATCCCTGCCGCGCCCCCGGCGGACCGCTCCGGCAAAAAAAGCGGTACGGCCTTTTCTCCGGCCGGCGAAGCCTCTGCCCTGGATGCGGACTACGCCGACCGTTACCCCAAGGTGTACGCCGAACGCGACAAACAACAACGCATTCTGGCCGACCTCGCGCCGCGCCTGGAAAAAGCCCGCAAAGCCCTGCAGGACTATGACGACCCGCGCAAACGCGACCTGTATATCGTCCCCCATCCCGCGGACAAAAAACGGCACAGCCTGACCTACACCTATGCCCTGCCCGCCGCATGCAGCCTGCTCTATACCCTCGACGCCGCCCCGGATACCGGCGAAATCGCCGTGTACCAGGAGGCGACCCTGACCCAGAACTCCGGCATCGCCTGGAACGATACGGACATCTATATCGCCGCCCTGCGCCGGGACAGAATCCTCGCTCCCCCCAAGCTGCGGACCTGGGAAATCATAACAGCCGACAAAACACCCCCTCAGCCCCTCACCGCGTCCGCGCCCGCCGATGATGAAAATCGCCCGGTCCTGCGTCAGGCCCTCCGCGCCCCGGCAAGCGATGCGGCGACCCCGCGTCCGGCCCCGGCCAAACCGGCACAGACCGAACAGGCCGCCTTCCGGCTCCACCATGTCGGCAAACAAACCCTGCAACACAATACGCCCCTGCGCCTGCACCCGGCGCCGGAAATCCTCAAAGCCGCGTTCTCCTATACCCTGCGCCCGTCCGTCACGGACAAGGCGTTCCTGGCCGCCGCCCTGACCCTGCCGGGTCCCCTGGCGCTGCCGCCCGCCCCGGCACGCTTTTCCGTGGACGGCGTCGTCGTCGGCAACCGCAATTTCAGCTTCAACAGCGACAAAGGGACGATCTTTTTCGGCACCGACCCCCAGGTCAGCGCCGAAATGCGCAACCTTGCCCGCTCCGGCGGCGAACACGGCCTGTTCGCCAAAGACGAAACTTTCACGCGCCACTGGCTGTTCACCGTCAGAAACCTGCGCAAACGGGCCGTGGACATAGCCCTCGAAGACCCCGCTCCCGTCTCGGAAAACGATGCCGTGTACATAACGACCCATTCCACGCCGCAACCGGAAACACGCATCAATGCCCCGGAAGAAGGCGGCGCCAAGGTCTACGTCTGGAAAGCCCGCCTGGAAAGCGGCGCCGAACTGCACATCGACCACAAAGTGGAAGCCCGCGCCCCCCAGGACAAAAACAAAATACTGATCCCCGGACGCTGAACCTCTTTGGTTGATCAAAACGTCCGGCTGCTCCGGGCAAGCTCCGGAAAACAAACATTGACATGCGCCGCAGGCGACTTACATGTACTGCCTGAAAACGCTTTCAGGAGGACCTATGGCTGCGACCACCCAACGGGCCTTTCAGGCCGAGACCGCGAAAGTTCTGAATATCCTTACGCATTCCCTTTACGCCGACAGGGAAATTTTCCTGCGCGAACTGCTCTCCAACGCGTCCGACGCCCTGGACAAACTGCGCTTTCTGCAAAGCAGGGGCGAAACGACGCGCGACGACGGCGAAGCCCCGGAAATCCGCATCACGGTGGACAAAATCGCCGGCGTCCTGCAAATACAGGACAGCGGCGTGGGCATGACCGCCGCGGAACTGGCCGACAACCTCGGAACCATCGCCAAATCCGGCTCGGAAGACTTTGTGCGCGGCCTGGAAGCGGCTGCCGGCGCCGCGGCTGAAGAGGCCGCGGACAACACCGTTTCCTCCGCCGGGACAACTTCGCCGGCAGATGGCACGGCCGGCGCGGGGACCTCAGCCGGTACGGATACGCCGGGAACGGACAAAGAGAACTCCGCGCGCGGAGCGGGCGAGGCTGCGGAGGCTTCTTCGCGCGCAACGGACGACGACGCTTCCGACCGGCCGGTGACGGCCGCCGACGGAACACAGATCATCGGCCGCTTCGGCATCGGCTTTTATTCCGTGTTCATGGTCGCCGAATCCGTGGAAGTCGTCTCCGTACCCGCCTGTGGCGGCGAAGGCCCGCACCTCTGGAGTTCCGACGGCCTGAACGGCTACACCGTCCGGGCGCTTGAAGGCGAAGAAGCCGCGCCTTACAAACGCGGCACGGTCGTCCGGGCAAAACTCAAGGCGGAAGACAAGGAGTTCCTGGAAAAATACCGTCTGGAAGCCGTCATCCGCAAGCATTCAAATTTCCTGCCTTTCCCGATTTACCTGGAAGGCAGCCAAGTCAACACCACCCCCGCCCTCTGGCGGGAGCCGAAATTTTCCGTGATCCCGCAACAGTACACGGAGTTTTATAAGCAACTGACCTACGACGCGGCGGAACCTCTCGACGTCATTCATTTTTCCGCAGATGCGCCCATACAGTTCAATGCCCTGGTGTTCATTCCCGGCACGGAGCAGGACCCCTTCCTCGCGTTGCGCGAACGCCGCGGCCTGGACCTTTACGCGCGGCGCGTGCTGATCACGCACTCCGCGGCCGGGCTTGTCCCCGATTACCTGGGGTTCCTGCGCGGGGTCGTGGACGCCGAAGACCTGCCGTTGAACATCTCGCGCGAAACCTTGCAGGAAAACGCCCTGCTCCGCGCCGTATCCGCGACAATCACGCGCCGGGTGCTGGATCACCTGGAAAAAACGGCGGCCGCGGACAAGGAAAAATATGCGGAGTTCTGGAAGCTGCACGGCAAATACCTGCGCTTCGCCTTCAACGACTATGTGAACCGCGGGCGGGCCGCCGCCCTGCTGCGCTTTGCGTCGTCCGCGTCCCCCGGCGACCTGACCGGCCTGGACGACTACCTGGAGCGGGCCAAGGAAGACCAGAAGGAAATCTGGCACCTTGTCGCGCCCTCGCCCGAGGCGGCGGAGGTCAGCCCGTACATGGAGCGCTTCCGGCGCAAAGGCATAGAGGTACTCTACCTCTTCGACGCCGTGGACGAACTTGCCCTGGACGCTTTGGGAACATACAAGGAGCATGCCTTCAAATCCGTGGAGCAGGCGGACGCGGGGGCGCTCGACGCCTTCCCGGACATCGGGGAATCCGCTCCTCAGGCGGAGGCGCTGCGCGACGACGAAAAAACCGGCCTGGACAAGTTGCTCGCCTTGATGCGCGCCGCGCTGGGCGCAAGAGTGCAGGACGTCCGCCTGTCCGCCCGCCCGGCGGGCGGCCCCGCGCTGCTTGCCGCGCCCGAGGGCATGAGCTCTTCCATGGAAAAGCTCATGCGCGCCGTGCAGCAGAAAGAAGAAACGCCGCCGCGCGTTCTGGAAGTGAACCCGGATCACCCGCTTATCCGTTCCCTGCTGCGTCTGTACCTCGCCGACCCCGAGGACGGGCGTATCCCCGAAGCGGTACTCATCCTGTGCGACAATGTGCTGCTGCAGGACGGCACGCTGAAGGACCCGCAGCTTGCCGCCGACCGCGGGCTGAAATTCCTTGAAAAAGTCCTGCAACATTGATTTTGTATGCCTCCGCCGGCCGGGGCGCTGCGCAGAGCCTGCGTCCGCGACCCCGGCCCCCTCATAACCGGACAGCTCGGGAGAAGCGGGCGGGACTTTACAAGGCAGGCAACCGGGGATATACGGCAACGTCCGGGTATTCCTTGCGGGGATATTTCTTACCCCGTCAATATTTCCATATCGAAGGAGTTTTGCCGTGGCCCACAAGAAGGTTGAACGAATGAAAGAATTGCACCGCAAGCGCAGACGCCGTCATGAGCGGCTCAGGCAGCGCGTGCGCGAAGCCCGCGCCGCCGCGTCCTGAGGCGGCGGATGCGGAAATTCCGCATGACGCGGAAAGCTCAAGGAGAGTAGTGATGCCGATTTACGAGTACCGTTGCGGAAGCTGCGGACAACTTTTTGAGGAATGGACGAGGCAGGTGGACGACGGGACCGGCGAACGCTCTTGTCCCCTGTGCAGGGGCAAGGCCCGCAGGATCATTTCCAATACCAGTTTCGCGCTCAAGGGCGGCGGCTGGTATGTGACGGAGTACGGAACGCACAAGGACCGTTGCCGCAAGGAGGAAGGCGGTTGTGCGGCTGCCGGCGCCGAGGCGGGGTCAGGCGGCGCGCCGTGTGCCGAGGCGGGGTCCGGCAAGCCGACGTGTTCCGAGGCGGGGACATGCCCTGCGGCCAAGGCCGGGTCGGGGACGGCGGATGCTTCCGGGCGTAAGGCGGTTGCGTCGGAGCAGAAGGCGGCTCCAACGCGCAAGGAGGCTCCGGCCGCGCCGTGAGCCGTAGGGAGTCCGCGCCGTGATAGAGCGTTACACCCGCCCGGAAATGGGCGCCCTTTGGACGCAGGAGCGCCGTCTGACAGCTTGGCTGGAGGTGGAGCTTGCGGTTTGCGAGGCGTGGGCGCGCCTCGGCGTGATCGACGCTGCGAGCATGGCGGAAATCCGTTCGCGCGCCGATGTGGATGTGCGCCGGGTGCGGGAAATTGAGGAAGAGACGCGGCACGATGTCATCGCCTTCCTCACGGCTGTCGAAGAAAAAGTCGGGCCTGCCGCCCGGTTCATTCATCTGGGCTGCACGTCGTCGGACATTGTGGACACGGCGGATGCCCTGCTTCTGGTGCGGGCGGGACGGATCATCCTGGGTGATTTCGATGTTCTGCTCGGCACGTTGAAGGACCTTGCCCTGCGTTGGAAGGGCGTGCCGTGCATGGGGCGGACGCACGGCATGCATGCCGAACCCACGAGTTTCGGATTGAAACTGGCGGGGTTTTATGCCGAGTTCACGCGGCACCGCGTCCGTTTTGCGGCGGCTGTCGAGAACATGCGCGTCGGCAAGATTTCCGGGGCGGTGGGGACGTATTCAGCCCTGACGCCGGAGGTGGAGCGTTTGGCCTGCGCCGCGCTCGGCCTTGAGCCGGACCCTGTTTCCACGCAGATTCTGCAGCGGGACCGCCATGCGCAGTATTTTACCGCTCTGGCGCTGGCGGGCGGCGGAGTGGAACGCCTGTGCGTGGAACTGCGCCATCTGCAGCGCACGGAAGTAGGAGAGATCGAGGAAGGCTTCGCCAAGGGGCAGAAGGGGTCTTCGGCCATGCCGCACAAAAAAAATCCTATTTCCGCGGAAAACCTGAGCGGGCTGTCCCGTCTGCTGCGCGCCGACGCGTGGGCGGCCATGGAAAACACGGCCCTCTGGCACGAGCGCGACATCAGCCATTCTTCGGTGGAACGGATAATCATGCCGGATTCCGCCATTCTTGCGGACTACATGCTGACGCGGCTGAACACCTTGCTGCGCGGGATGAAAGTCGACACGGAACGCATGGCGCGCAACCTGGAAGGGTCTTACGGTCTGTTTTTTTCGCAGCGCGTGCTCCTGGCCCTCGTGGAAGAGGCGGCGTTGCCCCGGCAGAAGGCTTACGAGGAAGTGCAGCGTCTGGCCATGCGGAGTCGGGAGGAAGGCAGATCGTTCCCCGATCTTGTGCGGGCCGACCCGTTCATGCGCGGGCATCTGCCCGAAACGCGCATGGCGGCCCTGTTCGACCCCGCGCATTTCCTGCGCTATGAAGACGAGATCTACAACAGGCTTTTCGGGTCGGCCTGAGCAACTGATTTACTGATTTCCGCAGAAATCAGTAAACATCGGCCGTAAGGCCGATGCGCCGCAAAGCGGCGTGAGTCAGCCGAAAACCACGCTTTTCGGCTGACGATCCTGCAGTAAAAAGTTTACTTTTTAACGCATATATCAGTAAGTGGCTCCGCCCAACCCGGCCGGGAGCTTTGGGGTAAATGTCCGGCTTTGCGCCGGCTTCGGAGGTCGACCATGTTTACGTCCGGCGACACGGAAGCGTGCAGAGCGGAGTTGGCCGCGCTGCTGTACGCGCGTTCGTACATGGAAGGCGACTTCACCTTGAGTTCCGGACGCAAGGCTTCCTATTATTTCGATTGTCGCCAGAGTTCGCTGGACCCGGACGGGGCGCGGCTGATCGGCATGCTTTTCGCGCGCATGCTGCGCGACACGGAGGCGCGGGCCGTGGCCGGGATGACTCTGGGGGCGGATCCCCTGCTGACGGCGACCTCGTTGGCGGCCCTTGCGCAGGGCAGGCGGCTGCCCGCGCTGATCGTGCGCAAGGAGGCCAAGGGGCACGGCGCGGGGCGCAGAGTGGAGGGCCTGGCCAACGTGCGTCCCGGCGACAAGGTAGTCATGCTTGAAGATGTTGTCAGCACCGGCGCTTCTGTGTTACAAGCTGCAAATATGATTGAGGCGGAGGGCTTGGAGGTGCTTGCCGTGTTCTGCATCCTGAACCGGGAAGAGCCGGGAGGCGCTGAAGCCTTTGCCGCGGCCGGCAGGGAACTGCGTTCTCTTTTCACCCGTCGTGAACTGCTTGAACTGGCGCGATCCGCCGGACACGCCGGGGTACGGCCACCCGCTTGAGTTTGCTGTTTCACCCGTTGCGGGCTGCCGTATCCGGCCCGATCTGCGGGACGCGGCGGGGCATTGCCCCACGCGGCACGCGCCGAGGCGCGTCCCTCCGGTTGAGTTTGCCGTTGAACAGCGCAACGCAAAGACGCAGATGGCCAATTGTTGCGACAGGTATACCCGGAAACCCGGCGCAGCCCGGCGTCAGCAAACGCCGGGAGCTTTGCGGGCGCGTCTCTTTTTTCTTTTTTCCCGAACCCGCACCTCTTTGAAGACCGCCGTCCTGTGGACGTTCGCGGCCGTTGCCTTGTTCCTTCGACGTCATGCGCCCGGAACGGTTGCCGTCATCCGGCATGTGTTCACGGCCGCCGGCCCCGGCGTCAAGGCAACCGGGCACCGGATTCCGCCCGTCATTCCGGGAGCGTTCGCGGCTGTCGCCTGTCTTGTCCCGCTTCTGCCGTCTCCGGCCCGCGCGGCTTGGGACGCGGTTATTGCCGAGCAGTTCGCCCATCCTTCCTATTTCGTCGCCGTGGACAAGAAGCGGCAGAAGCTGGCCTTCTTTGAAAAGCAGAGCCCTCTGCGCCTTGCGCGGGTTTTTGTCTGCACCACCGGGCAGAAAGAAGGGGACAAGGAAGTGGAGGGCGACCTCAAAACCCCCGAGGGCGTGTATTTTGTCGTGCGCCGCATCGACGCCGGCCTGGATTTCATCAAGTACGGCCCCCGCGCCTTTACGCTGAATTATCCCAATCCCGTGGACAGGTTGCGCGGCAAAACGGGCTTCGGCATCTGGATTCACGGCCGGGGGGAACCTCTTGTGCCTTTGCAGACCGAGGGCTGCGTCGCCATGAACAACAACGACCTGTCCATCCTCGGCAAGGCGTTGCTGCCGGGCGCGCCGGTGACCCTGACCCGCTCCTTTGTGTTCGGCGCGACCGGAGCGGGCGGTGACGACGACCTGCACAAGCTGGAGCAGAAGGTACGGGACTGGGCCGAGGCGTGGTCGGGGCGTTCCCGCCGCTTTTTCGACTTTTACAACCGTGAAGCGTACAGCGCGGCGCAGGGCGAGAATTTTTCCGCCTTCCGCGCCCAGAAGGAACGCCTGTTCGCGCTGTTGCCCTGGATACGCACCTCGGTCAGGGACATCAGGATTCTTGCCGGCCCCGATTACTGGGTAACCTGGTTTCACCAGGACTACCATGCGCCCAACCTGAGTACGCGCGGCACGCGCCGCCTGTATTGGGAAAAAGCGGGGACGGACTTCAAGATCGTGGGCATGGAATGGGAACCGGGGCTGGAGGACGCCCCTCTGACGGCCTCGGCCGCATCGTTGTTGCCGCCTTCGGAGCAGGACGACCCTCTGGCGCTGCTGGACGCGGTCTGGCGGGCGCCGGATGACGGGTCATACGTCGCCTCGGCCGCGGGCGTTTCCGGGCATTCCGCGCACGATGCCGGGGCTCCGGCGCCTGTCGGCATGCCCTCCGCAACCGCCGGCGGGGTTACCGGCGAGGTCCGCTCCCCGGCAGATGCTCAGGCGGAACCGCCGGCCGCAACGTCCTTTCCCGCCGGCACGGTCCGCGGGGTTTTCTCCGCGACCACGCAGGCGCCCCTACCCGCCGGCACGGACAGCCGCGCTTCCTCCGCTCCGGGCACAAGCGGCCCGGCCGCGCAGGCGGTACTCAGCACGCCTGATCATATTGAAGACCCGGCCTTCGGCCCCATGCCCCGCCCGTCCGAAGCCGCTTTCAGGCTGGCCGCGCGCCGGGTTGCGGAAAGAGAACGCGCCGTAAGGGAACGGAGTACGCCGCAGGGCACGATGCTTTCCCGAACCGCGGACGCGCCGGGCCCGGCACAAGCGGTCACGCATGCGGAGACGCAAGGAGTTGAACGCCGCCGGGCGGATGCGGTCATACCCGCGGCGGCAAAGTCCGCCCCCGACGCCGGCCTTGTCGCCGCGCCGGCGGAGGCGCAAGGGGTTGAACGAGGCGGGGCGGATACCGTCATACCCGCAACGGCAAAAGCCGCCCCCGATGCCGGCCTTGCGGAAGAGCCGCGGCGAGCCGCGCCGGCGGAGCCGCGCAAGGCACCCGAGGCGCGCTCGGACCCGTTGCGCGACGCAGCCGGCGCAATCACGGAGCGCATCGAGGCTTGGCGCGCGGCTTGGGAACGCGGGGATATTGCGGAGTATACGCGTTTTTACGCTCCTTGGGCGATACAGGGCGAGCGCAGGGGGGCGGCCGACATCCGCGGGCACAAGACCGCGCTCTGGCGCAGGAATCCTCCCGCCAAGGTGCGCCTGAGCGATGTCGGGGTACGACAGCGCAAGGGCAGGACGGTCGCGGACATGCACCAGGAATACGCCGACAGGGCAGGCGGCGGCGACACGGGCATCAAGACCCTGACCTTTGAAAGGATAAACGGCGCGTGGCTGATCACGCGGGAAGAATGGAGGAGCATTGAAGCCGGTCATTAAAAAGCAGACGCACTACCGTGTCCTGCTGATGCGCGACGACAAGGAATCCAGGACCTTCAGCGTCCGTTGCGGCCTGCTGCATTTCTGCGCCGGCCTGTTTCTCGTGATGCTGCTGTTCGGGGGAGGCGGCATATACGGCGGCCTGCATTTCTTCACCAAGTACCGGGAACTGGCCGCGGTGCAGGAAAGCAGGGAACGGGAAAACGCCGAGATGCGCCTGCAGCTTGAGCGTCTGGTCAATCTGGAAAGCCTGTTGAAAGCCGGCAACGACAGTCCTCCCCAGGCCAAGCATACGGAGGTGGGCACGCCGGACCTGCCCGCCAGAGGCACGGCCGCGGCGAATCCTCCCGCTCCCGGCCCGGCCGAGCGCGTCACTGCGGCTGCCGCGGCGCCGGCGGCGGCGGGGTCCGCGCCGGTTCCGGCAACGACTTCCAAGCCTGCGGATACGCCGCCCGTGCAGGCCGAGTCGCGCGCGGCCGAGGATAAAAGCGAAAGCCCGGCCGAAGAGCGCCGGGACGCTCCGACCGAGACGGAGACCGACGCCCGGGCAAAGACGGGCGACGGATTCGCTCCTCTGGCCGGAGAAGGAAGCCCCCTGCGCGTCAATGAGTTCAGCGCCAGAAATTACGGCTCGATGCGCCTGCGCATCAGCTATGAACTGTCCACCGTGACCGACGGGCAGCGCACCGTCACAGGCGCGGCCAAGTATGCGGCCGTGACGGCCGACGGCACGCGGGTGGACCTGCCCCTGCAGGACCAGGAAAGTTCGCGTTTCGCCATAGCCCGCATGAAACCCATGCAAAATACGGTCCGCCTGCCCGCCGGTCTGAAACCGGACGGCATAACGTCGATAGACATCCTCATCGAGGTCGCGGACACGGTCTACCGCGGCAATTATCCGGTGCGCCTGCAGTAACGCAACCCTTCCGCGGCGAGGTTTCAATCCGCATCAGGCCCGCCGGCCGGCTCCACCCCGGCGACGGGAACCGGGTGGATTGTCCCTCCCTGAAGCAGGGAGCAGCGGGAAGGTATGCCCGGCTTTGCCGGGTGCAGGCAATCTCCCTTAAGGGAGCAGCTTTAACCATAAAGGATTTTCTGAATGAACGCCGAAGATACCGTTGCCCGCCCTGCAACGGAGGCAAGCGCAACGGGAACCGCAACAACGGCGGCGGCCGGCGCAACGGAAACAAGTGCCGAAAAGCGGGGAGGCAGGGATTTCATCCGGGCCATGATTGCCGCGGATCTTGCGGAAAAGCGCAGGGATACCGTACACACCCGTTTTCCTCCGGAACCGAACGGCTACCTGCACATAGGCCATGCCAAATCCATTTGCCTGAACTTCGGTGTAGCCGAGGAATTCGGCGGGTTGTGCAACCTGCGTTTCGACGACACCAATCCGACCAGGGAAAGCCGCGAGTATGTGGACGCCATACGCGAAGACGTGCGCTGGCTGGGCGGGGACTGGGGGGACCGTGAATATTACGCCTCGGATTATTTCGAGCGGCTGTACAAGTTCGCCGAACAGCTTATCCGCATGGGCAAGGCTTATGTGGACAGCCTGTCGGCCGAGGATATCCGGGCCTACCGGGGGACGTTGACCGAGCCGGGCCGCGCCGGCCCGTACCGGGAACGCGGCGTGGAGGAAAACCTCGACCTGTTCCGGCGCATGCGCGCCGGGGAATTCGAGGACGGCGCGCATGTGCTGCGCGCCAAGATAGACATGGCCTCACCCAACATAGTCATGCGCGACCCCGTGTTGTACCGCATTCGCCGCGCCCCGCACCACCGCAGCGGCGACGCCTGGCCCATCTATCCCCTGTACGACTACACGCACTGCATCTGCGATTCGCTGGAAGGCATCACCCATTCGCTGTGTACCCTGGAGTTCGCAGACAACCGTGAGCTTTACGACTGGGTTCTGGAAACCCTGGACCTTTTCCGTTCCCGGCAGACGGAATTCGCGCGCCTGAATCTTACGCGCACGGTGCTTTCCAAGCGCAAACTCATTCAACTGGTGGAAGGCGGCCATGTGCGGGGTTGGGACGACCCGCGCATGCCGACTCTTTCCGGTCTGCGCCGGCGCGGGGTTCCGCCCGAAGCCGTGCGCGAATTCGTCGCGCGCATCGGCGTTTCCAGGGCGGACAACAGCGTGGACTATGCCGTGCTGGAGTTCTGCATCCGCGAACGTCTCAACGCGACGGCGCCGCGCGCTCTGGCCGTGCTCCGGCCCCTGAAAGTCATTCTCCGCAATTATCCAGAAGGCCGGGTGGAATGGCCGGCACTGCCCCTGTACCCGGAGGAGCCGGAAAAGGGCGTGCGGCGCATCCCGTTCTCACGCGAGTTGTTCATTGAACGCGACGATTTTCGGGAAGACCCGCCGGCGAAATTCCATCGGCTCGCGCCGGGGCGCGAGGTGCGCCTGCGTTGCGCCTATTACATAACCTGCGAGGAAGTCCTGAAGGATCCGGACGGCACGATCCGCGCCCTCGTGTGTTCCTATGACCCGCAAAGCCGGGGAGGAGGCAGCCCGGACGGGCGCAAGGTCAGGGGAACTTTGCATTGGGTGTCCGCAGCCCACGCCGTCGAAGCCGAGATGCGGCTGTACGACCACCTGTTTCTCAAGGACGACCCTTCGGACGTGGAACCGGGAAACACTTTTCCGGACTGCATCAACCCGGAGTCCCTGGTTGTCGTGAAAGGATATGTCGATCCGAGCCTGCGCGCGCTCAAGGCGGGGGAAAGCGTGCAGTTCGAGCGTCTGGGCTATTTCTGCGCCGACCGGGACGGCAGCCCCGACCGGCCGGTCTTCAACCGCACCGTGACGCTGAAAGATACCTGGGCCAAGCTGGAAAAAAAGTCCGGAGAGTGTTGACTACAGCATTTTAACTTTGGCCCGGCGGTCGCCGTCGCCGTGAAACGGCGCAAGTCAACTGAAAACCGCGTTTCGGCTGACGATCCTGCGTTAATTTGATCCGGAAACGGAATAACGCAGGATTTGTGACCGGCAGAATAGAGGAGGAGTCCATGAAAAAGTTGCTTGGAGTTTTGGTGTCAGCCGCCATGCTTGTTTCGCCCGCACTGGCCGGGGCTGCGGATCAGATCGGCATCTATGTCGCGCCCAAGTTTGTGTATGGCTTGACGCAGATGGACGGCACGAAAGTACACGGTACAGATGGCGTCGAACCCAAAACGGGGCGCATCGGCAGCTCAACCGACAGCACTTTCGGCGGGTCCATCGCTTTCGGGTATGACTTCGAAAAAAAATTCAGCGTGCCGATCCGGGCGGAAGTGGAATACGCCGCGTTTTCACAGG
>JAISWB010000033.1 GCA_031271265.1 Desulfovibrio sp. | reverse complement strand
AACTTTTCCCTGCGGAGGATCGTCAGCCGAAAAGCGTGGTTTTCGGCTGACTCACGCCGCTTCGCGGCGATATCAGCCTAACGGCTGCTGTTCAGATTTCCATGCGGAAATCTGTAAATGCTCCGTTGCGCCGCCGGCGTGCGCGGCAACGCGCTGTACTCCCCCGAGCAAGTTTCGGGCCACGGCCGCGCCCGTACCCCGGTTGCGGCATAACATGCGGATATAGCTTGTGTATATCGTATTCCATCGGAAATCGTGCAACGCATTTTTTTACCAAGTCGTCATCTATCGCCGCCGGAATACTACCGTTCGGTATTTTTGTCGCCGGAACCTTCCAAACGGACTTGTTTTGGAAAACGAAAAACGGCCGGCGTTGCGCGCCTTGCCACGGCGGGAGCGAACTGCTATGCACAGGGGCATACGGGCTGTTGATCCCGTGGATGCCGACACGCCTTTCCCCCGCAGGAGTCGCTCCATGCCCGACGAATATCCGTTTCTTCCCGCATTTTTCAATGTCGCCGGTCCCCGCATTCCCGGCCGGCACTATATGATCCCGGCGCCGGAGCGGCGCCCGGCAGCCTGCTCTATCGTGCTGCGAGGCTTGAAGAAAATTCGGTGATGCGGTCGTCAAACCCCATGTACCGCGATACCCCGGTGCGTGCGCTCAATTATCGACTGCCGTATAAATCGTAAACCCTATCCGGGAGAGCTTGCGTGAACATGTATCGCCTTGTCGTTTTGCTGTTGTTTGTCGCGTTGTTGCCGATGTCCGCCGCTTTTGCCGAAAGCGCCGAGGTAAGCAAGGCGGAGTGGGCGGAATTGATGAAAAATCCCGAATTCCGCGCTGCGGAAAGGCGCCTCGGTGCTGCCTACAAGGCGGCGCTGGCCTTGCGCTCCGAGGCGGAGCGCAAGGCGTTGCGCAACGCGCAGCGGCAATGGAACGCGCAAAGGGAAAAAGCCGCTTTCGAGCAATTCGGCAAGGGTACGCCGCGCTATGTTCGCTTTTTCATCGACGAAGCCGCTGCGCGTGCCGCCGAACTTCAACGGATGCAACCGACGAAGCGTGCCCCCGCCGATCCCCCCGTTGCGGATACCGCGGTCAATGCCCAGGCTCGCCCTTCCGATGCCGTCAAATCCGATGTTTCGCCGCCCGCATCCGCCGCGCCCCCCAAGGCAGATACAGCGGACAACGCCGGGGCGCGAACTTCGGGTGTCGTCAAATCCGATATTTCGCCGCCCGCATCCGCCGCACCCCCCAAGACGGATACCGCGGACAACCCCCAGGCGCGAGTTTCCGGCGCCGTCAAATCCGATGTTTCGCCGGATGCCGCCGTCGGTGACGGAAAAGGCGGTTTTACCATAAAAAGCAGCAGGCAGTATGCCGGCTTATCCCTGGAACTGTCCGTGTCCTATCCGCAGGGGCTGAACGGGGCGGCGGATGCCGCTGTGCAGAGGACGGCGCAGGCGCTGTTCGACGAAACCGTTGCTTCCTATGAAAAAGCGGCTGCGGAACTCGCCGCCGAATCGCCCGGAGAAGCCCGGTCCTCGCCGGGATGGGAAAGCGTTACCGACTATACGCTGTTCCGGCCTTCGGCGCAGTATGCCTCCGTCCTCTTTTCCACCTATTCGTTCACAGGCGGCGCGCACCCGAATCATTACTTCACGGCGAGGACATACGATCTGGCTGCGGGCAGCGCGTTGACGATGAGCGACCTGTTCCCGCGAAAGGTTCCGGCCGACGCCCTTGCCCAACGCGTCCTCGCAGGTGTGTTGCACCAAAAAAAGGCACGGGACGCCGTCACCGGTGACGAAAAAAACAACGTGGACCTGAATATGGACAGAATTTTGCTGACGCCGGCCGGAATGCGCGTCGTCTATGCGCCGTACGAAATGGGCAGCTACGCTGAAGGCGCGTATGCCGTGGACATCCCCAAGCAGGAGTTGGTAAGGCTCGGGGCCGACCCCATGCTGTGGCGATGACCCGCGCCGCCCCGGAGCGTTGCACGCCGCGGCATGCTTGACTTGTATACGGACCTCCGGCATACCCGTTGACGTCTACCGGCGAGATGAATCCCGTATGTGTCATTGTTACAGAATAGTCTTAATTTTGGCATGGAGCAATGAATATGTACACATTACTCAATGATTTCTCACTGCGCCCTATTCTTGAAACCTTGCCCAACGCCATATTTCTCAAAAATGCTGATTTGCGCTTTGTCTTTGTCAATAAAGCATATGAATTGATGTTTGGAGTCAAGAAAGAAGATTTAATAGGTAAAACAGTACTTGATCTTGATTATCTCCCGCTTGATGACCGATTTTTTTACCAACAAGAAGACATTGATATGTTGAATAATGCAAAAATTAGTCACCATATCGTAAAATATAATTTTTCTGATGGAAAGGTACACACCTGCCATTATTGGAGCGGCGGATTTATTCAGGAAAACGGCGTACGCGGACTGCTGGGAGTCATCGTTGACGTCGACCAGGAACGTAAAGTCATTGCGGTACTCCAGAAAAAAATACATAATGTTGTTTTACAAAAGAGGCAGATTGAAGAAGAAAGCACTACTGATTTTCTGACCGGCCTGCATACCCGTAAACTGTTTGACGACGCGTTGTTCAGGTATGCCGCGGCCGGCGACAGGCGCTTTTCGTGTATTATGTTTGATATAGATCATTTCAAGGCGGTCAACGACACTTTCGGGCACCCGGCGGGCGATGCGGTACTCAAGGAGGTCGCGCAGGTTCTCCAGGAGTGTTCGCGGACCGGCGACCTCGTGTGCCGCTACGGCGGGGAGGAGTTTGTCCTGCTCCTGCCGGGCAGCGGGATAGACACGGCAGTATCCGTTGCGGAGAGAATGCGTGAGCGTGTTTCCGAAAAAGTCTGTCTTCCGGACGGCCGCCATGTCACAGTGAGCGCGGGGTGCAGCGAGCATGCCGAGGGCGAATATGGGGCTCTTGTCCTGCGGCGCGCCGACGAGGCCCTGTATGCGGCCAAAAATTCCGGCCGAAACCGGGTTTGTACACTGAGCGCGCCCGGCTCGCCGCAGGGTGACGCAACGAGCGGCCGGACTGCTTGAAAATTTTGTGCACCGACACCGACCCGGCTCCGACTTTTGCCGAATCGGAGCGTACTGAACAAGTATCATGAACATTGTCATGCAAGGACAATTCCTGAAAGAAGGCTTGCGGGAACTCGGGCATGAAGTAATCCCGCTGCCGCTTCGGGAGCATCTTGATATTACTGAGCAAATTCAATCGGTATGTTCCAATCCTGACTTGATTGTGCTTGAAGTGTTCGGGTCAGTCATTGTTCCCGACAATTTTTATGAATGTCGATATCCGACTGTAGCATATTGCATAGATTCTCCGATAAACGAGTTCTATCTCAGCAGTTATCTCCACTTGTTCGACTTTGTCTTTGTGGACCAGAAATCTTCGGTCATAAACCTTACAAGGCACGGCATTACCGCAGAATGGCTGCCTCTTTGCGTTTCAAGAACGGCATTCCGGGAACAGAAAGAAAAATTGTACGATATTTCCTTTGTTGGAACCCTGAGTGACTACAGAAAGAAAAGAGCATATCTTCTGTATTTTCTGCAGCAGTATTATCATGTCAATCATGTTAGTGGAGTATCATTTGATTTGATGCAAGATATATTTGCACAGTCGAAAATTATACTGAATGAAAGCCTGTTTCCAAGCCTGAATTTGCGCGTTTTCCAAGGATTAGCCTCCGGATCGCTTCTTTTGACGGAATCCGATGGAGGAGGTGTGGCGAATTTTTTTGAGGAAGGAACGCATCTTGTCTGCTATAGACCGGATAATATTCTTGAAATTATTGATGATATTCTGCATGATCATGAAAAATATCAACAAATGGCCCAGGCCGGACAGCAAGAGTGTCTGGCCCGACATACGAGTAAAAACCGTGCAGAGCAATTACTTGAGGCACTGAACAGCCGGCCTGCCGCCAAGGCCAAACGGACAAGCGAAGCTAAATTCTACTTAGCAAACACGAAATACAGCATGTGTTGCCGCTTTGGGGGCGACTTTACCCACGCCGTGCGCCTTTTAAAAGAATTATTATCCGGCAAGGAGCTTGAGTCGGCTTGGGCAGCCTATGTACTGGGAAACATTTATGCCGGACTTTCCAAAGAAGAAAAGGCTGTAGAGATGTATACATTCTCTATAAGCAAAGGCTTTGCTGTATATCCTTTGCTAAAACTATGCATGATTTTTCTAAAAAATGATGATAAAAGCAACGCATTGCGTATGATTGAAGAAATATTACTGGAAGCTCCGCATATAAAAAGAATTATACATAGTAATTTATTGTATATTACTGAAAATAAAGTGTCAGAAATTCAAATTTTACTTATTATAAGCAAAATATACTACATTCTTGGTAATATATTTAATGTTGGTTTTTTAAAACAATGCAATGATCTCTATCCTGATACCGCGCTTGAAGTCGCTATTTCGGCGTGGAATAAGCAACCTTCACAGATAACACTGGATTTTATGCTGCACTGTGCAAAAAAATGTAATATTGAAGGTGAAATGCTTCCGTTCATGTTCCAGGCTGTACGGGACGGGATAGCCTCGGAAGAACAAGTGCATGAAGCAGGCAGGATAGCAGAAAGTTATTATGCTTTTGAGATGAAAAAGCAGTTGAGCGAACTCACCGGGCTCGCCCGACAGTCGCCTGCCGATTCATCTTCATCAGCTTGAGCACCTGTCCGGCAGGTCACGCAGTCACTCGCCGAGAGGATCGCGGCGGCGTTTGAATTATCCGCGTTTTGCGTGTATTCTACTTTCCGTGATTGACGGCGCGCGACATTCAACCCGGAGAACACCGTGGTCGCTATCGGCACACCGCACAGCGCCTCCGCAACCAGACTGATGCTCCTCGGCTCCGGAGAACTCGGCCGCGAGGTCGCGATTGAAGCCGTCCGTCTGGGGCTGGAGGTCATTGCCGTAGACCGCTACGCCGGCGCGCCGGCCATGCAGGTCGCACAGCACAGCCGCGTTGTTTCCATGCTCGACGGCCGCGCCTTGCGCGCCCTGATCGAAAAAGAACAGCCCGCCTACATCGTTCCGGAAATAGAAGCCGTAGCCACGGAAATCCTGGAAGAACTGGAGCAGGAAGGCTTCAACGTCACACCCTCGGCAAGGGCAACCCGCCTGACCATGAACCGCGAAGGCATCCGAAGGCTGGCAGCCGAAGAACTCGGCCTGCTCACCTCGCCCTACCGCTTTGCCGGAAACTTCACGGAGTTTGCGGAGGCCGTCGACGCCGTGGGCATGCCCTGCGTGGTCAAGCCGGTGATGAGTTCCTCCGGCAAAGGGCAAAGCGTGCTGCGCGCCCCCGGAGGCGTCAAGCAGGCGTGGCAATACGCACAGGAAGGCGCGCGCGGCGGCCGGGGGCGCGTCATCGTTGAAGGATTCATTGATTTTGACTATGAAATCACACAGTTGACCGTGCGCCACGCCGCGGGCTTGACCTTTTGTGAACCCATAGGCCATTATCAGGAGGACGGCGACTACCGCAGCTCCCGGCAACCGCAGCCGATGAACCCGGAGGCGCTCGCCGCAGCAAGGGATATCGCTGAACGCGTTACCTCCGCGCTGGGCGGATGGGGCATTTTCGGAGTTGAACTGTTCGTGAAGGAAGGCCGCGGCGGGGCAAAAGACACGGTCTATTTCAGCGAAGTTTCGCCCAGACCGCACGATACCGGTTTTGTGACCTGCATTTCCCAGAACCTTTCGGAATTTGCGTTGCATGTCCGGGCTTTGCTCGGATTGCCCATCCCTGCCGTCCGTTTTTACGGTCCGGCGGCTTCGGCCGTCATCCTGCCCGAGGGGTACAGCAACAAACCCGTATACAGCAATCTGGACGTCGCCTTGAGCCAACCCGATACCACGCTCATGCTTTTCGGAAAACCGGAAATTGCCGGCCGCAGACGCATGGGCGTCGCTCTGGCCCGCGGCGCAAGTATTGAGGAGGCCCTCGCCAAGGCGCGGAAGGCGGCGGACGCTGTAAAGGTCATCATGTAGCTTCGTCGGCCCCGCCCTCACTGGGAGTCAATCAAAAATCTCCCTGAAGGGAGAACTTGCAAACTGTACTTGAAATCTCTTGGAAAAATCCAAAGGAAGTTTTGATGAAAGCTCAACGCAGCCTGCGCATGACGCAGGGACCGGAAAAAGCCCCGCACCGCTCGCTCCTCTATGCTCTCGGCCTGTCCGGGGAGGAGATCCGCCGTCCTCTTGTCGGCGTGGTCAACAGTTTCAACGAAGTCGTGCCCGGCCACCTGCACCTGCGGACCCTCGCCGAAGCGGTCAAGGCCGGCGTGCGCGGCGCCGGCGGCACTCCCCTTGAGTTCCCGGCCATAGCCGTATGCGACGGCCTGGCGATGAACCATGAAGGCATGAAGTTTTCCCTGCCGAGCCGGGAAATCATCGCCGATTCCGTGGAGATAATGGCCACTGCCCATCCCTTTGACGCGCTTGTCTTGATCCCGAACTGCGACAAAACCGTGCCGGGCATGCTCATGGCCATGTTGCGCCTGAACATCCCGGCGGTGCTGGTCAGCGGCGGCCCCATGCTCGCGGGCGCGGCTCTGCCGGGCGGCGGACGGAGCGACCTGATCAGCGTGTTTGAAGGCGTCGGCCGGGCGCGCGTAGGCGCGATCAGCCTGGACGAGCTTGAGGAAATGACGGAAAACGCCTGCCCCGGCTGCGGCTCATGCGCCGGCATGTACACCGCCAACACCATGAACTGTCTGGCCGAGGCCATAGGACTGGCCCTGCCGGGCAACGGCACCGTACCGGCCGTGTCCGCGGACCGCATCCGCCTGGCCAAGCGAGCCGGAGCCCAAGTCATGGTCCTGCTGGAAAAGAACCTTACGCCCCGCGACATCGTGACGGACAAGTCGGTAGCCAACGCCGCGGCCGTGGACATGGCCCTCGGCGGGTCGTCCAACACCGTCCTGCACCTGCCCGCAATTTTCCGCGAGGCCGGGCTTGGTCTTTCCCTGGACATGTTCGACGCCGTCAGCCGTAAGACGCCGAACCTGTGCAAGCTCTCCCCGGCCGGACTCCCGCATATCCAAGACCTGCACGAGGCCGGCGGCATCCCGGCGGTGATGGCCGAACTGCTGGCGGGGGGGCTGCTGCACGGCGACCCCCTGACCGTCACCGGCCTGAGCGTGGCCGAAAACCTGAAAGCCTTGAAAGCCGCCGTCAAAAATGCGGAAGTGATCCGCCCCCTGTCCGACCCGCATTTCGCCGAAGGCGGCATTGCGATACTCAAGGGAACCCTGGCCCCGGAAGGGGCGGTGGTCAAACAGTTCGCCGTGTTGCCCTCCATGATGCGGCGCACGGTCACGGCCAGGGTGTTCGACTCCGAGGAAGACGCGACGGCTGCCGTGCTGGGCGGCAGGATCAAGGCCGGCGACTGTGTGGTAGTGCGCTACGAGGGACCGCGGGGCGGGCCGGGCATGCGTGAAATGCTCACCCCGACCTCGGCCATAGCCGGCATGGGACTGGACGGCGACGTGGCCCTGATCACGGACGGGCGCTTTTCCGGCGGTTCGCGCGGGGCGGCTGTGGGACACGTTTCCCCGGAAGCGGCGGACGGCGGCGTGATAGGCATAGTGCGCGACGGAGACGAAATTCTCATAGACATCCCCGGCCGGCGCCTGGACCTGCTGGTGAGCGACGAGGAAATCCGGGCGCGTTTGAAGACATGCAAAGCCCCGGACAAACCCGTCGCGTCCCCCCTGCTCCGCCGCTACGCCCGGCAGGTCGGCTCGGCGTCGACCGGCGCGGTGTTCAGGGATGAGATATGACAAGTTGAACATACTCTAAAAGAGACGATCGTGCCCGCTTTCGGGGAACTGTTCATCCTGGTTCCGCCCGGCGGGCGGCGCAGCCTGCGCCGCCTCCTGCCGGGTCAGGATATCCACGGCAACGACGGAGTCATCCCGGCCGCGCTGCTGGCCGAGGCGCCTTTCGGCACGGAAGTCGCGACCCTCAAAGGGGTTCCCTGCCGCGTCCTCAAGCCCTCGCTGTATGATTTGACACGCGGCATCAAGCGACGTACCCAGATTCTGTATCCCAAGGACATCGGCTACATCTGCATGCGCCTGGGCGTCGGCAACGGCAGCCGGGTCATTGAGGCCGGATCGGGGTCGGGAAGCATGACCCTGGCCCTTTCCTGGTTCAGCGGCGAGTCGGGGAAAGTCTACAGTTACGAGGTGCGGCGGGAGTTTTTCGATCTCTGCCGGCGCAACCTGGAATGGGCGGGGGTCGGCGGCAACGTCACCCAGTACGAGCGCGACATAGCCGAAGGCTTTGAGCAGACGGATGCCGATGCCCTGTTTCTGGACCTGCGCGAACCGTGGCTGTACCTGGAGCAAGCCCTTGCCGCCGTCAAGGGGGGCGGACTATTCGCCTTTCTGCTTCCGACGGCCGAACAGGTATCCATGCTGCTCAAGGGCATGGAAAGCCGGGATTTCGACGACATTGAAGTCGAGGAAGTCCTCGTGCGCCCCTGGAAAGCCGTTGCCGACCGCCTGCGCCCGGCGGACCGCATGACGGCGCACACGGGCTTTCTCATTTTCGCCCGCAAGCAGGAACGCTCGCGCGCCTTTGAAGACCTGAAACCGGCCGGAACGCGTGAGCGCAAACAGCGCCGGGCGCTGGAAGAACGCCTGCGCGAAGCCGACGGAGCCGGCAACGGCTACAACCGTTACGACCACGACCACGATCACGACCATGACGAACACGCCGAGGACCGCGAGCGGGGCTGACGAACACTCGACCATCACGGCCACGGCAACTCCGCCCGGCCGCGGCGGTATAGCCGTGCTGCGCATCAGCGGGCCGGACGCGCTCACCGTGCTCGGCCGGCTTTTTGCCCCCGCGCGGAGCAAAGCGACCGGTCTTTCTGAGAGGGACGAGTCGCTGACCTCGGAGCGCTCCTACAAAAAAGCAAGCAAAGCGACCGGTCTTTCCGAGGGTGACGAGCCGGGCGGTCTTCCCGAACGGTGCGCTTCGGACGCGGCCTCGGCTCAGAACTGCTCCGACGATCCTTTAGGGCGAGGCCGGGAGGGAAATCCTCCGGAGCCGCGCGGGTCAGGCCGTCCTTCGGCAACGCGCCGAGGCGCAGGCTTTGTCTTTCAGCCGCGCCGCCTGCATTACGGGCACGCCCTGGACAGCCGGGGCGAGGTATTGGACGAGGTGCTGGCCGTGTACATGCCGGGGCCTGACTCGGCAACGGGCGAGGATGTGGGGGAACTGCACTGCCATGCCGGGCCCGGCATCAACGCCGCCCTGCTGGAAGCGGCGGTAGAGGCCGGCGCCGTGCCCGCAGGGCCGGGAGATTTCACCCGGCGCGCTTTTCTGAACGGCCGCCTGGACCTGACCCAGGCCGAAGCCGTGGCCGAGTTGTGCGATGCCCGCACCGGCGCGGGGGCGCGTCTGGCCGCAGCCAAACTGGACGGGGCACTGGGGAGGGAAACGGCGCGCTTGCGCGGCGCCCTTGAGGATCTACGCCTGCAATGCGTGCTGGACGCCGATTTTCCCGAAGAAGAAGCCGAACACCTGGGTGAAACGGCGTTCATACAGCGGCTTGACGACTGCGCTGCCTCCCTGCGCCGCCTGCTCTCGGCATACGAGCGGGCGCGTTTCTGGCGCGAAGGCGCTTCGGCCGTGCTGGCCGGACGCGTCAACACCGGGAAGTCCAGCCTCCTGAACGCCCTGCTCGGACGGGAGCGGGCCATAGTGTCCGAGGCTCCGGGAACCACCCGCGATTATCTGGAAGAATCCCTGAACCTGGGCGGCCTGGAAGTACGGCTGGCCGACACTGCCGGCCTGCGCACCGGCGGCGGAGCCGTGGAAACGGAGGGCATAAGCAGAGCCTGCTCTCTGGCGGAGCAAGCCGACCTAGTCATCTTCGTCAAGGACGTGGGCGGCGTATTGAATCCGCAAGCGGCGGACCCGCCGGATTCCGTCCGCCCGGAAGATGCAGGCTTTTCCGGAAACGGGACGCTGTACCCGGAGGAAAGGGACTTCCTGCGTCTACATCGCGACCGCTGCAGGAGCGGCAGGCTGATTGCGGTCTTGAACAAAATCGACACGCTGCCCGGCCCGGCAGCAGTGCGCAGGGCCTTGGAAGTGTTTTCCGCCGCTTTGGGCGATGCCGTGCAGGCAGTCCCGGCCTGCGCGGCTGTATCCGCCCTGCGCGGGGACGGTCTGGACGCTTTGTCGGAAGCCGTGCGCGCCGCCCTGACGGAGCAGGGGCGGCCTGATCCGGGAGATACGGTACCCAATCTGCGCCAGTCGGCGCTGATGCGCGCTGCCTTGGAAGAATTGAACACACTGGAGGAGGAACGTGCCGCCGGCTGCCCCCGCGACATGCTTGCCCTGCGCCTGGAACACGCGGCGCGACTGCTGGACGAGGTGAGCGGCGCAAGCGGGAACAAGGAACTGCTGGATCGCATTTTTTCCTCATTCTGCATCGGCAAGTGAGGAACTGCCGGCCGGCATGTTTTCCTCATTTTGCAGCGGCAAGTGAGGAACTGCCGGCTCGCATTTTTTCTTCATTTTACCTCGGAAATGAAGATATTTGCCCGATGCGGCGTGAAAACTCTCTCTTCAAGGCCGACAGACGCGGAGTCCCGGCAAGACCTTGCCGGGACTCTTTGCGCCGGGGCCATGACGCATCCCGGTTACTTGCGCACGTTGGGCCTGTCAGGGCCGGCAACGTCGATGTCTATCTTCAGTTCCTGCCTGTTGATGCCCATGTCGGCGAGCAGCTTGCCGCCGAGGGTGAGCATGCGGTACTGCGCGGCAATGACGTTCAACTGCGCCGTAACGAGCTGTATGGAGTAACTGAACAGTTCGTTTTCGGAGTCCAGCACGTCCAGCAGGGAACGCTGGCCGACGTTGAACTGCTCCAGATACATGTTCCTCGTCTTGGTGCTGTAGTTCACGGCATTGCCGAAGTGCCGGCTCTGTTCCTGGGCGGAGAGGTAATCGGTCCAGGTGTTGTGCGTTTCCGTCGCCAGTTGGTCCTTGAGTCCTTCAAGCTCCTGCTTGGCCTGACGGGCGCGCCCGAGGTCGCCGCGCACATTGTAGTAGTCATAACCGCCGTT
>JAISWB010000099.1 GCA_031271265.1 Desulfovibrio sp. | reverse complement strand
TTGCGCCTTTTGTCGCAGGCGTGGCGGGCATGAGCCGCACGCGCTTCAGCCTGTTCAACGTGACGGGCGCGCTGTTGTGGGTGTTTTCCCTGGTCGGCGCGGGGTATTTTCTGGGTTCCCTGCCCTTTGTGCGCGAGCATTTTTCCCTCATCGTCTACGCGATTATCCTCGTTTCCGTCCTGCCCGTGGCGGCAACGGCGTTCAAGCGCTTTCGGGACGGCCGCCGCCCGCCGGAAGAGCGCGGCTGACACGTTTTTCACCTCAAGATTTTTATTCAACACTGCAATGCCTGCCGATTTGCCGCAAGCGTATTTTTTTGCCGTCAGCGGCAACTCTCAAGTGTAAAACCGCTCTACGGCCGTCCAACTATTTTTTCGTCGCCCGTACCGGCACCGGGGAATGTTCCTTTCCGAGAGGACGCACTCCCTCAAAGCTCTCCCGGCAGGCCGGCCCGATCCGGCACATCCCGCAGATCCCCCTGCACTTCCCAATAAAACTACTTCACCGTATTTTTGCGTGAGCAAATTGCCCGCTTATGTGCGGTTATGCCGAAAAAATACGATTATGTTTTTTTTACGGTATCCGCCTGCTCCTTTTTTCCCCGTCAATATCGGTAAATTCCCGCAGTGGGAGCGTATATCGCGCAATCAGCGCCTTCCCGGTATGGAACTTGCAGAATAGCCTCCAAGCACGGGCCGAAAATGAATTATGATGCAAAAGCAGGCCCGCGCGCCGTAGAACATCCCGCGCGCACGGGACGGAAGAGCAAGCCGCCCGGCAGTTTGCCGAGACGGAACAGTTTGTCCTTCAACTGCACGATTATTCTTTCCCAGGTGAAGCGACTCACATTCTTCATACCGCAACGAGGTAAGTAATGGGCACCGGATTTTCCCGTTCCGACAAAATCAGTGAAATTCAAAAAACAATCCGCGACGAAAAGATCGAGTTCATCCGCTTTGAGCAAGGAGATTTGCACGGCATATCCCGAAGCAAACTTGTGCCCGTCGGCAGTTTCATGAATTATCTGGACAACGGATTAAACTTTTACGGCGGCCTTCTCGGGCTGGATATACAGTCACTTGTTCCGCAAGGAACAGGCTACGCCGAGGAAGTGGCCTTTGCGGATCACTGCACGGTACCGGATATCACGACCTTCAAGGTGCTGCCTTGGGTGCCGGGTACGGCGAACATCATAATAGACCCGTATTGGTACGACGGCACTCCGGCCATGGCCTCCCCGCGTCTGCTGTTGAAAAAACTTCTGAACCGCTTTGACGAACTGGGCTACATCTGCCGGATGGGCTACGAATTTGAATTTTATGTCCTGCACAAAGACAGCCGTACCCCGGTGTACGGCGGGCAACCGATTTTTGTGACCCTCAGGAATAATTTCGACATAGAGTTCACATACGACCTCATGCGGAAAATGGACAAGGCCGGGATCAGGCTGATCACGCAGAACTCGGAGCACGGGCCGGGACAGCAGGAAATAAATCTGCATTACATGGACGGCATCGCGGCGGCGGACACGGCCTTTCTCTTCCGCACCGGCGTCAAGGAAATCGCTTTGCAGCACGGGTACACAGCTACCTTCATGACCAAACCTTTCATTGATTCCAGCGCGTCCGGCTCACATTTCCACATCAGCCTGATCGACAAGGAAACGGGCAGGAACGCCTTCAACGCGCCGGACGAAGCGTACGGCCTGAGCGGGATCGCCCGTCGTTTTCTGGCCGGGATACTGAAACATGCACGGGCGAATACGCTGTTCACCGCGCCGACGGTCAACTGCTACAAACGCTACCGCGTCAACTCCTTTGCCCCGGATACCGCCACCTGGGGGTTGGAAAACCGCACAGTCGGGATACGTCTGAAAGGGGCGCGCGGTGAAAGCACCCACTTTGAGAACCGTCTGGCCTGCGGCGCGAGCAATCCCTACCTGCCGGCGGTGAGTACCCTGGCCGCCGGCCTGGAAGGTATACTCTCCGATCCGCCCCTTCCGGACCCCGTCGACGTTGTGGCCTACGGCAACCCGGCCCTGCCCGCGCTTCCGAAACGGCTGGGTGAATCCATTGCCGCCTTTGAGCAGGACAAGGCTCTGCAGGAACTTTTGCATCCGGAATTCGTCCGTCTGGTGACGGCGGTGAAACGGCACGAGGAAGAACTGGCCCGGTCCCGCTTCAATGATTACGACTCGCCGTCATTCAACAGCAGAGTGGATCCCCGTGAATGGGATTACTACCTTGAACTGCTTTGAGTCCCCGAATAATTCCGTAATGCGGTTTTAATCTGAAATACGAATAAGGCGCGGAGAATCGTCATGGCAAGGTCGTTGCAGGTTGTCGACCTGGAGGGCACTCCGTATGCAATGGGGCGCCGGCACGGTCAGGTACTCAAGGAAGCAATTCACGCCTTTCTGGACGGCGTTGACGGCGTGCACCGCAACAACAACGTCTGTGCGCGGACGGACCGCGAGAGACTGGTCGCCTTCTGCCTGCGGAACCAGGGCTTTCTGCGGAGCTTTTCACCCGACCTCCATGCGGAAATGACGGGCATAGCCGACGGGGCCGACCTGTCCGTGGAGGAAGTGCTGTACCTCAATGCCTTCCTTGAACTGGAGGACCTCCGTGCCCCGTCTTTGGGCGGCGGGTTGCTGCATGCTCCGCGCCGGGGCTGCACAACCTTTTGCGTGACCGCCGAAGCCGGGGCGGAAGGGCGCGCCTTTTTAGGACAAACCTATGACATGGAAAAATATTATGAACAGTTCATCTGTCTTCTGCGCCTGCATCCGGAAAACGGTCCGGTCCAGTTGGTGGTCAGCCTGCCGGGCGTCCTGGGGCTGGCCGGTCTGAACAGCGTCGGGACGGGTCTGGTCATCAACAAAGTTGTGGCCTCCGATGCCGCGCCGGGGGTCGTGTATCCGTTTATCGTCCGCAAGGCTCTTGCCGCCGAACGTATAGGCGACAGCCTGGGGGCGGTGATTTTTTCTCCGCGCGCCGCGGGCATGACCTATCAACTGGCCGGAGACGGCGCGGCCTTTTGCGCGGAAACCTCGGCCTCGCACTACGAACTTCTGGAACCGGACGGCGTGCTTGCCCACACCAATCACTGGCTGGCGCCGGGCATGCGCCGTTTCGAGACGGCCGGCTGGCTGTCGCACGGCGGGTCCATGGTCAGAAAACAGGCGGCGGAACGCTTTCTGCGCTCCCGCAGGGGATCGTTGAGCATGGATATGCTCAAGGAATTGTCCCGCGACCACACCAACTATCCCCGCTGCATATGTGCGCACGGTTTTCCCGAAGAGGACGAAACGCGCGCCTTTCACACGGTTTTTGCCCTCATTATGGAGCCGGCCGCCGGCCGCTTCGAGTTCTGTCTCGGCAATCCCTGTGAAAATGCCTACAGCGCCTATGAACTGCTTTGAACCCGCTTTGCGGGCACGAAGCTGAAAGTACTCCAAAAATAAGGAAGGTTGATCATGCAGGACAAACAAGCCGTCAACGCTGTGGTGGAAAACTATGCCGCAGGCAAAATGAGCAGGCGCCGCTTTCTTTATACGATGGGCCTGCTCGGCGTGAGCGGCGCGCTTGCCGACCTGGTCGGTCTCTCGCCCCTGGGCGCGGTCAACGTCTGGGCCGCCGTCAACGGCGCGGAAGCGAGGGCTTGGGCGCTGGCCAAAGCGGCAGCGGCCAAGGCGACCAAAAAGACCCTGACCCTGCTCATACCTACCGGCTCCATCGGCAATATGACCCCCTATGCCGACAAATGGAAAAACGAACTCGGCATCACCCTGGAATTCATTGAAGAACCGGACGAAGTGGTACACACGAAGGGCATGCAGGAGGCTGTGGCCAAAACCGGACGCTACGATGTCATGATGCCCACGGCCATGTCTTACCCGGACTGGCTGGATTCCGGTCTCATCTACGATCTGACGGATTGGGTCGAAACCTATCAACCGGATATTTTTCACGACACCTGGGGAGTGGTGTTCCCGGCGAGCCACCATGCCCAGTTGTACAACGGTCGTGTGGTCGGCCTGCTCTGCGACGGTGACCAGATTACCCTGCTCTGTCGCGGGGATCACATCAAGGACGCCGCCAAGGCCAAGGCCTTTGAGGACAAATTCGGCTACAAGCTCGACGTTCCCCATACCTGGAAGGAATATTACACCCTGGCTTCCTTCATGCACGACCCGAAAAACAATTTTTACGGGAGTCTTGAGTACCGTTCCCGCTATTATGCCAAATGGATGTTCATGCAGCGCCTTGCTTCAAAGGGCCGCCTCTGGTTCGATCAGGATATGAATCCGACCTTCAATTCGCCTGAAGGTCTGCAAGTGCTTGAAGACATGCTGGCTGTGAATCAATTCCTGCATCCCGATGCCTTCAGTTTTACCTGGTCCTCAAATTACAATGCCTTCGGCCGGGGAGAAGGTTTCATGAATATCGTCTGGCCTTCAGGCTTCAAGTACAGCAAAGCGCCGTCCACAGGCCCGGCCACCACAGGAAAAATCACGGCCACGGTCATGCCCGCCGATATACTGCCGGACGGCAGCAGGCTGTACGCAGGCATGTTCTGCTGGGGGTACGGCTTTGCCGTATCCAGGTATTCCGCCAATCCGGAGCTTGCCTACGCCTACGCCCAGTGGATGACCTCGCCGACCATATCGGCCGACGCCATCCCCTATCTCGGCGGGTACTCCGACCCGTACCGCATCAATCACATGCTGGACCCGACGGAACGGTTGGTGGAAACCTATACCAAAGATTACCTGAAAATACTCTACAACAACATCGTCAACACCGTGCCGGACTTCTGCCTGCCCGGCGGTTTCGAATACCAGGATGCTCTGGACAAGGAAGTACACGCCTGCATGACCGGGGAAAAGAAACCCAAGGCCGCTCTGGATGACGCCTCAAAGGCTTTTGAGCGCATCACGCGGCGCGCGGGCAAGGATAAAGTCAGAAAATCCTGGTTCGCGCTTACGGCAAACTTGGCCGAACCCATCAAAAAGGCGACGGGACGCGCCTCCTGGACTCTGTAAGGCGACCCCGGTGGTTACGGAAGGCGCATTACCGGGTCGGAATGAAGACCGATCGGGACAGGTGACCCCGGTGGTTGCGGAAGGCGCGGCGTACGGCGGGAGCCGCGCCTCCCGCCCCGCCGGGAAGAGCTTCCCTGTGGGACGGGCCTTTACCGTTCCGGGGCAGGTCGTTTCCGTCCTTGTCCTGGTAATACCGCTCGCCGTCGCCCTGTACATGAGCTTTACCGACTGGACGCCCACCCGCGGCGGTTTGGCGGAAGCGCATTTTACCGGCACGGAAAACTACAGCGAACTGCTGATATGGGATACCCGTTTTCTGGAAGCCGTCGCGCGCACCCTGATCATTTCCGCGATCTGTCTCGCCCTGGAGTTTGCGGCCGGCCTGGGGTTGGCCGTGCTCTTCATGCGCCGTTTCCGGGGGAAAAAAATCCTGTTTTCCGCCTTTCTCAGCCCGATGATGGTCCTGCCGGTGGTCGTGGGTTACACCTTCTGGATGCTTTTTCAGGCCAACGGGCCGGTGAACCAGATCCTGGGCTTCGTCGGCCTGTCCGGGGTGGAATGGTTCAAAAGCTCGCTGCCCGCCGTGAGCGCGGTAATTCTCACCGAGGTGTGGCACTGGACTCCCCTGTTTTTTCTCATCCTGCTCTCCGGGCTCAACGCCGTTCCGGAAAACCCGCTGCGCGCGGCGGTCATTCTCGGAGCGAGTCCGGGGCAGCTCTTCGTCCACGTCGTTCTGCCCATGCTGCGCCCGGTGATCATGGTCGCCTTTGTCGTCCGGACCATGGAGATCATCAAGCTGTTCGACGAAGTGTTCATGCTGACCCGCGGCGGGCCGGGTTCTTCTACGGAAACCGTCAGCCTCTATATTTACAAGCTGGCCTTCAACGATTTTCAACTGGCCTACGGCGCGGCGGCGGCCTTCCTCGTGCTGGTGGGTTCGCTGTTTCTGGTGCATCTGCTGCTTATCCCGGTCAAGGATCACATTATGGAGGAAAGACGCTGATGCCCCCGCGAACATTGTCCCTGCCGTTGCGGACAGCGCTGTGCTGCGCCCTGATCCTCGTACTCTTTCCGATTTTCTGGCTGTTCATGACGGCCGTCAAACCCCCCACGGACTGGAACGCCTCGCCGGCGATCTGGGTACCCGCCGAGCCTACGCTCGTCAACTTCAAGACCCTGTTCGATCCCGACGCCATCAGGGAATACGGGGTGGGAGGGGTAAGCCGGTCCGCGGGAGACGCCGTATTCGGCTCTCTCCTCGCGTCCACGGTTTCCACGCTCATTTCCGTAGGCACCGGCATCTTTTCCGCCATCGGCCTGTCCCGCTACAGCAAGGGCAGCCGTTCCGCTCCCCTCGTCATTCTTTCGGGGCGCATGTTTCCGCCCGCGGCCATAGCCGTTCCCTTTGTGATCATCTTTTCTCTGGTCGGACTCATCGACACCTATGCCGGGCTTATCACCGTTTACGTTGCGGTGACCCTGCCTTTTTCGACCTGGATGCTTAAAAGTTTCGTGGACGACCTGCCCAGGGAAATCGAGGAAGCCGCCATGCTTGACGGCATGTCGCGCCTGAAAGCCCATCTTACCGTCACCATTCCCCTGATCAAAGGCGGACTTTTCGCCACCACCATGCTGGTCTTTATCCTCAACTGGTCCGAGTTCATGTTCGCGTTGGTGCTTTCATACAGCAACATCAATACCATTCCCGTGCAGCTTGCGAAATACGTCACGGCCACGGCGGGCACCCTCTACGGAGTACAAGCCGCTCTGGCCGTGCTGGCCATGCTTCCCCTGGTGCTGGGAGGTTTTTTCATTCAGGGACATCTGGCCCGCGGCATGACCTTCGGAGCCGTCAAGCAATGAGAGCATCGCAATGCTGAGGTTACGCGCTTCCGGCGGCCGGGGCTCCGCCCCAAACCCCGCCGGGGCTCCGCCCCGGACCCCGCCGGGGGAAATGATTTCCCCCGGACCCCCTCATCAGGAATCTGCACTGCCGACGTTGAACCGTTCGGGTATCCCGAAGCTGGAAGTGGCCGGCCTGACGAAAGTGTACAGGGACGGGGCCGTTGTCGCGGTTGACGACATCAGCTTTACCGTGGAAAGCGGGGAAACGCTGGCGTTGCTCGGACCTTCCGGTTGCGGCAAATCCACGACCCTGAACATGATCGTCGGCCTGGAGCAACCGAGTTCCGGGGACATACGCATAGACGGCAGGTCCGTGATCGATGTGCCCGCCGGCCGGCGCGATGTCGGCCTGGTCTTTCAGGACTACGCTGTGTTCGCCGCCATGAGCGTGCGCGACAACCTGGCTTTCGGTCTGAAAGTCCGCAAGACCGACAAAGCCGTCGTAAGGAGCGAAGTACACAAGATCGCGGAGCTTCTGGGCCTGACGGAGTGCCTGGACATCAAGGCCGGCCGGTTGAGCGGCTCCGAGCAACAGAGAGTGGCCATAGGACGCACCCTTGTGACCAGACCCGCCCTGCTCCTGCTGGATGAACCCCTTTCCAACCTGGAAGCCTCCGCCCGCCCGGCCGTACGCCAAGAACTCAGGCGTCTGCAACAGGAACTGCATCTGAGCATCATTTATGTGACGCACGACCAGACAGAAGCCCTGTCTTTGGCCGACCGCGTCGCGATTATGAATCACGGCAAAATCATCCAGGCCGAGGAAACCCTCCGGATCATGCAGTTTCCCGGCCATGTGCAGGTGGCGCAGTTTCTGGGTTCACCGCCCATGAACATCCTGCGCGGCAGGCTCGCCGATGCCGAAGGCGGCGTGAAATTTACCCATGCCGCCTTTACGGTGCTGTTTCCGGCCTGCACCCTACCTGCTCTGGTGCGGGAACGCGGCGCGAACAAACAGTATGCCCTGGGTTTCAGGGCCGAGGATCTCACCCTTGTTCCCCCGGAACAGGGGCTGTGGCAGGGAGAAATTCTCGGCGTTGAAATTCGGGGCGGCGATGCCGTGGTCAATCTGAGTTCCCACGGCAGCCCGTTGCAATGCGTTGTCGAACACAAGCTTAAGGCAGCACCTTGCGCCGGGCTCCCCCCAACGCGCAACGCCGGCGGCTGCAATCCGTCCGGGCTGAAGACCGGCACTACGCTCACCGCGGTGCGCAGCGCGGACGGCCTGCCTGCGGCCCTTGAAAACCCGTCGGCGTCAGGCGACTTTTCCTTGAGCAAGGGTACCCCCGTGGGACTGACTCTTGCTCCGGAAACCGTCGTTCTCTTTGACGGCGACAGCAATCTGCGCCTGGAAAGCGCGTTCGTGCCCGTGCCGCAGTAAGCATGCCGGACGCCGGGAAGGAGGGAAAGCCATGCCGATCCGCAGGACGGAATTAGAGCGGTTTAACTTCGAAAGCATACATTCCGAAAGAGAGGGTCAGGGGGAAATCATTTCCTCCGGCAGGAGTCGGCCTGAGCGGGTGCAAGGCCGACTGGACAAAGTCCCGGCCGCCGGAGGCATAAAAAATCAATGTTGAAATGCCCTATAACGACAGCAGCGACGACGACGACGACGACGGCGGCGTCCGAGGCGTATTCCGCGTCCGGCGTTCCCGTGCTTGAAGCGCGGGAACTGAGCAAGCATTACGGCCGGAAGACGGCCCTGGACAGGGTATCCTTCAGCGTTCCCCCGGAGTCCTTTGTCGTGATTCTCGGACCCGCCGGAGCCGGCAAGACCACCACCCTGCGCCTGCTGGCCGGTCTGGAGCGGGAAAGCGGCGGAGACATCCTCATGAGCGGCGAATCCGTTGCCGGACTTGAGCCGAAAGATCGCGATATCGCGATGATTTTCGACAATCTTGCCCTGTATCCGCACAAAACCGGCTTTCAGAACATAGCCGGGCCCCTGCTGGAGCGCAAGCTGCCCCGTGAGGAAATCAAGCGGCGTGTTGGCGCCGTTGCCGCGAAGCTGCGTATTGAGCATGTTCTGGAACGGCTCCCCAAAACCATGAGCGGCGGAGAACGGCAGAGAACAGCCTTGGGGCGGGCGCTGGTCCGCTCACCCCGCGTCTTCCTTCTGGACGAACCCCTGTCCAGCCTCGACGCCCCCCTGCGTTTTGAACTGCGCGCGGAACTGAAACGTCTGCAGAGGGAGGAGGGGCGTACCTTTCTCATGGCCACCCCCGATTTTGCCGAAGCTCTGGCCGTTGCCGACACGGTGTTGCTGCTGCGGTCCGGAAAAATTGTGCAGGCTTCTCCGCCGGAAGATTTGTACGATTATCCGGTGGACTGCGAGGCGGCCCTTTTTGTGGGATCGCCGCAGATCGCCGTCCTGCATGCGGAGTTCCGCGAGGGCCTGATACATTGCGCCGGGCTGGCCTTCCCGCTGCCGACGGCGTTGGAGGAGGCTGCCGAACATATGCTCCGGGCCGGACCGGGCGGTTTTCTTCTGGGCATACGGCCGGAAAACGTCCGCGTCCTGTTTTCCTCCCCTTCTGCGCCGGAGGCGGGTGGGTGGACCGGCATACCCGGCGCGCGCGACCATGCCGTCGGGCAGGTGACGGATATCGAGTCGTTGGGGCTGCGGTCCGTCATCACCGTGCGGTGCGGCCGGGAGCAGGTCGGCATGCTGTGTTCCGCCGCGCAGCGGGCGCAGATCCGCATCGGACAGGACCTGGCCTTTACCGTGGCGGACCGGGAACGCCTCACGGCCTTTGACCGGGTTTCCCGCAGGAATATCCTACGCCGGGCAGGCGGGCGGGTTTTCGAGCTGTGAATCTTTTTGTCGGTTACGCCTGCAACCTGCGCTGCCCATATTGCTTTGCGCGGGCTTTGCAACCGCTGTATCCGCGGTGGATCGCCAGGGACGACTTTGAAAAATTTCTTGCCTGGTGCATACGGGTCGAGCTTTACCGTTTGGCGTTCATCGGCGGAGAACCCACGTTGCACCCGCGCCTGGCGGAAATGGTCGAGCGGACGGCGCAAGCAGGCGCAGCCGTGAGCATTTTCACCAACGGTCTGGGCGCGCCCGCGTTGATGGAGCGCCTGAGCGGGAGCGCGACAAACTTCATCGTCAACTGCAATCCCCCCGAACTGCTTTCCCCAAGGCAGAGACGGCGCCTGCACGACAACTTGGTGCTGCTGCGCGCTGCGGGCGCCCGCGTGACCTTCTCCAAAAACTTTTCACCCCGTTACGCCGATTACACCTATTTGCTGAAGAGCATCGTCAAGTACGATGTCTCTTTCGTGCGCTGCGACATTTCTCGGCCCGATGCGTTCGGGAGCAATGATTATGCGCCGCCGGGGACGACAGCGCGGCTTCTCGCCGCCGTTGCGGCCTTTGCGGAACAATGCGCGCGCCTCGGCGTGGGCTTGGGGATAGATTGCTGTCTGCGCATGTGCGAAACAGAACCGGAACAACGGACTTTTATGGAACGCTTTTCCGCGAAATTCACCGGGATTTGCGCTCCTTCCCTGGATATACACCCGGATTTGTCCGTGTCTTACTGTCTGCCGCTGCACGACCTGCGGATTCCGGACGTCACCGCCTTTTCCGGTGAAGAAGCCCTGCGCCTGCACTTTGCCGAAGCCGCGCGCCCGCTCCGGGGACGGCGCGCCGCCGAGGAATGCCGTTCGTGCAAAGAGTTCATGCGCCGTTGCCAGGGCGGTTGCATGGCGCAGAACCGGGAGGGCGACGTCTTGCCGGGAACACATCAACACCTTAGGGAAACGCTGATTAATGCAGGAAAGGCAAAAGACATCAAGATAGATTCTTCGCCTTCACTTCGCTACGGCTCAGAATGACTACGCTTTTGTCATTCTGAGCGTAGCGAAGAATCCATCTTTTTGCTTTTCAAAAAAATAAATCAGCGTTTCCTTAGAATGGTCCAAGCCGCAACGCGACGCGAAAGGATTGCCGTGCCTGCTGAAAAAACCGTTTATACCACCTGTACGCGCAACTGCCCCAATACCTGCGGACTGCACGCCGTCACGGCATGTTCACCCGCGGGCGAACGCTTGGTCAAACTCACGGGAGCGCCGGAACATCCTTATACGCGCGGGCATGCCTGCATGAAAACCACGCGCTACGTCCGGCGCGTCCATGACCCGGAACGGCTGCTCCACCCGCTTGTCCGCGTGGGCGGCCTGCTGCGCCGGGCCTCCTGGGAGGAAGCGCTGGACCGGATCGCCCTCCGCATGCGTAAAATCATCGCCGAAGACGGTCCGGAGGCCATATTCTATTACCAGGGTTTCGGCGAACGCACCGCCCTCAAACTGCTGAACCGCCTTTTTTTCAATCATCTGGGCGGGGTGACTTTTCTGCGCGGCACGGTGTGCGGCGGCACAGGGCAGGCCTCGCAGAACCTGGATGTGGGGGAACGCGTCTCGCATGACCCGCTGGACCACTACAACAGCAACTCCATGATACTCTGGGGGAGAAATCCCGTTTCCACAAACATCAGCCTGTGCGCGGTCATGGCCGACATCCGCAAACGGGGAGGCAAGGTCGCCCTGATTGATCCCGTGCGTACCCGCACTGCCGCGCAGACCGACCGGCATATCGCGCCGCGCCCCGGCTCCGACTCCTTTCTGGCCCTGGATATTGCCGGGCGCATTCTGCGTTCCGGCAAAGCCGATCTGGATTTCATGCGCGTCCATACGGAAGGCTGTGACGACTACCTCGCCCTTGTCGGGCGTTTTAGCTCGGAAGAGTTGGAGCGTTATCACGATGTTCCGCGCGCGGACGTGGAATTTACGACGGATTTGCTGCTGCATTACAAGCCGACGTCCATCCTGCTGGGCTGGGGCCTGCACCGCCACGAATACGCGCACTATGCCGTCCGGGCCGTCGATGCCCTGGGCGCCCTCGCGGGCATCCTCGGCGTCCCCGGCGGAGGGGTAAGCCAGGGATTTGAAGAATACGGTCCATATGACCAAAAATACTGGGGCGATCACCTCAATCAGCCCCGGCGCACCTTCCTTATGCCTGCCGTGGGCAAAGAAATCCTCGCCGCCCGGAACCCGCCCGTGCGGATGATCGTTGTAAGCGCTTCCAATCCCGTCTGCATGGCGCCCGACTCCGCAAGCGTGGCCGAAGCCTTGCGCCGGACCGAAACCGTGGTCTACACCGGGCATTTTCTGGACGACACCGCGGACTGCGCCTCCATTATTCTGCCCGCGACCACCTTTCTTGAAGAGGACGATGTGGCGGCCGGCTACGGGCACAATTACGTCGGCGGCGTCAACAGGGCCATCCGGCCTTTGGGAGAATGCCGCTCGGAGTTCGACGTTTTTCAGGACTTGGCCCGGCGTTTCCCCTTTGCCGCCGAATATTGCCGCCCGCTTGAGGATTGGCTGTACGACATCTGCGCGCCTCTGCGGGCACAGGGCTGCCGGCCGGCAGACCTGAAACGCGGTCCCTTCCGTCTGAACGCACCCATGGTGCCGTACAGCGGCGGCATTTTCCCCACCCCTTCCGGAAAATTCCGCTGCCTGACCGACCTCGACCCGTCATTCATGGACCTGCCGCCGAAGGCGCCCGGAGCTTGCGAAGACTATCCGTACGTCCTCATGAGCGTGGCCCCGCACGCCTTTCTCTGCTCGGAGCGCACGTCGCGCGAACATGTTGCCCTGCCTCCGGCCGCGTTGTCCCGCGCCGAGGCCGAACGTCTCGGCCTTCGGGACGGCGATCCGATACGCCTTGAAAACCGTGCCGGGAGCGTGACTGCCGAACTCAAGACCGTCGAGGGACAGCGCCGGGATATAGTCGTGGTTGAACGCGGCGGCTGGATGCAGTGCGGGCACGGCCTGAACCGGCTCACCCCGCCCATAGCGAGCAAGGTGGGCAACGGCACGCCCTATTATGACGCCCGCGTGGCCGTCCGTCCTTTTGCGGAGGACGGCGGCGCGCCGTTGCGCCTGCTTGTCCTGGAAAATCACGGTGAAGCTCCGGGGGGGGCATTCTGCAAGGCCCTGGAGCGGCGCGGGGCGCGGCCGGACGTGCTGCGTCCGCAAAAAGACGCCCTGCCGGCGGATTCCGGGGACTACGCCGCGCTGGTCGTCCTGGGCGGACCGCAAGACGCCTATGATGACGCGGCATCGCCGTATTTCCGGGCGGAAACGGCCCTGATGCGCGCCTTCGACGCTGCAGGAAAACCCGTGGCCGGGATTTGCCTGGGGGCGCAACTCCTGGCCCGCGCGCACGGCGGAACGGTCGCGCCTATGAAGTTCCCGGAATTCGGCTTTACCCGCCTGTCCGTCACCCCGGAAGGGAGGGATGATCCCGTGCTGGGCGGAGATACGTCCATACCCCTGCTCATGGAGTATCACCGGGACGCCTTTACCCTGCCGCCGGGCGGCGTTCTGCTGGTGCGCGGCGAGGCGTGCGAAAACCAGATGTTCCGGGTGGGCGCGTGTTCCTACGGCTTCCAGTTCCACCTGGAAGCGGAGGCGGGCACGCTCGCGGCGTGGATTCGGGAGGTGCTTGAGGGACGCTCCTACATCTCCGCAACATGGAAGGCGCACTCCGATGCGCACCTTTCGGAGGCATGGCTTGAGGATCTCCCGGTGTTGAGCCGGAATTCCGTCCTCTTCTGTGAACGCGCAGCCGGCAACTGGCTGAATCTCGCCCGCCGGGGCGCGGCCGCAACGCGCAGCATCCCGTAACCGCGGAATGCCGCTCTACCGGCATCAGAGACTGTCGCTGATCATGCCCATCGGTCGGAAGGCATCACCGGGCAGGGCCAGCGCCCTGTCTATCTGCCGGAGCATAACGTCACGGTCGTCGGGCAGCCGTCCGTGCACCGGGGCGAAGTTCAACCAATGGTCGCTGAGCAGCAGACCGTTGCCCGTGAGCCTTTCAACCAGCATACGCAGTTCGGCCAGAACGCCGTGCGGTTCGGAAAGCTTCAGCCTGCCCTGCAGGAACTCGTCGCCGAGCTCCGTACCGGGCATGGGTGAAAAGGTGCGGATGCGTATGAAATCCGGATCTGCGGCGTTCAGCACGGCGGCGCTGTCTACGGCGTGGCCCTCGCGCATCGCGTCGCCCCCCAGCCCGGCCAGATAATACATGCTCAGTTCGAAACCAGCTTCACGCAACAACCGGCCCGCCTCCATCTGTCCGCGCATGGTGGTCCCTTTGCCGACCAGACGGAGCAAGGGATCGTGGCCGCTCTCCATGCCGCAGTGAATGCGCGAAAGCCCCGCATCGCGCAACTCACGCCATTCTTCAAGACTCTTGTGCGCGACATACTGCGCTGCGCCGTACGCCGTCACACGCTCCAGTCCGGGAAAAGTCTCCCGTATTTTACGCAGGACGCTCAAAAGCTGCGAAGTGCGCATGACGATGCTGTTGCCGTCGGCAAGAAACAACGTGCGCGGCGGTAAATCGCCGTACAGCCGCCCGGCTTCCTCTATGTCCTGAAGAATGTCCGCAACCTTGCGGATGCGGAACCGCTTGGCCTTGTACATGTTGCAGAAACGGCAACGGTTGTGCGGGCAGCCGATCGTGCTCTGGATAATGAGACTCTCCCCTTCCGAGGGCGGCCGGTAGATCATGCCTTCGTAGCGCATGGGTATCCTTTGTTTGTGTTGCTGAACTTTCATACATAAAACGCGGAACGCCGGAGTCAAGGTCTCCGTTGCAATTTTCCCGCCCGCGCCTCCTTCCGCATCAGGTTATTGACGCTGGTGCGCAATCGGCATAGAGCTTAAGACCTGCACGCGCCCCCGCGTGCCGAGACCGAGCACAGGCAACAGCGCGCGTCACTGTTGCCGGGGAGTTTGTTTCGTCGTGATTCCGCCCGACACGCAACATCTGCACGGCCCCGGCCTGTTCGAGGATACAGGCGACGCCGGACACGCCGTCAGGCATGACGGCCCGATCCCCTCGTCTTCCGATGCCGATGCCGTCCCCGAACGGCCAGCGCGCGACAACGGCGCAGGACGAGGCGACAAAAAAATAAAATTGCCCGGCAACTCCCGCCACGCCGCCTATTTCATGCCCATGCTGCAAAGCCTCGCCGCCCGCGACGAACTCAACGAGGTCATCAAAAACCGCGTGGCCAAATCCTGCGAAATTTTGGACGCGGGTATACCCCTGTTCGCCGACGAGTTCGTCAAACACAACAACACCGCGGAATTGACGGCCGCAAACAAGGACAAGAGCGCGGAAGAACTGGAAGCCGGGGACGAAATATACAGTCTGGCCGGGCGTATCGTTTCCGTGCGCTCTTTCGGCAAGGCGGCCTTTTTTCACCTCATGGACGCAGCGGGGCGCATCCAGTGTTACGCCGCCAGAGAAATCCTCGGCGAAGCAACCTATTCCCTCTTCAAAAAACTGGATACCGGCGACATTGTCGGCGTGCGCGGCGGTTTTTTCCGCACCAAGACCGGCGAACTGACCCTGCGTTGCGACTTCCTGACCCTGCTCACCAAATCCATCCGTTCACTGCCGGAAAAGTACCACGGGCTCAAAGACGTCGAAACGCGCTACCGCCGGCGCTACCTGGATTTGATAGTCACCGAGCGCACCCGCGAAATCTTCAACGCGCGCATCAAAATCATCCGCGAGTTCCGCCGCTTCATGGAAGACGAGGGCTTTCTGGAAGTGGAAACCCCCATGCTGCAACCCATCGCCGGAGGAGCGACCGCCAGGCCGTTCATCACCCACCACAAAGCCCTGGACATGCACCTTTACATGCGCATAGCCCCGGAGCTTTACCTCAAGCGGCTTCTGGTCGGCGGCATGGAAAAAGTCTTTGAAATCAACAGAAATTTTCGCAATGAAGGCATCTCGGTCCGGCACAACCCCGAATTCACCATGTGCGAATTTTACTGGGCCTACGCCACCTATAAAGATCTGGCGGACCTGACCGAACGCCTGATCGGCGGTCTGGCGCATAAAGTCTGCGGCAGTTATGAAATCAGCTACCAGGGGCAGAGCATCAACCTGCGGCCGGGACAATGGAAACGCCTGAGTTTTTTCACCGCCCTTGAAGAATTGGGCGGCCACGGCCCGGACCTTTACGGCAACTATGACGCCCTGTCCGCCTACATCCGCCAACGCGGCGAAAAAATAGTCGCGGGTGGGAAACTGGGCAAACTCCAGGCCAAACTTTTCGACCTCGACGTGGAAAGCAAGCTGATTCAGCCGCATTTCATCCATCATTACCCGACGGACATCTCGCCGCTCTCCCGGCGCAACAGCGCTAATCCGGCCATTACCGACCGTTTTGAGATGTTCATCGCCGGACGCGAACTCGCCAACGCCTTTTCCGAACTCAACGATCCGGCTGACCAACGCGCCCGCTTTGAAGAACAGGTCGCGGAAAAGAAAGCGGGCGACGACGAAGCCCACGCCATGGACGAAGACTACCTGCGGGCGCTGGAATACGGCATGCCGCCGGCAGCCGGCGAAGGCATCGGCATAGACCGGCTGATCATGCTGTTCACCGACTCCCCCTCCATACGCGAAGTCATCCTTTTCCCGCTGCTTAAACCGGAAAGCTAGCCGCGTTGCGCGGCGGGTTGCGTTTTCGTCGCTTTGAGCGCCTCAAGCAGCGTGCGTATTTCACCGGATTTCCGCATGAAATTGCGCAAGTCTTCATCGGCCTGCACAACCAGCCTGATATTTTCTTCGGCAACGGTGCCGACGTCGCCGACAAGTTCGGTCACGGTATTGCTGGACGCGGACTGTTCTTTTACCGCATCGGCGATGAATTCCACCTGGCGGGACGCCTCCTGGACTATGCCTTGCGCTTCGCTCAGGGCGGCAACGGTGTCTTCGGACATGCGGTTGACCCCGGCTATGGACGCAACGGCATCGTCCATGCCGGAAATATTGACCTGGGCAAGCCGCTGAATGGATAAAATGCTTTCGCCGACCTCTTTCGTCGCGCCCATCGTCTTCTCCGCCAGTTTGCGCACTTCGTCGGCGACAACGGCGAAACCGCGTCCGGCATCGCCCGCTCTGGCCGCTTCAATGGCGGCATTGAGGGCGAGCAGGTTCGTCTGGTCGGCTATGTCGTTTATGACGTTGATTATCTGCCCGATGGTTTCCGACTGCTTGCCCAGACCGTGAATATTCACTTTCAGCGTTTCCGTCAGTTCGTGCAATCCGTTCATGGCCGTGCCGGACTCACGGGCCAGACGCACGCCTTCTTCCACCTTGTTGCGGGAGTCTTTGGATTTGTCCGCGGCCGTACCGGCACTGCGCGCGACTTCCTCAATACCGAGATTCAGATGTTCCATGGCTTTGAGAATTTCGGACAGCCGGGTGGTCTGTTTGTCTATACCCGCTTTTACGCCGGCTGTTGTTCTCGAAAAATGCCCCGCTGTTGCTTCCATGTCATGGACGGATGTTTCAAGATGCAATGCGACTTTTGTCATTTCGTCGTTCACCATATCGACGTTGTGCATGGCTTCCTGAACTTTTTCCGCGGCTTTTCGGGCTTCACCGGCCTGCTCCAACGCCTCGCGCTCTTTAATCTGTATCCTTGAGAAGCTGCTCCGCAAATTTTCAACCATACTCAGGAGCGATTTCTGTAAAATGGTGATTTCATCGTTGCCTGCGGCTGAAAGCGTCACGTTGAGATCTCCGGCGGCTATCTGCTCGGCGGCATGCGTTGTTTCCAGCAAGGGAGCCGATATGGAACGGACGATAAAGACGCACAGGGGCACAAGAATGAGCAGAATCCCCACGATGCCGCCGAGAATAACGATCATCCTGTCGAACAGGGCTTCGGACATGCGTTTTTCCATGTGCGCCTTGTAAGTGTCGATGTTGTCAATATAAATACCCGTTGAAATCCATAAATCGGTTCCGGGAATCATTTCAACATACGCGAGTTTCGGAGCATTGGCCACGCTGCCGCCCGGCCGGGGTTTACCGAAAATGAACGACACGAAACCGCCTCCGCGCTGAGCGGCTTTATACAGGTCGCTGACATAGTACACGCCGTTTGCGTCCTTGGTTTGTCCCAAATCGGTACCGACCAGTTTCGGCTGGGCGGGGTGGACGAAGACGACCGTGTTCCTGTAGACGAAGTAATAGCCCGACTTGTCGTCTTCAAAGCGGATTTCATTGATATAGTTGCCTATGATCTCCGCCTGTTTTTCCGGATTGTCCACGCCCCGCAGCGCCTTGCCCAAGGCGTGGGCGATGGTGCTTGTCCCGAGTCGGAGTTTTTCTTTCTGACCTTGCAGCATAACCTCCATGGCATCTTTGACGCCGCTGTCTTTGACGCTCTGCGCGGTCAGAACAACGGTGACCACCAGCGCGGCAATGACGGCGAGCAAAAACGCTATGGCCGCAACGATGCGTTTGCCGATTGAGATCGAACGTAACATATATATCCTCCTGACGGTCCTGTCCTTACTGATACGCGTTATCAAGCAAACTTGACAACGCAGGGTCGCCGGCCGAAAAACCTGGTTTTCGGCTTACTCACGCCGCTTCACGGCGCATCGGCCTTACGGCCGATGCTTACTGATTTCTGCAAAATCAGCAATATCCTTGCGGAGTGCGGCTTCCTACTCGAAGTAAGCACGGAGGTCAACCCGGCCCGAGAGGATGCGCATTGAGCGCCTGCCCGGCTCGCTCCCCGCCCGCGCCCCTGAAGCGTTCCGGGGCGTACGGACGGTTCCCGACAAAAGGGCGGTCTTACCCGGCGGAAATCGCCGGCACGGTCATACCCCACTCTGTGAGATTCCGACCGATGAAACCGCATACGGCGGAGTGTTCGTCCTTGCCCGCGCCTGTAATGCGCATGGGTTCTCCAAAGCGGATAAACGCCGTTTTCGATATGTCCAGGCCGCCGTAATCCTTGATGAATTTGCCGTTGGCCCAGGCTTCGGTGCGCAGGGCGACGGGTATTACCGGCACCCCGGCGCGTTTGGCCAGTTTGATGCCCATACTGTTGAAGGCCGCCGGGTCGAAGGCCGGCGTACGCGTACTCTGCGGGAAGACGATAACGGAACGGCCGGACGCGAGGCGCTCCGAACCTCCCTGCATGACCGCGTTGAAATCCTCGCGCGGATTCAGCCGGCGCACCACCACAGGATCGCGGCTGCCGAGTACCGCGCCGAACCAGGGATAGCGCAGCAAACTCTCCTTGACCACAAAGGTCACGGGCTTGCGCGGCTGGATGAGCGAAGGCAGCACAAAGGTTTCAAGCGTGCTCATGTGGTTGCCGACAAACACGCACGCTCCGTCCGCCCGGTCGATGTTGTCCATACCGTCGATATGAAAACGGACGCCGCAACGCTCAAGAAGCCGTACCGTGCGCCTGCTGCCCTCGACCCATTCCCGGCCGCGGTACAGCCCGGCCGAGGCCAGGCAGGCATCGTGCCGGATGATGTCCACCACGTACCATGAGAAAAAAAAGGAAGGCCACCACCGCTCAAAGGCCGCGGCGTCTTCCGGCGTGACGTACGCATCGCCCGGAAAGGGTATGGGTACCGCTGCACCGTTGTCGCACATGGTTCAATCCGCACCCGGCTTCACCGGGAGTCGATTACGGCATTCCGGAGTTGCTGTTTCCCGCTTGGCTTCCTCCGGCCTCTGCTGCGGGCGGACGCCCTTGCAACCGCAACGGGAAATTTCTCCGTTATGCCGGATTTTCACCGGTTTGATTGCTCTCCTGCCTGCCCGCAGCCCCGGAATCCTGTGCCCCGTCCATTGCTCCGGATGCCTGTGCCGCCGCCTCGGAATCCTGTGCCGTCGCCCCGGAGGCCTGCGTCCTGTCCGCCGCCTTGGGAGCCTGTGCCCGGTTCGCCGCCCCCGCCGCCTGCGTCCTCGTCCCGGATGCCGATGCGCGCCGGGACTTGAACCGCCCTTCGGCCCCGAGGCTTTTGGGGAAATAAAAGCGCCTGCCCGCGAGTTCTTCGGGCAGGTATTCCTGTTCCACCCATGCATCGGGGTAATTGTGAGGATACAGGTAACCTTTGCCGTATCCCCATGCTTTCTGCAGGCGCGTTGCGGGGTTGCGCAGGTGGATGGGGACGGGACAAGCGCCTTTTGCCTTGACCTCGCGCGCGGCGTTGACATAGGCGGCATACGCGGAATTGCTTTTGGGGGCAAGGGCGAGATAAATTGTCGTTTCCGCCATGGGCAGGTAGCCTTCGGGCATGCCGATCAGTTCCACGGCGTGTTGACAGGCCGTTGCCAGGGGCAGCGCGGCGGGGTCGGCAAGCCCCACGTCTTCGGCGGCGGAGAGGATGAGCCGGCGGCACACGAAGCGCGGGTCTTCGCCTCCTTCCAGCAGGCAGGCCAGGTAATAGACGGCGGCGTCCGGATCGCTGCCGCGTATGGATTTGATAAGGGCCGAGGCCAGATCGTAATGTTTGTCCCCCTGTTTGTCGTGACGCGCGACAAGCTCGGGCAGCACTTTCTTGATGTCCGCAAGGACGCGGGCGTCTTCCGGCAGCGCGGCCGCGTATTCCACGAGATTGAGGAGAGTGCGGGCATCGCCGCCGCTCAGGTCGCAGAGCAGGTCACGGACATCTGCGTCAAGTTCGCACTGCACGCGTTCCTCGCCGCGTTCGGCTATCCGGACGAGGTCCGCGCGTTTCAGGGGATGCAGGCGCAGAACGTGCAGGCGGGAAAGAAGCTGGGCGGTCACGCTGAACGAGGGGTTTTCCGTGGTGGTCGCCAGCAGGGTCATTTCACCGCTTTCCAGCAGAGGCAGAAAAAAGTCCTGCTGGGCCTTGGAAAAACGGTGCAGTTCGTCGAGGATCAGGATATCCGTTCCGGCGAGCAGGCGGCGAAGCTGTTGAAGGCCCGCCTCGGGGGCGCTGATGCGCGTGACCTTGCCGCCCCGTGCCCCGGCCAGCAGCAGGGCAAGAGTAGATTTGCCGCTCCCCGGCGGTCCGAAGAAGAGCAGGCTGGGCAGCCGCGCGGCGCGCAACAGGTTTTCCAGCTTGGAGCGCAGGTGCTCCTGCCCGAAAAACAAGGCCGGGTCCCGCGGCCGCAGCAACTCCGCCAAAGGGGCGGAGGCGGTCACAGCTTCTTCCCCGCGGGTAAGTCCGCCTGAATCACAGCCCTTTCTCTCGGCTTCGGGAGGCATTCATCAGCAAGTCCTTTTCTGCCCCGCAAGAAAGGCCAACCCCAGGGTAAGCACCGCGGCGGTTTCCCAGCGCAGGACGCGCGCGCCCAGGCTGACCGGCGTTATGCCGGCGGCTGCGAACAGTTTTGCTTCGCGCGGAGAAAAGCCGCCCTCCGGGCCCAAAACCAGAAGGACGTCCCCCGGCGGCGCGAGATCCGTCAGATCCAGAAGCCTGCCGCCCGTATCTCCTTCATAGAGGAGGAAGGCCCTGCCGAAGTCTCCGCGCCGGGAAGCGACGGCTTCGGCGCCGCCGCGCATCAGGGTCAAGGCGGGGATGGTCGCGCATCCGCACTGTTTGGCGCCTGCGAGCAGGGCGGCCTGCCAATTTTGCTTCTGCGCCTCGGGCAGGATCGCCCGGCTGTAGTCGCCCTGCCAGAACCAGAGGGCCGCGGCTCCGAGTTCCACGCTCTTTTCCATGAACCAAGTCCGGCGCAGGGCCTTGGAGAAGGCCGCCGCAAGGGTGCAGCGCGTCGCGGGAACTTCTTCGCGTCCTTCGGAGAGGAGGGTAAGCTTTACGGCGTTCCTGCGCGCCTCTTCCACGCGGAACAGTCCGCAACGTCCGCAACCGTCGAACAGGCGCACCTCGGCCCCGGCCCGCAGGCGCAGCACCTGCGTCAGGTGGCGCGACTCGCGGGCGTCCAATATATACGGAGGTTCCCAAGCTTCGGGCGCCAGATAGAAAGAACGGATGTCCGCCATTGCCCGGCTACACCATGGTCATGCGGGCGGTGCCTTTTGTATAGAAGGGCAGAGCGCCGGCGCGTGCCGGGAGGTCCGTTCTGGCAGCGCGGATGGTGTAGTCCGCGGCACCGGCGTCTTCGGCGTTGATATAGGCCAAGGCTACGGCCGAGCCGACGGAAGGGGCAAAGGAAGCACTGGTTACGGTCCCGACAGCTTTGTCTTCCAGAAACACGGCATCGCCGTGCCGGGCGCTTCTGCGTCCCTGCAGGCGCAGGGCGGTGAGTTTTTCTTTGACGCGGAGCGCGCCTTCGCGGCCCGTGAAGTTTGCCTGGGAAGTGAGCATGGCGGAGTACCCGGCCTCGGCGGGACTGTGCTTTTCGTCCAGATCCCGGCCGTTGAGGGGCAGGCCGATTTCCAGGCGCAGAGTGTCGCGGGCGCCCAGTCCGGCCGGAAGCACGGACTTGTCGGACAGGAGGCGGTCCCAGAGTTTTTCGGCTTTTTCCGCGGGACAGTACAGTTCGACGCCCAATTCACCGGTATATCCCGTTCTGCTGACGAGCAGGGGCGCGTTGTCGAAGGAGGCATCCCCGGTAAAACCGAAGTAGGGCAGTCTGCGCCACGGGCCGGGCAGCACGCGCTCCAGCACGGCAAAGGATTCCGGCCCTTGCAGGTCCAGTTTGCCTGTGATGTCCGAGCGGTCTTCGAGAGTGACTGAGGGGTCGAGGCGTTCGCCTAGGCGGGCGAAGTCGGAGTCGCGACAGGCTGCGTTGACCACGAGCATGAAACGGTTTTCGCGCAGGCGGTAGACGATGAGGTCGTCGAGAATGCCGCCTTGCTCGTTGAGAAGAAATCCATAGCGGCAGCGTCCGGGCTTCAGGGTGCCGATGTTCACGGTAACCGCGCGCGCCAGGGAATCCGCCGCTCCGGGGCCGTCCACGATAAATTCGCCCATGTGGCAGATGTCGAAAAGACACGCCTTGGACCGGGTATGAAGGTGTTCGGCGACGATGCCGGCGGCGTAGTGTATGGGCATATTCCAGCCGGCGAAAGGGCCGCATTTGGCGCCGAGTTCCAGGTGTCGCGGCGTAAGCGGTGTCGTGAAAAGGGAAATCATGCATCAGCTCCTTTGCGGGGTGGAAGACAAAAATACAATATTTCAACGCGCCTGCCGCTGCCGACAAGGTATCCGGCCGCGCCCGCAAGCCGCATCGGCGCGGTGTCCCTCAAAGCGCTGCCGTCGCAGCCAAGGTACGCGACCTCCCGACGAGCCTGCCGTTGCCGGCGTCGAAAAGCGCCCCGCGTCAGGACACGGCCTGTCTTTCTTCAACGACGCCGGCGTCGCGCCGCCTGTTGCCGGCCGTGCGCTGTTTCCGTATGGACTTGAAGTCGTCTACCAAGGCGACCATTTTACCATAACTGCGCTTGATCTCCAAACCTTTTTGCGACAGCCGGCTCTCCGGTTTGCTGATATAGACGCGCACCAGGTAGCGGTCATTGAGCATGGATTCGCCTATGGCAATGGCGGCAGACACCAACGAATCGAAATAATTGACTATTTCAAATTTCAACGAAAGCATGAGTTCCACGCTTTCGCTGAGCATCTGCGCGTAGCCGATGCGTTTACCCTTGATGTTGCGGTTCAGCAGGTCTTCGAGCATACGTACTTTACGAGCCTGAAGTATGTATGTATAGCGGTTCAGCACTTCGGCGTGGTAGCCGCGTACTTTGTAAAAGCGTTCATCATCTGCAGGTATGAGGTAATTATTGAGTATTTTTTCGATATTGACAAAAAATTCATCACTGTAACCGATGATACGGCGTTGATTTTTGGACAGCAAGGCATAGAGAAATTTCAAACGTTTTTCTTCAGTATCCGTATCTTCGACAATTTCCACGCGTTTATAGATGGTGCGTCCTGTATGTTCGCCCTGGACTATGTCGTTGAGCAGGAGATGAACATTGGCTGTGCTGCGGTTCAAGCCTTCATAGGGCAGAGTTTTTCCGGTCAGGGGATGGATGATTTCCTGCCTGAGCACAGACAGGGCGCGTTCCTGGCGCACGTTGTCCGTGCTGAATCTGTGTTGCCTGTACAGTACCTTGAGGATGAGCACCCGTTTTTCCGCGTCCAGAAACCAGCCTTCGTCGTGAAGTTTTTCCGGATTATCGTCTTCAGTAGAGTCGGACGCCCTGACCAGGGCGATTTTATCGACGTACGGGTAAGGTACGGACGTGCCGGGGCCGTAAATGGTGGTCAGGGTGCGGTCGGACTGGCCGAGTACACGGATCAGGAAGCGCTCGCCCATGCGGTGCAGGCGGCGGGCGAAGACGGCGGCCGAGGTGCGCCGTTCCGATGATACCGGGAACCCGTAGAGTTCCATCAGGTGCTGCAGGACGAAATTGCGGTTCTGTTCATAGGTGTCGTGGTCGTCCATCCTGAATTTGCCGATGCGCACGCCGTAGCGTTTGACTTCCGTATCCAGGTCCGAGGGAAAGGAGGCGTAGACGCCGGCGAGGTAAAAATTCATGTCGCGCGGATGCGGGCCGTGCAGCCCCATGACCTGGCCGCGGTCCATGCAGGCGAGATAGGGCATGAGGGCCGGATAGGCGGCGAGGTCGGCCACATCGGCGTTTGCGAAGCGCCGGCGGAGAATTTCCTGCATGGCGCGCGGCAGGCGGGACAGGAACACGGAAAGGTTGGCGTCCATGTTTTCGCGGGCGAGATCCGCGCGCAGTTTGGCATCAGGAGGAATCAACCTGTCGAACTGGAATATTTCCATGAAACTGCGCACGGGCCGGTCAAAGGCTACCAGGCTGAAGGCCGGAAGCTTGGCGTATTCCCAGGGATCAGCCTCGAAACTGGGCAGCAGTTCGCGCGGTTCCACCACGGGATAGTAGTCGGGCAGTTCAAAGAAAGGTTTGGCGAGGCAGTACTTGATATGGACAAGATCCAGAAAATGCCGGAGGGCGTCCAAGGTCGGCAGGCGCAGGGGGGCGGCGAATGCTCCGGCATCATTGTAGCCGGGTTCGGCGGCGGTGAATAGACAGTTCCAGTCCTGAACCATTACACTTTCATAGTGTTGTTTTTTTCAGTCAGGCGGGCGGGCGCTCTATGTATCCGGGTTTGAACAGACTAGCAGGCAGACGGAGAAAAAGCAAGGAAAATAATGAGGTTGACAAAATTTTACAGGACGGCCCGCGGGGGCCTACTTGCGTTGATGCGTTCAAGAGGAGCAAACGGCGGCGGCGGGGGAACCGGGCGTGGAGGTCAGCGACCCTGCGCGACCGGTGCAGGCGTCTGCGCCTTGTCCGCCGCGGCCGCGGTCAACGGTCCCGGAGCGGGCAGGCCCAGGCAACACTCCCGCCACGTCCCGTCGTGCAGGGCATATATGTGCAGCAGTTGCAGGTCTTTGTCCACAAACAGCATGCCGGCCTCCGTCCTGCCGTCCGTCAACTGCGCAATCCTGTCGCACAACGCATGAAACACGTCTTCGTCGCAGCCGGCAAAGGCGCACTGCACGCGCAGGGCATCGCCCGTTTCCTCAAAGTGGATGAATTCCCCGCCGCCCTCGCCGAGTACGGCGGTCAGTTCGACCTTCAACGCCGTCTCCAGAGCCAGGAGAGCGTCATACGACAACTCCGGGCTGTACACAAAACGGCAGAACATTTCCGTATCATGACGCGCCATGCGACCTCCTCGACATGCGAACATGGTAATGCGGGATCGGCGGCGTTGCAAGTGCGGCCGCTTCTTGCCATGAGGGCAGGATTGTCATAGAACTTTTCGCAAACAGCCCCGCAGCACAGGATATACAGGATATCGACATGCCCGGCGGTTATACTTGGACTTTTTCAACCTCGGCCGCCGACCGGGTCCCGGAGCAGTTTTACCTTCCGGCCTTCACCGGCGAATACAGCCTCCGCCGGGGCTGTCGGTTTGACATCCTGCCGCGGGCGGAGCCTTGCACAAGTGCCGCCTCGACGGCGTGGACCTTACAGGCGCAAAGCTCTTTGCCGTCAACCTGCGAGGACTCGGCATCGACCCCGATACGCGCTTCGACGGCTTCTTCGCTTCGCTCGGAATGACTGAGAATACAGTAAGACAGGATTATATTCGGGTGCCGGATGCTGCATGTCACTGCGACAAAAATTTTCGAATTTGCCTATGCGCACCGTCTGCCTTCGTACCGGGGCAAGTGCGGAAACATGCATGGGCACACGGCGAAGGTTGAAATTACCGTAGCCGGGGTGCGGGGTGAGCAATACCCCGGCATAACCGCGGACTTTCACGAAATCAAAGACAAAGTCGGACCCCTTGTCGAAGAACTGGACCACAAGTGCCTCAACGACGTTGTGGGCAGAGCAGGCCGGGATATGCCGGAGTATTTTGAGCAGGTCGAGGATGAGGAGGGCGCCCTTGTCGTCGCTCCGACTGCGGAAAACATGGTGCGCTGGTTCAAGCTGCGGCTGGAGCAGGAGTGGCCCGAGGCGGACGTTGTGCGGATACGCTTTTGGGAGTCGCCGTCTTCCTGTTGCGAATGGAGCCGTTCGGGATAGGGCATGGCCGGACGCACAGGGCAGGACGCCGGCAGGGAGGAAAAGCTCCCGCTCGTAAGTATTTTCCCGAGTATCGACGGCGAAGTCAACAGCGCCGGACAGGGCACGCTTTCAACCTTCATCCGCCTTGCCGGCTGCAATCTGCGCTGTTGGGGAGGGCGTTGCGACACCCCGCAAGGGCTTTCCGTAACGGAAAACACGCCGCGGGTGTCCGTGGACGACCTCGTCGCGCGGGTTGTCGCCCTTGCCGGCCGCAAGACGACGGTCACGGGCGGCGAGCCCCTGCTGTACCTGGGCAAGGGGCTGGAAACGCTGTTGCGCGCGCTGGGGGAAAGGGGCATGCGCATTTCCGTCGAAACCAACGGGTCCATAGTGCCTCCCGTCGAACTGCGACCTTTCGTGGAGTGCTGGGTTGTGGACCACAAGTGTCCTTCGACGGGAGAAACGGGCGCTATGGCGCCCCTCGAGCGCATGACGACCGCGTTGCGGGCAACGGATTACCTCAAGTTTGTCATCGCCGACGCGGAAGACTACGCTTTTGCCAAGGACATCGCGCTCCGTTGCGGGCGCGTGCCCGGCGTACCGCGCATCGCCTTTTCGCCGAAAGCGGACGACATGCCGCCGGCCTGGCTTGCCGAGAACATTATCCGGGACAGGCTGCACAACGTGCAGTTCAATCTCCAGATCCACAAGACCGTCTGGCCCGCCGGAGAAGGCGAAGTTTGAAGAGAGGCCGACTCCCCGATTTTACAACCGGCCATAATTGCCGTCCGGGGCAGCGCCCGGGTGGAGTCACATTCCGTCCGACCGCCTATTTTTCGTGGACGTAAACGCGGGAAAATAGTACCAGAGTACGCATACGCACCCGATACCCGCCCGCAGACGCTCGGCGGAGCGCTTGGGACGCAGCGTAATGAAACAACAATCAGGAGGAATTTAAGGCGTTTGCAGCCTACCCGCCCATGCGGCAGGCGGGGATGCATATACTGTACGTGCAACATACAAAGCGGAGTACTGCAGCTATGTCTATCCGTTCAAAATTACTGCTGATTTTTTCTCTTCTCGCTCTGTTGGGGCCCTGTATACTGATGGGATTTGTCGGCGTGCAAACCCGGCAGACGGCCATGGAAACTTATATGGAGTCTTCGCGCGCGCAGTTGGAAAAGGCGAACAACTATATAGAAATTTTCTTCGCCATGACCAAATACAATGCGCGTTATATTGCCGATATTCCCGAGGCGCGCGCCTCCTTGGGCTTGTTGCCGGTCTATACGGACATCAAGCAGCCGATCATGCCTTCTCCTGAAGGAATGACGCCTCTTGCCCAGGCGCTGAATCAGCGCTTGAAGCAGATCGTGAGCGCCAATCCCTTGTATTTCGGCATCGGCATCGGTCTGAAGGACGGCGGTTTTCTCGGTTCCCCTACCTCCACCCGTCCAGTCGGCTACGACCCCCGAACGCGCGGATGGTATAAAAGCGCCCTGGCCGCCTCAAGCGACGAAGCTTACGGAAACATGTACCGCGCCGCTACGGGCGGAACACCCGTATGCACGGCCATGGCCAAGATCCGCGATGCATCCGGTGCGGTCATCGGGGCAAGTTACATCAACGTCAGTCTGGACACCATGACGAAGATGATCAGCGCCGTACGCATCGGCCGGACCGGGCAGGTGACCTTGGTGGAAGGTACGGGAAAAGTCATTGCCTCCGACCAGTTCAAGGACAGCGTGTTCACCGACATCAAGGACGGAAAAATACCGGGGCTGGAGGACGCGCTGACGCTCGCCCCCGGCTCGTACACGCGGGAAGTGGGCGGGGTGTCGCGCATCGTCACTGTGTTCAGCGGCTTCAACAACTGGCGTTTGCTGTCCGTTATCGACGAAAGCGAAGTGCGTGAGGCCGGCATCGCAATCATCCTGAAATTGGGTGCCGTCACCCTGGCGCTTGTTCTGCTGTCGCTCGCCGTCGGTCTGCGCTTCGCCCGCAATCTGGCAAACCCCATCCGTTACCTCGCCTCCAGCGCCGAGCGGATCACGCACGGCGAATTCAATGTCGACATACAACTGAAACGGTCAGACGAAATAGGGCAACTCGGCGCCGCCTTCGCGGAAATGCTGCACCAGTTGAAAGAGCGGCTCGGCTTCGCGCAAAGCATCATGCACGGCATCGCGGTCCCTTTTGCCGTCGTCGACCTCAAAGGACGTCTGACCTTCCTCAACCCGGAACTTCTTGAATTCTGGGGACTGCCGGGCAAACCCGAAGATTACTACGGCAAGACGTCCGGCACCTTCTTCGACAAGAGCGAGCAGAGTAAAACGCCGCTTGACCGGGTTCTTGAAGAAAGACAAACCCTGTTCAACATGGCCGCCGTCAGGCTCAACGCTTCGGGCGAAAAAAAATATACGCGCACCACGGCCTCGCCCTTGACGGACATGGACAAAGAACTGTTCGGTGCCTGCATGATGCTCACCGACGAGACCGAAATCCGTGAACAGCAGGAACGCATCATGGCCCTGAACGAACGCATCACGACATCGGTCAAGAAAGCGCACGAAATTTCCGACAAACAGGGTGAGGATTTTCGCAAGTTGCTGCAGCATCTTGAAAAAACATCCGATAATGCCGGTTTGCAGAAGGATGCCTGCGCCCAGGCAACGGCCGCCATCACCGCCGTGAGCAATACGCTGGAATCGCTGGCCGCAAGGGCGGAACGGACAACGGAAGATACGCGGGATACCCGCATTCAGGCTGAAAACGGACGGAAGATTGTCACGGAAACCGTGGAATGCATCAAGAAAACCGCTGAATACGCCGACCGTACGGCCAAGGGCATGCAGGCGCTGGGCGTTCAGGCGGACGGCATCAACAGCATTGTTGAACTGATCAAGGATATCGCCGACCAGACCAACCTCCTGGCCTTGAACGCGGCTATAGAAGCGGCCCGCGCCGGTGAAGCCGGACGCGGCTTCGCCGTCGTCGCCGACGAGGTGCGCAAGCTGGCGGAAAAAACCATGCACGCAACGGACGAGGTCAACAAATCCATCTCGGCGTTGCAGGCCGAAGTAGGCCGGAACAAAGACCTGACCGATCAGACGGTGCGCCTGACGCACACGGCCGAAAATCTGGCGGAGAAGTCCGGCGAAAGCCTGACCGGCATTGTCGCCATTGCCGACCGCGCCATGGGCGAAGTGCGCGGCATTGCCGAAGCAACGGCGGAACAGGCGCATGTCGGCGCGGACAACGTGGAGGCCATGCGCCGTATCAGCGAAGCGGCGCAGGAGACATCCCAGAGTATGGCGGATGCGGCGCTGTTTACGGAAGACCTGACCAGACAGTCCGAACACCTGAAACACCTGGTGGAGTCCATGGGCTCGGACCGCCGCCGCTCCGAACGCTTTACCCCCATCGTAACGTGCATGCTCACCATCACCGGCCTGAGCGACGCGCCCGTTGTCTGCAAGGTGATGGAGATATCCACACTCGGTCTGTGCGCGGAATTGCAGGTCAAACCTCCGAAGCCCTACCTGGAGAACGCCCAGGCGCACATCAAGGCGAACGGCCCGCCCCTGAACAGCATCCTGCATTGCTCCGGCCTGTTGCGGTGGCAGGACAATCTCTTCCTCGGATTTGAATTCGACGCACCTCTGCCTGTCACCTCCTCAGATCTTGAACGCGCGCTTCTGGCCCACGGTGACGGATGGTGAGGAAATCGCGGCAACGATGTATTCTTCGCTTCGCTCAGAATGACCTTTCGAGGTCCGGTGATGCGCACTTTCAACATTGAAATGCCCTACGGGAACAAGGAGCACCCGATGTCCGCATACGAGGCTGTAATAGGTCTGGAGGTCCATGTCCGGCTTAAAACGGCGTCGAAGCTGTTTTGTTCCTGCCCCGTGTCATTCGGCGCCGCGCCCAACGAACAGGTCTGCGAAGTGTGTTCCGGCATGCCGGGAGCTCTGCCGCGCCTGAATGAAAAAGCCGTCGAACTGGCCGTACGCGCCGGCCTGGCCCTGAACTGCACCGTAAACACCTATTCCCTCTTTTCCCGAAAAAATTATTTTTACCCGGATCTTCCGGACGGTTTCCAAACTTCGCAATTCGTGCCGCCCGTCTGCGAAAAAGGTTATCTGGACATCAGCGTCAAGGGTCGGAACAGGCGCGTGGGCATTACCCGCGTCCACCTGGAAAACGATGCCGGCAAATGCCTGCACGTCGGGGGCGCGACGCTCGTGGACCTCAACCGCGCGGGAACGGCGCTTATCGAGATAGTCAGCGAGCCGGATATGCGCGGCGCGGAGGAAGCCGCGGAGTTCATGCGCCGTATCCATACGCTGCTGGTCGCCATAGATGTCACGGACGGAAACATGGAAGAAGGCAGTCTGCGTTGCGACGTCAATGTTTCCCTGCGGCCGGCCGGCGAAACGGCCCTGGGAACGCGCTCCGAAACAAAAAATCTCAATTCTTTCCGCCATGTGCAGCGGGCCGTGGACTATGAAATCGCCCGGCAGCGGGCCTGCCTGGAGGACGGCGGGGTCGTGCTGCAGGAAACGCGCCTGTTCGACGCGGAGACGCAGGAAACCCACGCCATGCGCAGCAAGGAGGACGCGCACGACTACCGCTACTTTCCCAACCCCGACCTGCCCCCGATACTGATTGATCCGCAGCGCATCAAGGAGTGGCGCGAAACAATGCCGGAACTGCCGGGTCCGCGCGCGGCGCGTTTTGCCGCGGACTACGGGTTGCCGGACGAAGACGCCGAACTGCTGGCGGCCGACAAGGATACCGCGGACTACTTTGAAGCCGCCGCGTCCTTGTGCGGCAACCCGCGCCGCACTGCCGCGCTGATGCGCGGAGAACTGCTGCGCGAATGCGCGGCGGCGGGCATCAAGGCGGGTGAAGCGCGCATGACCCCGCCCCTGCTGGCCGAACTGGCGCGCCTGATCGACGGCGGCGCGCTCAGCGTCCGCATCGCCCACGAAATTTTCCCCGAACTGTTCGCCGCAGGTGCTTCACCGGAGCGTTTCGCGGCCGAACGCAACCTCGCCCAGCTTTCCGACAGCGGCGCCCTGGAAGCCGTCGTGGACAAGGTGTTGTCTGAATATCCGGCGGAAGTCGCGGAATACAGGGGTGGAAAGGCCAAGCTCCTGGCCTTTTTTGTCGGCAAGGTGATGGCAGGCACGGGCGGGAAAGCCAATCCGGGCGTGGTCAACAGGCTGCTGCGCGAAAAACTCGACGCCGCTCCCGGTCCGCAGGCGTGATACCGTAAGGGACGCCCTATGACGTTCAAGGAATGCTGTGCTGTACTCGGCGTCGGGGAAAACGCCGACCCGGCGGAAATCAAGCGCGCCTACCGCCGTCTGGCTTTTTTTCTGCATCCGGATTTGAATCCGCAGATCCCCGATGCCTCCCGCCGCTTTCAGGAGGTCAACGAAGCTTATGTAACCCTGAGCAAACGCCCGGCAGGGACGGGAAGTGCATCCGCCCGGACGGGCGACGCCGATGCGTCCTCAAACCGGGCACGGGAAGAGGCACGGCGCGCCTATGCTCAGGCAGGACGACGCACGGCCGAAGGCTCAAAGACAAGCGGAGCAGGACCGCGTTCCGGGTCGGGTGCGGCCGACATGCGCGCGGAAGACGTGTTGCGGGATATTCTCAACGATCCTTTCGCCCGCCGCGTCTATGAAGATATTTACAGCCGCATTGAACACGGCGGACGAAAAAAGCCGCCCGCCGGAAACGGCGACGGGAAAGAACCCGCAGCCGGCGGCAAAGGCGCGCCGCTCACACGGGCGACGCCCGCGGGCGGCACGGCGCGCGCGCGTCCCGCTTCGAGCCGTTCGACGCAGCCGGGGGTTTTCGATAAGGTCAAGGGATGGTTTCTCAGGCAGATCGACGAGGAACAGGTATTGCGGTTGCCTGGACGCTCCCTGGTGCCGGGGGCACGCGTGCGCCTGGAGATACAGCACGGGTTTACCGAGAACCCGCAAATTATCGAGATTACCCTGCCTCCGGAGTTTGAACCGGGCAAAGCCATGCGGCTCAAAGGCATGGGCCGGCGCATCGGGAACCTGCACGGCGACCTCTACGTGCGCATCGAACCGACGTAAGGCTCGGCCTTGCTCCCGCCGGGGCCGACTCCCCGGCCCGGCCCTTGCGGCCGCCGACATGGGCCGCCGCAACCGCATCCACGCGGAGTTGCCTTCATCTTCACGCAGCCGGCGCCGCCGCGCAGGCGCGCTCAAGCCGTTCCTCAAGCTCCCGCATGGCCGGACCGTGGTCGTGTCCGGCCAGATGCGCCAGACCGTGGGCCAGCAGGCGGATGCAGTACGCCGCCGCTTCCTGCCCGTACAGGAAGGCTTCCCTCTCCAGAGTGTCCACAGACAGGGCCAGACAACCGCCGAAACCCTCCGCAGGCCCCCTCTGCCCTGCCGGTCCGTCCGGCTTGAGCAGATCAGTCGGGGCACCCGTGACAGGCGCCGCGATCAAGGCCGTCGGCTCGGTCGGAGAACCCGGCATAGTCGGGGCAAGCGAGGCAGGGAAAGAAAGGATGTTTGTCGGGCCCTGTCTGCCCAGACATGCCGCCTGCAGCGCCTCCATGCCCCGGTCGTCGAGCAGGATCAGGTCCGGGCAGGGCATGCCCGCGGCTTCCGCCATGTGCCGGACCAGCGCATACAGGCCACGCCGGTCCAGGGGCGCTTTGAGTACGCACACCGGCGGCAAAGTTTGCTCAGGAATGCCGCACATCGGCTTCGTCAAATTGCGCGGTGCTGTTCTTCAGGCGGATGACCTTGCTCCTGCGCCCGCCCGACACCCCGGACTCCTGCCCATGTTTGCCCGGTGTTCCCGGTTTGTTTCCGGGCCGGACCGTCCCGGAGTCGTGCCCGCGGCCGTCCGGCGTTCCGTTTTCCCCATTCACGCGCCCGACCGGCATTGCGGGCGCATATCTGCGTTCGGCGGGCATGCCGCTTTCCGCGGGCTGCACGCGGCCGGCAAGGCCCGGCTCCGCATCGCCGACGGGCTTCACGGCCGGAAGCCTGGACGGCGCGCTCTTGTCCTGGGGAGGCTGGTAACTGATGCGCTGGTGGTGCAGGCCGAGCAGCATTTGGTTGAAACTGTCGGTCAGGGCATACAGGTCGCGCAGAGTCAGTTCGCATTGATCCAACTGACCGGAAGAATACACATTTTTCATAACGCCGTCGATGTGCTGGGCAAGACGGGCGGGCGACGGATCCACCAGCGTGCGGCTCGACGCTTCGACAATATCGGCGAGCATGACGATGGCAGCCTCTTTGCTTTGCGGCTTGGGGCCCGGGTACCTGAAATCATCCTCGGAAGGCGGCGGCATGTCGGGCATGGCGGCGGCCTTGTCGAAGAAATAGCGGATCAGTCCCGTGCCGTGGTGCTGGGCGATGATGTCGGTGATTTCCCGGCCCAGCCTGTGCTTGACCGCCAGTTCCATGCCCTGTTTGACATGGGAAATGAGGATGAGGGCGCTCAAGGACGGCACAAGCCGGTCGTGCGGGTTGCCCGCGCCGGCCTGGTTCTCTATGAAATATCCGGGTTTGAGGCTTTTCCCGATGTCGTGGTACAGCGCTCCCACCTTGCACAGCATGGCGTGGGCGTCCACGCGTTTGGCGCCTGCCTCGCTCATGTTGGCCACGACAAGGGAATGGTGGTAGGTGCCGGGGGCCAGCATCATCATGTCGCGCAGCAGAGGTTGTTCCAGGTTCATAAGTTCCATGAGCCTGAAACGCGTGGTGTAGCCGAAGACCATCTCCACGAGAGGAGTCAGGGCAAAGGTGATGACCATGGAGCAGAACGCGCCGCCGCCCAGCAGGGCCAGCAGTTCCGAAAGATACCGCGTATGCGCCCCGCCCTGTATCATGGTGGTCGCCCCCCACATGGCAGTCAGCCCGACGGACAACGGCAGCACGGAGCGGACAACGTCGCGCCGCGCGGCACTGCGGTTGGTCAGGCGGGTACTCCACATGGCCGAAAGAAAATAGAACAGGAACAGGGCCATGGACCCCTGCACCGTTATAGTGCAGAAAAACGCCAGCAGGATGCCCGTTACCATGTAGCGCCGGGCGGCAAAAATCTGCGCGGCCAGAGAGGCCGCCCCGGCGACCGGCACCGCGAACACCAAGCTTTCCGGCAGGAACTTGCCGCTTACCGCGGCCAACTGCTCCCCATGCACGGCTACCGCTTTGGCCAGCAGCACAAAAATCGTCATAAGCACTGCCAGAAATATGAAATCTTTGTTCTCCATGCGCGCCGAGATTGACCCGCTGGGCGAAAAGAGAAGCCCGGTCGAGATCAGCAGCGCGAAAAGCGCCGTTCCGAGAAACAGCTTGGTATTGAAACGGTCTTCCTTGTTTTGCAGGAAAATCTGCATCTTGAGTTCCTGCTCGGCGCCGACCTTTTCTCCCTGACGGACGATGACTTCCCCGCGCTGAACGCGGTGCGTCACCGGCTCGACGGCATCGGCAAGGGTATCGGCGCGCAGCTTCGTAACCTCGTAATTCGGCAGCAGCGAAGGATACAGCAGATCGTCGAACACGGCGTCAAGCATGCGCTTTTCGTCATTGCCGAGAGGCAGTTCCCGAATTTCCTGGGAAAGCAGCAGTTCCAGCCGCCGAAGATCCGGAAGGGCAAAACTCTCTTCAATACGCTTTTCCTCGCCCGTGTCCCTGTTGCGCACCACTACCCCGCCGGGGTACGGGCTGACGGCGGAGATTTCCTGCAGAACGCCGCTGTTCAGGTAGGATCCCGCTATGGGCAACAGGCGCTGCAGGGCGGCATTCTGCATCGCCCGCGATGTCAGCGCCGCGATTTCGCCGGCGCTCAGTTCCCGGCGCATCTCCCGCGACAGGGAGCCGCGCAACGCCTCCTGTTCGTCCAGTTCCAGCGCCTCGTTGGCCGCGATGAAGATGCTCTGCACGCGCCGGTGCAGTTGCTCCACGGGAACGCTTACGAAATCCAGCACCAGCGGCTGCATTTTGCGCACCAGATCCTGTCTGGCACGGGTCGCGGCATCGTCGCGGTAGAGAAAACTGCTGTCCGCGATGACATCTGCGGTGGCGATGCTGCCCTCCCGCAGCATGTCCGGACGCGGGCCGAGGTCCACGGCGGCGGGCACCGACAGGAGCACCAGGGACGCGACAAGCAGGTAAAAACCCCAAGGCGGGAGTTTTTCACCCAGGCGCGCCAAAAGCTGGGAAAACCCGGTGCGGGCCTTGTCGGGAATTTTTTTGATATTGCTCATAGGCGTCCATTGTGCGGCCGCCGGCGTGAATTTTTCATCCGGGCGCGCCGGGAGCCGGGTGGCACAGTTGATTGAAAAAGCGCACGCTTACATTTTCATCAGGCGCGCCGGAAGTCGGTTATGGCTGAACAAGATTCGCAAACATATTCTTCTTTTCATCCGGGCGCGCCCAGAGTCGGGAAATGATCATTGTTATCCGTATGCCCGAAGTCGTTTTCATCCGCGCGCGCCCGGAGTCGGGAATCGGAAAAATTCCGTGCGGGCCTTATCGGGAATTTTGTTGATACTTGTCATAAGCATCCACTATGCGACCCACGAGAGGATGTCGTATGATATCTTCTTTTTGAAAAAAAATCATGTTCACGCCTTCCACGCCCTTCAGCACGCCGAGCGCCTGGATCAGGCCGGAGCGCCCGGCTCCGTCCGGTCCCATGGGCAGGTCTATCTGCGTTATGTCGCCGGTAACGGCGGCGCGGGATCCGAAACCCAGACGGGTCAGGAACATTTTCATCTGTTCCGGCGTCGTGTTCTGGGCTTCGTCGAGGATGATGAAGGCATCATTCAGCGTCCGCCCGCGCATGAAGGCCAGCGGGGCTATTTCAATCAACCCGGCGGCCGTCATTTCGGCCGTTTTCTCCGGGTCCAGCATATCGTGCAGGGCGTCGTACAAGGGGCGCAGATAAGGGTTGACCTTTTCCGCGAGATCGCCGGGAAGGAACCCCAGGCGTTCGCCGGCCTCGACGGCGGGCCGGGTAAGAATAATGCGCCGCACTTTTTTGGACATGAGCATAGACAGCGCCGCGGCCACAGCCAGGTAGGTTTTGCCCGTTCCGGCCGGACCCACGGCGATGGTCATGTCGTTGTCACGCAGAGATGCGGCATACCCGCGCTGCGTCAGAGTCCGGGTGACGATGTTCCTGCGCGTCCCGGCAACGAAGACCGTATCGCGGTACAGGCGCCCCAGGTCGGCCCCCGGGTCCCTTTCCAGCGCGGCGCAGGCGTGCCGGACGTCGTCGGGGTGCAGGCGCAGGCCGGATTTGAGCAAGCCGTACAACTGCATAAGCAGTTCGCGCGCCAGAGCGGCGGCCGCTGCCGAACCCTGCAGGGTGACGGCCCCGCCCCGCGTGCTTATGCGCAACCCGGTGCGCCGGGCCAGAAAATCCAAATTGGCGTTGCGCGGGCCGAACAGTTCGTTGGCAAAGGCCGCGTCCTCGAAGGACAGGCAATGCTCGGCCGAAGGCGTGTCCGCCGTCGTTGCGGACACAACGGGGTGCGGAGGTGCTGTCATGCGTTGCGCTTGCGTCCGTTCATCGGGGTATGACCAGTTTGCGCCCGATCCTCAGCAGCGTTCCCGGCTTCATATTGTTGGCTTCCATCAGTGCTTTCATGGAAATATTGCCTGCCTTGGCTATGGAATACAAGGTATCGCCGGCCTTGACGGTCACGGTCCCGCGCCCGCCCCGCGCCGCTTTTTTGCCGGACGCCGGCGCGCGGGCCTCCTGTGCTTTCGAGCCGGAAGCCTTAGCCTTGCCCCCGGCCGCCTGCGTTGCGGATGATGCAGCCTGTGCTCCGGCTCCGGGAGCGGATGTTTTGGATGCCGTTGCCTGCGTTTTGGTCCCGGCGGCGGGCGTTTTTGATGCGACGGGCCGGGCGTTTTTTGCTCCCGCGGGAACCGATTTTTTCCCGGCCTGCGTCCCGGCGGAGGCGGTCAATGCCGGCGCGCCTTTGCCGGAGGGAATCAGCACGACCGAACCCGCCGGAGGGGTTTTCGTCATGCCGTTGGCGTTTTTGACGGCATCGGCGGAAACCTTGTAGCGCCTGGCGATGGAGGCGAAAGTTTCGCCTTTTTTGACGGTATGTTCCTTCCATCCGGCAAAGGCGCGCGCTTCCGGCCCTGCTGCCCAGTTCACGGCAACGGTCAGTTTGTCCGGCGGCACATAGACCGTGGACGCGGCCGTCGGGGGGCTTGCCGTTTTGCGGAAGGCCGGATTGACGGCGGTGAATTCTTCCCAACTCAGGTCAAGCTGTTTGGCCAGACCGGCCAGATTGGTGCCGGGGGGCAGGCTTACCGGGGTCAATTTCCAGGCGGCGTCGGGGTCGGGCTCTTCAAAGCCGAGTCTCTTGAGGTTACGCATGATTTTGGCCACGGCCAGCAACCGGGGCACATAATCGCGCGTTTCCGGCTTCAGGCGGGCGCGTTCCTCAAGTTGTTCGTCCAGGCGACAGAGGTCGAAAAAATCTTTGGCGCCCGTGCCGCCCACGGCCCGCCCGATTTTGCCTTCACCCGCATTGTAGGCGGCAACGGCAAGATGCCAGTTGCCGAAGTCGTTGTAGAGCTTCAGCAGGTAATCCGAAGCGGCGTAGGTAGCTTTGTAGGGGTCGCGACGCTCGTCCACCCACGCGTTTTGCGTCAGGCCGAACTTGCGCCCCGTAAGGGGAATGAACTGCCACAGGCCCGAGGCGCTGGCACGGGAATAGGCGTTGGGATTGCCGCCGCTCTCCACCATGAACAGGTAGGAAACATCCTTGGGAATGCCGCGCGAGGTGAACACGCCGACGACATAGGGGAGAAAACGCGCGCTGCGGGTGAGGAAACGCTCGAAAACCGCCCGCCGCTCGTGCACGAAAAACTTGAAATGCAGTTCCACCGTGCGCGCGTCTTCGGGCGACAGGTTGCGGTCCAGGTCGCCCAAGGTCTTGAATGCGTGAAGTTCGTCCGGCGTGAGAGGACGGCCGTCGTCGCGCGGCGTATAATAAGACATCATTTCCGGCGCGTCCGGGTCATAATGAACCGAACCGCCCCCCGTCGCGCACGCCGAAAGCAAAGTCGCCGCTGCAAAGGCCGGAAGCAGACGGCCCCAAAACCTGTCTGCCGCGGCAAAGACCGGGAGCAGGCGACACCAAAACCTGCCCGACAACGCTCGCCGGCACATTCTCGTGACTGATTGCAAAAATACCGACCATAGGGTTATGGTTGTTTCTGCAAGGCCGCGGTACAAGCGTAGCCGCGGCAAAAACAGCCGTCAGGGGCGTAAACTACCCTATCTTTCCCGCCAAGGCAACCTGTCCGGCAAGGCATGGGGAAAAAGTGAAACCGCAGCCGTGAAAAAACACCTCTCCCGCTTCGCGGGGAAAGAACGCCCTCTCCGCTCCACGGGGAAAGAACGCCCCAACCGCACCGCCGGCGGGCGCGGTCCGGACTCCGGCGCCGCTCGTCCCGATACGGGAGCAGGTTATCCGGTGTCGGGAAATCCGATGCCGGAAGATCAGACCGCGCCGGCCGACATCCTGCCGGGCCGCAAAGCCGTGGCGGAAATCCTGCGGACAAGTCCTGAGCGGGTCGACTCCGTCTTTGTGCGCAAAGGACGCAGGACGCCGGAAACAGAAGAAATAGCCGATCTCTGCCGCGTTGCGGGACTGCGTTTTTCCTTTCTTGATGCGCGCGCGTTCGCGCGCGTGTACGCAGGCCCGTGCGGCGGTGTCGCAGCCAGGCTGTTCACCCCCGGTTTCACGGACGTTGAGAGCCTGCTGCGTTCCGTCCCCGATGCCCCCCTGCCTCTCGTACTCATGCCGGCGTATCTGCAGGATCCCGGCAACGCCGGGGCCATAGCCCGCACGCTGTACGCCCTGGGAGGAGCAGGAATGATCATACCCAGGCACAACGGCGTGTATCTCGGGGCGGCGGCGGCCCGGATCGCCTCCGGGGCGCTGGACAAGCTCCCCGTCGCCAAGGCCGCCAATCTGGGACGGGCGCTCGACAAGGCCGAAGAACTGGGACTGACCGTCTACGGAGCCGCATCGTCCCCCACGCCCCGCGCCATAGACAAAACTGCCCTCCCCGCCCCCGTACTTGACGCCCTGCGCTGCACTCTGCACCTGCCCGCCCTGCTGGTGCTGGGCGGCGAAAATTCCGGCGTGCCGCAGGGACTGGAAAAACGCTGCCGCTTCCTCCTGCATATCCCCATGGCCCGCGCTTTCAACTCTCTGAACGCGGCTCAGGCCGCCGCCGTCATCATCAGCCGCTTCGCCGCCGTTGCCGGCGGAACCGGGGAAGCCCGGCAAGCAGTTTGCCCGTGACGCTTCCGCCGCGCAGGAGGTCCATGTTCAGCAGGTGTTCTTTTTTCATCCGGTTTTTCACATTGGAGTTTTTACAACCCAATGACCGCCCTTAGCTGCTCCGATGCGCTCTACTAATCCGTATTTCTTCATATAGCGGATATGAGCCTCTACGTTTCGCGGAGCTATGCCGATTTCAGCGGCTGCCGTTTTTGCACTGATAGTAGGATTTGAACGCATAAGCCGCAAAATTTTCGACCTTGTTTCATTTTCTCCGTTGTTTTCTCCGATGCCGTCTCCGACATTTTCTCCGATGTTTTCTCCGATGTTTTCTCCGATGCCGGCTCTGTCTCCGACGTTTTCTCCGATGCCGTCTCTGTCTCCGACGTTTTCTCCGATGCCGTCTCCGACATTTTCTCCGATGTTTTCTCCGATGCCGGCTCTGTCTCCGGCGTTTTCTCCGATGCCGTCTCCGACATTTTCTCCGATGTTTTCTCCGATGCCGTCCCCGATGTTTACATCGGTGAAAAACGTGACGCTGACCTCGCTCGGCGACGCTTCAAACAACGGTTCGCGTTTCCCCGCTTCCCTGCAAGCGGTTGTAATCCGCTCGATTCCACGCCCCCACGTTTCAATAAAGCCGGCCCGATAAAAGGTGTAGGCGATTTTGGGGTTGTATGGACGCGACCTGTGCTTTTTCAGAAGATTGTCTACTGTCCAATTTTCCGGCAGCCTACCATCGTTATAGACGATTACACAATCGGGGAAAACCTTAATTTGAACTGGTATGCCCGTTGTATAATCGCGGTGGACAATAGCGTTAAAAACAGCTTCACGCAGTGCCGGACGCGGAACAGGGTAGTCTGTAACGCGCAATATACCCTTGTAGCTGATGATCCCCTTGAAATACTTACGGTAAATCGTGTCAACAATTTGATCAGCTACCGTTATCAACGAACCGTGAAACTCGTCCTGATAAATCAAATCAGCGCCGCTCTCAAAGTAACCTACTTTGACAAATGCCCCGAATATATATTTCTCAGGATTGTGATGGAACAACAAGACGGCGGCGCGAGTAAGCTCACCATTCTCAACAAGTGAAAGACTGTCGAGCAGAGCCTCATCGCATATTTCCAAGTCAGATTTCTGCAAGCGCTCGCTTGCGACGGCTTTCTCACGGAACGTGCGAAATGCCGACGTATCCAAGTCCGAAACCTTAACTTTCGGTACAGCAATTCCGTCCCACGTTTTGCCGAGTCTGCGGAGTATAAAATTGTCAAGTTCGCTGCCTTTCAATTCTTGCGTTGTGCTGCCGGAGCGGATATAGTGCCGTCCGCGAAAGCCGACCGGCGTACCGCTTGCATCAACGCTCACAGAGACATATTGCTTTCCGCCCTCGTGGAATAACTCTATGGATGGGACAATACCCAAGGCATGACGAATTACATTCGGCAGTTCTTCAAGAAGCTCCTTGACGTTATCAACGCCGACAACAATGCCGTTATCGCCGCGCCCGATTTCAAGCGTGCCGCCCTGCGCGTTGGCAAGCCCACATAATTCCTTGAGGAACTCATCACGCCATTGGCGTTTCCATTCGGTTTTTTGCGTTTCCACGTCAAAGACTCCCGTCATTGAAGATTGGAAGGGGTCCGCGGGAAATCATTCCCCCCGGCAGCCGGAGGCGTATAAATCGACATTGCAATGCTGTAATGTCCGTCCTTGCGCCTGCTCAGGCCGAGGGTTCGGGGCGGCATACCGATATTACGACGTAGCTGCTGTGGCGGCGTCACTGCACGGGCGCGCGGAGCCGCCCGCCGCATGCAGTTCCTCAAGGGCGTGTTTGATGAGTTTGGGGAGGGCTGCCGCACAGGCCGGAGTCAGTTCCGTGCCGGGTTCGGTGTAGTTTTCCGGTTCCATGCCGATGACCACGGTTTCCGGCCTGTTGCCGATGAGTCCGCAGCTTATGAGGGTATCCACGAGGTCCACCTGGTGCTGTGAATCGTGGAAACCGAGGCTTTTGCGCAGTCCTTCGCCTTCCAGGCGGTAGACGGTCCCCGCTTTTTCGCCGCCCAGGACGGCATCAAGAACGACGACGACATCGTGTTCCATGAGCACGGCCATGAGCAGCTTGCCCATGACGCCTCCGTCGGTCAGGGTCACGTTGCCGGAGAAACTGTAATTTTGTTCCAGCAGGCGCAGGGCGTGGACGCCGAGTCCCTCGTCCCGGTAAAGGATATTGCCTACGCCGAGGAGCAGTATGCGCCTCCCGGGCACGGCTATTTACCCATCCCGCAGCACTTTTTGTATTTTTTGCCGCTGCCGCAGGGGCATTCATCGTTGCGTCCTATTTTGGGCGTTTCGCGGCGTTGGGGGACTTTTTTCGCCGGTTCTCCGGCGGAACGGGAGTAGTTGAGCTTGTCGCTCCTGTCTTTGTGGGTGAAAGGCGACATCGCTTTTTTGTCCTGCCGGGCGCCGCCTGCCCTGTCCGGGGCGTTCGCGGCTGCGCCGGCCTGATCGCCCGGCGTCGTACCGTCGCCGGAGAGGGGCGTTGTTTCCGCCGGTTCGGCGTTTTCCGGCGTTTCTATCTGGATACGCAGGCGCGTGAGCGCTTTGAAGAGGTTTTCCTGAATGCTGAAGAGCATCTCCTGGAACATGGCGAACCCTTCGCTCTTGTATTCCTGCTTGGGGTCGCGCTGGCCGTACCCGCGCAGGCCGATGCCGTCGCGCAGGTGATCCATGTTCAGCAGGTGTTCCTTCCAGGAGCGGTCCAGTTCCTCAAGCATGAAGTAGCGCAGGATATCCGCGTATACTTCCGGCGCCGACGCCCTCACTTCATCCAGGATGCGCAGCACGCAGTCGCGGCATTCGGCGGGAGACGGCAGGGGTTCTTCTTCCGGCCGGACGCGCTTGAGGTTGAACACTTCCTGGAGCCGCGCGTTGAGTTGCTCTACTTCCTCGGGGGTAAGTTTGCCGCGTGCGGCTTCGTAGGCGGAGTACATCTCGTTCAGGGTATCATCCAGAAATTCCATGACGGCGGCTTCGGTGTCTTCCCTGTTGATGGCGTCGCGGCGCAGGGAGTAGATGACTTCGCGCTGCTGGTTCATGACGTTGTCGTAGTCCAGCAGGGTTTTGCGTATTTCGAAGTTGTGGCCTTCCACGCGTTTCTGGGCGTTTTCGATGGCGTGGGAGATCATGCGGTGTTCGATGGATTCGCCGTCTTTGAGTCCCAGGGTTTCCATGATCTTGGAGATGCGGTCGGAGCCGAAAAGGCGCATCAGGTCGTCTTCGAGGGAGAGGTAGAAGCGCGAGCAGCCGGGGTCGCCCTGGCGTCCGGAGCGGCCGCGCAACTGGTTGTCGATGCGCCTGCTTTCGTGGCGCTCGGTGCCCAGGATATACAGGCCGCCGAGCTCGCGCACGCCTTCGCCGAGTACGATGTCCGTGCCGCGTCCGGCCATGTTGGTGGCTATGGTCACCTTATTTTTTTGTCCGGCTTCGGCGATGATCGCCGCCTCCTGCTCGTGGTGTTTGGCGTTCAGTACATTATGGGGGATGTTGACTTTTTTCAGGCGTTCGGAGATCAGTTCGGAGGTTTCGATGGAAATGGTGCCGACCAGCACGGGCTGGCCGCTCTTGTGCAGTTCCTTGATCCCGGCGATGACGGCTTCCGTTTTTTCGTTGCGGGTGCGGTAGATGACATCGGGCATATCCAGGCGGATCATGGGCTTGTGCGTCGGCACGGAGATGACGTCCAGACCGTATATTTCGTGGAATTCCACTGCTTCGGTATCGGCGGTGCCGGTCATGCCCGCGAGTTTGTCGTACATGCGGAAGTAGTTCTGGAAAGTGATGGAGGCCAGGGTCTGCGTTTCGGCCTCGACCTTGACCTGTTCCTTGGCTTCCAGCGCCTGATGCAGGCCGTCCGAGAAGCGGCGTCCGGGCATGGGCCGGCCCGTGAACTCGTCGACGATTACCACCTGACGGTCGGTCACGATGTAATCCACGTCGCGTTTGAAGAGCCGGCGGGCTTTCAGCGCCTGATGCACATGGTGCTGGACGGTGATGCTCCGGGCGTCGAAGAGGTTGTCTATGCCCAGCAGCTTTTCCACATGTTCGGTGCCTTTGTCCGTGAGCATGGCGGCGCGGGCTTTTTCGTCAAGGGTGTAGTCTTCGGGCCCCAGTTTGGCGACGACGGCGTCCACCTTGCGGTAGAGGTCCGTGGAATCGTCGGCCGCGCCGGAGATAATCAGCGGGGTGCGGGCCTCGTCGATCAGTATGGAGTCCACTTCGTCCACGATGGCGAAAGAGTGCCCGCGCTGCACGAGCTGGTTGCGATAGAACTTCATGTTGTCGCGCAGGTAGTCGAAGCCGAATTCGTTGTTGGTGCCGTAAGTGACGTCGGCGGAGTAGGCCTCGCGGCGTTCGTCGTCGTTCAGCCCGTGGACGATGACGCCCACGCTCAGGCCGAGAAACTGATACAGTTTGCCCATCCAGACAGCATCGCGGCGGGCCAGGTAATCGTTGACCGTGACCACGTGCACGCCTTTGCCGGAAAGGGCGTTGAGAGCCACGGACAGGGTCGCGGCCAGGGTTTTGCCTTCGCCGGTTTTCATTTCCGCTATGCGCCCCGAGTGCAGGACTATGCCGCCGATGAGCTGCACGTCGAAATGACGCATGCCCAGAGAGCGGATGGAGGCTTCACGCACCAGAGCGAACACTTCGGGGAGGAGATCGTCCAGGCTGCGGCCTTCATCGACGGCCTGCCGCCGGAACTCCGCCATGCGCACGGGAAAGTCCTCGGGCGCGAGTTTCTGCATCTGCGCTTCCAGTGCGCCGACGGCGCGCACCAGTTGCATTTTTCGTTTTATGTAGCGGTCGTTTTTCGACCCGAAAATCTTTTTAAAAATCAGGCTGAACATATAAACTCCGGATCGGGATGCCGCGCAGGGATCGCGTGTGTGCCCTTTTTGCCGATGCGGGCTGCGCCCAGGCAGGCGGAATCCCCCGATTTACGGTATCATTGCAGGGTGTTTCACAAGTGCCGCCGCGTCCGGCAACGGTTACCGCAAAGCGGAACAAATAAGCATCTCCGGGCATTGCCCGGCGCCGCACGAAAGCTTTGCGGGTCCGCGGCTCCCGATTGTGTTCGTGTTCAGGGGCTACGGGCGGTGGAAAAGTCTACTATGTCGGCTCGGATATTGCCAAGAAGATTTTCAGGAGATTTTCAGGAGATTTGCGTGGAGATTCCGGACAGAGTCCGGTTACACGCATAAGACGCGCGGCCGCGGCGGGAACAGGATTCCGCCGCGGCCGCCCGAACACCTTCGCAGTGCGTCGCGCCCGCCTGCCGTGTGCCGAATGTTGAGTACGGCAACGGCGATCCGGGCTTGGAATCAGGCGTGTCCCTCCAGGCAGCGCTTCAGAGCGGAAACTCCCGATGAATGAATCATTTCCAGGGGAATAGCCCTGTCGTCGGCGTATTTGAAGGCTTCCTGCCTGGCGGCATGCGAAACCTTGCCGGTACAGAGGATAATCATGTCGGGTTCGCCGAGCTGCTTTTTCAGGCTGCGTTCCTGGCCGGTAAAAATTTTCAGGTCAAAGCCGAGTATCCCGGCCGCATGCATGTAATCCTTACGCAGGCGGTCCATGCCGCCGATCAGCACTGCGCACATATTGCCTCCTCTCGTTTGTTTGCCGGGTTATTGAATCGTTCGCTCTTTCTGTATATGAAAACGAAAGTCAAAGTCAACATAAAAAAGTATGTTCCCGCCAAAAAATTTTCCAAGGGCGGAAAGCGTTCGGCGCACGGAGAATCCGCGGTTTTGCGGAGCGGGAAACTACGGGCGTTGCGCGGGCGGGATGGCGTTTCTTATGCGTCAGGGGGAAAGGAACGATGCGGAGCCTGATGCGCCCGCTTTGCCGGACAGGCGGAAGCGCGTCAGGTCGCCGGCTTCCTCGCGGACGACAATGCCTAGGACGGCAAGGTGGTCGAGGTGGGCCAGCGCTTCGTTGATTGCGAACCATTTCTGGGGAGCGGGGAACTCCGCCCAGGCGGTGCCCCGTATGGACCAGGTCATTTCCGGAGCGACTTCGGCGGCCGTTGCCGTGCGTCCTTCAAGGATGCTCCGTACTTCGGCCAGGCGGCGCGCGTGGTGCGCGCGCAGTTCGCCGATACGTTTTGCCGTGTCGCGGACAAGGCTTCTGTGGCCGGGCAGAGTGAGCGCCGCGTTCAGTTTCTCCACCTTGTCCAGGCTGTCGAGGTAGGCGCCCAGGGAATCCGGCATCTCCGGCCGGCGCGAGATATTGGGCGTGATGTCCCCGAGGATGAGGTCCCCGGCGATCAATATGCCGCGTTGCGCGTCAAACAGGACCATGTGGCCGGGAGTGTGCCCCGGCACGAGCAGGACGCGCAGCGTGCTTGCTCCGTAGACGAGGGTGTCGCCTTCGCCGACGGCGGTAAACGCGACTTTCCCCGAAGGACCGTATTGTATGCCGGGATGCTTTGTTTCAAGTTCCTTCAGCAGCCCCGCGTCGCAGCCGTGCCGGGCCATATCGCGGAGAAGGAAACGCCGGAACGCCGCGCCGTCCAGCAACCTGTTGATGCTCTCGCCGTCGACTTTGCCGGCGTAGACGACCGTGCCCGGAGCCGCGGCAAGGTCGGCCGCCAGCCCGCAGTGGTCGGCGTGCATGTGGGTTATGAACAGGTCGAATGCGCCCGGCCTTACGCCGAGCGCATCCAACGCGCCGAAAAGGGCCTCCTTGCATTCCCGCCGGTTGAACCCGGTATCAACGAGCAGATGCCGCCGTTCCCCGCGCACGAGGTAGGCGTTCAGCATTTTCAGCGGATTTTGCGGGAGGGGGACTTCAATTCTGTAAATACCCGGTGCTGCTTCTTCCGGCATGCTTGTCACGGTGTTTGTTTCAATCCACGGCCGGCCCCATTCGCCGGATGACTCCGCCACGGCGGATCGGAGCCGGGTCAGAATTGCGGGAGCTTTCCCGGTTGCCAGCCGTTGAGGTGGGTTTTCGACGCGTCGAAACGGTTTTGCGGCTGCTGTTCCTTCTTCGGGTGACCTATGACCACAAACGCCATGGGAATAACCTCTTCGGGCAACCCGAAAAGCGCGGCGAACGCCTTGACGCGTTCTTCCACGGGGTAAACGCCCAGCCAAACGGCTCCAAGACCGCAGCCGACAGCGGCCAGAAGCAGATTTTCCGTTGCGGCGGAACAATCCTGAACCCAGAATCCGCGATATTTTTCCTTCGCGGTGTTGCCGCAGACAAGTATGCCAAGCGGCGCTTTGGGGGCCATGCCGGCATAGGGGTGGACCGTCGGTATTTCGGCCAGGATGGCGGCATCGTTGACAATGACAAATTCCCAGGGTTGCTCGTTTCCGGCGCTCGGCGCGGTCATGGCGGCAGCGAGCATGGTCCGGACGGCTTCGTCGTCAACGGGGGCGTCGGTGTAAGCGCGAACGCTCCGTCTCGTATGGATTGCCGTAATAACGTCCACAGGATCCTCCTTTCTGAAATGTCGGTGTACAAGCCTTGCAACGGATTTCTATGTCATCAGCGAGGCGTCCTTGCAGCTTTTGCACGCTCTCACGCTTTCGGCGTTTGTACCGGCTCATCGTCATACAATTCGATAAGTTGCGCGGCGTCAATGCCGAAGGCAACTGCCGCTCTTTAGAGCGCGGCCCTGTGCGGTTTTAAGGTATGCCCGGCCTTGCCGGGCGTCAAGCGGGAATCTCCCCTGAAAGAGGAGAGGTTTCAAACCATACAAGACTTTCTGATCAAGAAAGAATGCGGGCCTTTCCAACCTCCACCCTGCTTGCCTACCCCCTCGGCAAATGCCGCCGCCCGAGGCGGCCTTCTTGATCAGTCCGCGCCCTGAAAGCCGCCTTCGGCGGACTTCGAAAAAGCGGTACGCAACCCTCCCCGATGTTCGGCCGACGCCGCCGTGACCGCCTCAAAGGCCCGCTTGTAGGCTTCCTTGGCCT
>JAISWB010000081.1 GCA_031271265.1 Desulfovibrio sp. | reverse complement strand
GAAGGTTTGTTAAAGGCAGCCTGATAAGGGAAAAGACAAGCTGAGAAACCGCTGTTTCCTGTCCGAACAATGGGGACTACCTCAGTTTGACGGGAGCACGGGAGTAGGATAGTCTTTTCGTCGGGCAATCCACCGAGGCTGTGATGAGTAGGCGCCGCGAACGACGCAGTTTCTCCTCTGCGTCCTGTCCGCAACGGCGGCAGGCGTGATAACGGCAGTAATCGCGAACCGTTTCAAACGGTAGACAATAAGCTGCCCCGGTAGGATCGGTACTCCCGCCGGGGCTCTAAACTTGAATCAGCACACAGGAGGATCGCTCCTCCCGCAAATCCCTTATAACTCTCCAGGGCGGCCGTGTCAACGTCGCAAGTTTGCGCAACATAATGAATGATCTTTTGATGAAATTTTTCGGCGAAACGCTCAAGCTCTTTGCCCTGATGGCCCCTCCGGTCGCGGTCACGGCCTTTTTGAGCGTTTCCAAACAATACGACCAAGGCCAAAAACTTGCGACGGCCCGTAAGTGTGCCCTGGCCGTCTTCATTCTCGGCATTACCCTGTATTTCAGCGGCGAGCGCGTCTTCGCCTTTTTCGGCTTCACTCTGGATGCCTTCCGCATCGGCGCCGGCGCCTTGCTGTTTCTCTCGGCCGTATCCCTGATGAACGAAAGCCCGGAAAAACCCTTTCTGCCTCCGGGCCAGGACATCAGCATCGTGCCCCTTGCCGTTCCGTTGTGCATGGGGCCGGCTTCCATCGGCACGGTGATCGTTATGGGAGCGTCGGCCGCGGATACAGTCGAACGCGCGGTCGGCGCGTTTTCCCTGCTGACGGCATCGCTGGGCATTTACCTGTCGTTGCGCTTTTCCGAAGTCGTACAGCGCCGGCTCGGAAACGTCGGCATGGCGGTGCTTTCCAAATTGACCGGACTGCTCATAGCGGGCATAGCCGCCCAAGTGGTGTTTACAGGGATACACGCCTTTTTTCCCTGATTGCGGGCACCGCGCAAACCGTGAGTGCTTTGTTCCGCCGTGTTGCCGTCAATGCCCGGCTCCCCGTACTTCCGGCATTGAGACGCAACCTTGCTTTCGTGCCGGACTAACGCGGGTTGAGACGCCGAGCGTCCATTTTCCGGATTGCGGTCACCACACCAGCGCGAGTACTTCGTCCCGTTTTTTTTCCATCAAGACCCTGTCCCCGCGGCTCTCGACATTGAGCCGCAACAGTGCTTCCGTGTTGGACGAACGCAGGTTGAAACGCCAGGCGCCCATATCCATGCTCAGGCCGTCCAGATGCGTCACGGCCCGGGCCCCGCGGGCAAAATGTTCCTGCACGCGCGCCTGCACAACCTGCGCATCGGCAACGCTCCGGTTGATTTCGCCGCTGACCGGATACCGTTGTATTCTTTCCCCGACCAGCGCACTCAGGGGTTTGCCGCTCCTGCTCATGATCTGCCAAACCAGCAGCCAGGCCAGTATCCCGCTGTCACAGCAGGAAAAATCCCGAAAATAATGGTGGGCGCTCATCTCGCCGCCGTACAGGATATCGTCGCGCCGCATACGCTCTTTCATGAAAGCGTGGCCGGTTTTGCCTTCCAGGGGGATACCCCCGGCCTCTTCCACCATTTCGCGGGTATTCCATATAAGGCGCGTGTCGTGCAGAATGCGCGCCCCCGGATGCGAAGACAGGAGCGTTGCGGCCAGCAGCCCCACCAGATAATAGCTTTCCACAAAACGGCCTTGCTCGTCGAAAAAGAAACAGCGGTCAAAGTCGCCGTCCCACGCCGCGCCCAGGTCCGCCTTGTGTTCGAGTACGGCCCGGCTTGTGGCCGCGCGGTTTTCCGGAAGCAGCGGATTCGGCACACCGTTGGGAAAGCTCCCGTCCGGCTGCCCGAACAGGGGAATAATCGTTCCCGGCAGGGCGGGCAGCAGCGCGCTCAGGGCCGGCCAGGCGCATCCGTTGCCGGCATTGGCCACAATGCGCAGGGGGCGCAGTTCCCCGCTCCCTCCGTCTCCCAAAAGAGAAAGAAGCAATGCGGCATATTCGGCGCGGAAGGACGCGGCGGTCCGCAGGCCGCGCCGCGCCGCGCGCGGCAGATCCCCGGCAAGGATGCGGTCGCGCACGGCGAACAGCCCGCTGTCCCCGCTCACCGGCGCCGCGCCGGCGCGCACAATCTTCATGCCGTTCCAATCCGCAGGATTATGGCTGGCCGTCACCATGACGCCCGCGGAAAACCCCCGGCTGAACGCGGCATGGTACAGTTCCTCGGAACCGCACAGTCCTATATCCACGACGTCCGCGCCGCCTTCCTCAAGGCCGTCCATGAGCGCCGAGGCCAGTACCGGACCGGAAAGCCGGACGTCGCGGCCTACGCAGACCGTTTCCGGACGCAGTTCGGCGGCGCAGGCAAGGCCGATCCGCTTGGCAAGGTCGGCGTCCAGTTCGTCCGGAACCCGTCCGCGTATGTCGTATGCCTTGAAACAGGCTGAGGGATCGCCCATGTAAAATATGCCTCCGGCGGCCGGGGGAAATGATTTTCCTCGGACCTACCATTTTGAATTACTCATGTTGGAGCGTTTCAACGTTGAAATTGCACCTCCACAAATGGAGGAGCCGGCTTGAGGTCTTTCAGAAAAAACCCGAGACAGGAAGATGCCTTCTTCGCCTTCGGTTCAGAATGACGGAAAGGAGCCGTCACGGACAGCGCCGGGATCACAAGAGGCGTGTAAAATCAACATTGAAATGCTCTCTGAGCATTACACGGTACCGGGGCGGCACGCCAATCATGAAGAGCCGGCCGCCGGCTTCCCGGCCGCATTCCGCTCCGTCAGCCCCTTTTGCAGGTTCGCCGGCAGTATGTCCCGAAGCAGAGATTCCCGGCTCATCTGCGCGCGCCTGCCCCGGCGCAGCATCTCCACATGCCGGGAATACAAGGCGTGTTCCTCGCGCATGTTCACATTCAGGCGGTCGTCGCCCGTGAATTCGGTCTTGACGGTGTTCAGCTTGGCGGCGAACAGCGCCTCGGGAAACTTCAACGCGGCTTCCACCCGGCCCCGGTAAAAAAGCAGGGCCGCGTCCAGGGCGGTGACCAATTCGCGGCAGAATGTTTCGTAAGCGGCCGTATCTTTGCGGACTTCTTCAATCAAGGCCTGGCTTTTGCCCGCCGCGACATAGGCGGCGTAGTTCTTGCGGCTTTCCTCCAGAAGGCCGAGCATGCTCTTGTGGCGCACGGCGTAATTTCGCACCGTTTCCAGCATGAACAGAGCGCTGCGGATGAGTTCTTCGGCCCTGGCCGCGTTTTCTTCTTCAAGGGCTATGTTGTGGTCCTTGAGGATGCCGCGCAGGCGGGCCAGCCCCTCCCTGTCGCGGGGATCGACGGCCTCGGCGATGACCTTGTCCAGGGCCTCCATGGGGTCTATGCCCCGGCCTGGATGCGTATACCCCCCTTCACCCAGGGCCGCCCATTCCGCCGCCAACTGTTCCGGACGTCTGCCGGCCGGCGTATTGATGCCGGACAGGACCAGGCGCGCGCCCATGTCGCCGGTTTTGTTCTCCCCGTCAACGATGAACAGCGCCGCCTCTTCGCGCCGGCCGGGCAGTATTTCGGCGGCCGAAGAAAGGAAGCTCCCGCCTTTCCTGACGATGCCGCCCGCCGAACCGTGCAGGCGCCCGCCCAGGGAAAAGCGGAAGTAGTCGGCGACCATTTCCGCCGCGTTCCCGGCCGTGTCGTAAACGCCCAACGGGTTGGGAAACCTTGAGCCTACGGGCTGCAATGCTTCCGGCGCATGTCCGCCCTCAGCCCTGAAAACGGCATAATCCTGCTCCGTTCTCCCTTTTTCCATGGGGAAAAAGTCCGCTTCCGCCATGGAGGAGCGCGGCACGGCGTGCCCGCCGCGCGCGGCGTACTCCCATTCCACCTCGGTGGGCAGACGCAGGTAGCCGATATTTTTCGTATCCCCGGCAAAACGGGGCAGGGAGTCGGGGGCATGCTGCAACAGCCAGGTGCTGTAGGCGGCTGCGAAGTTCACCGCGTCCACCCACGAGATATCCGTCTTCGGCAGCGCGTCTTCGGGCGCGGGAGGCGACGACGGCGAAGGACAGCGGCCTTCCATGAGCGCATCCCACTGGAACCTGCTGATTTCATACTTGCCGATGAAATAAAAGAAATATTCGCCGGACGGGGCGGCGGGCAAGGCGCGGGCGACCGACGCCGGCATGTCCCGGGCGGTGAACGGCGCGCTGAGCGCCGACCTGTACCGACGCTCGTAATAGTCGTTTTCCCGCCGTTCGCAGTCGTCGCAGCCGAACAGGCTCTGCATGTCGCGCAGGTAGCCGTCGGCCTGAACGCCGACAGCCCTGAAGGCCATACCCGCTCCGCAGGGCATGGGCAGAACGATGTCCCCGCTGTCCGGGCGGGGATTGTACAGGTCAGCCGGCTTTACGGCATCGTTCCTGGCCTTGAGGGCCGCGTCCGCTTCGGGGCACAGGAGCAGAAAAGCAAGGCACAGCGCCGGGAGCAGTCCGGAAAAGCGCGCCGCCGGCTTAAACATCGCGAATGACCTCCGAAGGCTCGATGCTTATGGCCCGGAAGGCCGCGGACAACGATGCCGCCGCGGAAACGAGCAACACCGTGCCGAAAACGGCCGGAAGCCGGTCCGGCGGCAACGCGCATACGGTTTCCGCGCCGGAAATACGCCCGGCAAAATACAGGTCGATGCCGTACGCCGTGCAAAGGTACAGGGCATAAGCCGCCGCGGTGCCGAACGCGGCCGTAAACACGCCCTGGGCAACCGGAAACAGCAGCATGCCCCTGCCTGGAAAACCCAGCAGGCGCATGACGCCCAGGGAGCGCCGCTTGCGCTTGACGTTTGCCAGGGCATTGCCTGCCGTGGACGCCGTAAACCCGAACAGGGCCGCCCCGGTAATCAGGCCGAACACCACGCCGAAGGAGCGGTCCAGATCGCGTACCGCCTCAATTTCCGCCGCGCGGACGTAGACGTCCACGTTCCTCTCCAGAAAATAGTCGCGCAACGGGGCAACGTCGTCCAAGGTCCGCGCATAGAGACGGAAAGAGGCGTAGACGCGCTCGTCGCGCACGTCGCGGATATACGCGTCAAGATCGGATGAGCCGCGTCCGTACGCCGCGCCGGGGCGGGCCTTGCCCGCCGGCCGGAAAAAGGGCGCGTCCCGGCCGTCCCGGTAATCCTCGGAAGCCGCCAGCAGTTCCAAAGGCACCAACACGGCGTCCGTGCTCAAGGCCTCGGCCGGGAGCACGGACGCGACGCGCAGGTACACCGTTGCGGCTTCGCGCCTGCCGTCGACAATGCGTTCCACGCGGCCTTCAAGTAAGGCTCCGGCCGCGCCGTCGCCAAGGCCCGCCTTGCGGGCCGCCGATTCGGAAAGGATGACCCCGGCAACGGGGAGGGCGTTTTCTCCTGCGGCGTTGCCGGCCGCAACGCCCGTATCGGCGCCGTTCTTTTCTGCGGGATCTGCCGCGAGAACGGCGTCGGGCAGTCCGTAACGCGCCGGCAGGGGGTCTCCGGGCGCGGTGGCGACAAGGGACGCGGGATTTGCGGGCAAGCGTTTGTCCGCCGGGTTGGAGAGCGTGATGACGGCCGCTATGGAACGGGTCTGGGGCACGACGAAGGCCGTTTCCGGCAGGGCGGACAAGGCGCGGAACCACTGCGGACCGTACCTGCCGCTGCCCGACGGCGTGACTTCCAGAGTGCGCGGATCGTTCAGCAGGCGTTCGGTCATGGCCTGCACCACCCCGTGGCGCACGCCCAGCAGCACCATGAGCGGAGCCAACACGGCAGCCAGCACGAACACCGAGCAGGCCGAAAGCAGCGCTTCGTGGCGGTAATCCCGCCAGGCCATGTTCAGCGTGTGGAGTACGGCGTTCACCGCAAAATTCCTTTCCTGCGTTCGGTCACGGCCGATACCGCGCCGTCAGGGAGAACCTCTTCCAGAACGGCCTGTGTCCCCGCCTCCGTTGCGCCGATGCGTATGCGCAGGCGGCGGAAATGCATGTCCGGCATCTGTTCCGGGGCGTGGCTGACCACCAGCAGGGCCGCGCCGGATTCTTCGGCGCAGGCCGCGAACATGCGCATGACGGTGTGCGCGTTTTCCGGGTCCAGGGAAGCCGTGGGTTCGTCGGCCAGCACCAGGGGCGGGTCGGCGGCCAGAGCGCGCGCTATGGCCGCCCGCTGCCGCTCGCCGACGGAAAGGCGGGCGGGATACGCATGCAGCAGGTGCGTTATCTTCAATCGTTCGGCCGTCCTTGCTTCCTGCTCCGAATCCGGAGGCAGTCCGAGCAGCCTGAGCCGGATGCGGATATTCTCCCGCACCGTCAGAAAAGGCAAAAGCCCGCCGGTCTGCAAGACATAGCCCACGCTGCGCCGCCTGCGGGCCAGTTCTTCAAAGCGGTTCGCCTTCCAGGCGCCGGCCGCATCGCAGGCATCGTCCCTGCCCTCGCGCGCGCCGGGGAAAAAGAGAAATTCATCGGCCGCATCCGGTCTGAGGACCATGCCCGCCAGATCCAGAAAGGTGCTTTTGCCGCACCCCGACGGTCCGGTGATCAGCGCCTTTTCTCCCAGGCGCAGAATGAAAGAGGGCACAAGCAGGCTGTACGCGCCCTCCCGGTCGGGAGCGCGGTCCTTGCGCAGGCCGCGCAGGCTGAGTACGGGAGGGGCGGCGGCTCTGCCGGCCCGTCCGGCCGAACCTTCCGGCGGGCCGCGCAGGCCGGCCGCCGGAGAGGAGGCTGCACCTGCGGCCGTCAGGGCAGTACGCTCAGGGGAATCCTGCATACCCAGTCCCCGGAATTTTCCGCCCCGAAACTTTCCCAGCCGGCTGCATCCTTGTCGTATTCTTCATAGCGGCTGATGCGTGATTTCAAGCGGTTGACGAAGGCCGTCTGCTCGCCGACGCTCATGCGGTACCAGTCTTCCTCGCGCAGCAGCATGATATCGCTCTTGTAGGGAAGCCCTTCGAGAAATTCGCCGAGGACGCCGCTTTCCTGCAGGTTGCGGCCGGGCTGCGCGCTGAAGGCTGCCGGGTCCCGCGCCGTCCGGACCGACGCCGAGAGTATGGACTGGAAAAAGTCTCTGGAATCCGTTTTTTTGGTGCGCTCGGCGTTGTCCACGATAATCTGCAGGGTGCGCTGCAGGTCGCTGAGCTGATTTTTGGTCAGCAGCACGGCCGTTTCCACGGTCGGCAGATAGCGGCCGTCCGCCAGTTGCGCCAGATCCATGTCGGCGACCCAGGCGTTCACAACGGAAGGGGCGCGGTTCCCGCGCTGTTTCCCGAGAAAGTCCAGGCGGGCGGCGTAGCCGATGCTTTCGCCGATGCGCCGGGCCTCTTCCGCCGGGTCGAGGTCCTTGCCCGGCCGCGCCGTCTGCACGCGCTTCTTGGCATCCGCGGCCGTATGCTTGACGACGCCGGCCAAACTTGCGGCCAACTGCGCTGCCGTTCTGCGAAAGCTCTCCGCCCCGGTTTTTTGATCCGGGGCCTTGATCGGCATGTAGCTTGAAGCCTTGTCGGAAGTCCTGGTCAATTCGCGGTAGGCTTTGGCCGCGTACGCATGATCGTTTTTACCCGTCGGGGTGAGTATGTGGCAGGCCGTGAGCCAGATATTTTTCGCCTTGGCATAGTCGCGCAGTTCCGGCGGCGCCATGCGCGTCCCGGCCAGAGGGTCGCCGGGGCGCAGGGGGCCGGCATCGGTAATGAGTACGATGATCCTTGCGTTGTACCCGGACCAGTCCAGTTCATCAACGGCGGCCTTGACGCCGGCCATGGAATCTTCGTCATAGTCGTGGGTGGAAACCGCGGCCTCGCGGACCTCAGCCAAGGCGTCCTCAAGTTTTTTCCTGTCCTTCAGCGTTGTGAAATCGCAGACTTTGCGGGTGGTATATTCGACTTCGGGCCTGCCCTGCGTGCTGCTGCGGAAGGCCATGACGGCAAAACCGGCCTCGGCGTCCAGCTTTTGTTTTTCGATATCGTCAAAAGCCGCGCGAATCACCTTCAGGCTTTCATCTATATAGGGTTTCATGGAGATGGTCGTGTCTATGACAAAGGCGATGCCCGTACTAGGCAGGGCGGGTCCGGCCCGCCCGTTTCCCGCTCCGTCCGCCCCCGTTCCCCGCCCCGACTTGCCGCCGGCGCCCGAGCCGGGATCAATAGAGGCCACTTCCAGAAATTTCGTCCCTTCAAAAGGAGCGCTCATGCTGCGGATCGGCATGAGGTAAAAGCGCGAAGCGGACACGGCTCCATCGACATCGGGCGGTTCCGAAGCGAGCAGGGGGGTATCCGCCGGCGTCTGCTGCCCGGCGCGCGCCTCAGCCAGACGTTTTTCCAGGCCTTGCAGGCGCTCTTTCAGGTCGTCGGCCGCGCACAAGGCTTCCAGCGCCCGGAGGTCCTTGAAGAACAAGACCGGCATGCGCCCGCTGCGTTCGGCAAAGAGCAGGGTCATGGCCTGCGGCCAGTCGGTGGCCTCGTTTTCGCGCATCCAGCCCGCGGGTGCGGACGTCGAAGGCCCGACTTCCAGAAAACCGTTCCTGCGTTCGAACACGTAAAACACGCTGAAGGTTTTGACGGGGTCCTGCAAGACCTGCGCAGTCTCTTCAGGTCCGGCCGTCAGGCGGGCGCCGGGATGCGTGACCACACGCTGAAACAAGGTTTTTTTGCCCTCCAGAAGCAGGGGGCTTTTTCCGGCCGCCGACACTGAGCCCGCGCAAAGGCAGAGCAACAGGCACACAACGGCGGACTGAACAAACGTAAATACGGGTATGTTTCTATGCTGCAACATTGCCGGGAGCTCCGAAATGAGGGGACTCGACCTGAGTAAGCGCAAGGCCGGCCGGGAAATCATCGACCTTGCGCCTACTCAGGTCGACCTCGGCAAGGTCCGGGACAGCGTCCCTGCGGGGTCCGGGGCAACGCCCCGGCCGCGTCCGGATAGGGGCCGAGGCCGCGGACACAGGCTGTGCGCAGCGCCCCGGCCGCCGGAGGCATATAAAATCTCAGCGTTTCCGTTGTCAACGGGGGAAGCGTTTCAGCAGGCGTTCCGCTTCCCTGTCACCTGCCGCGGCCTCGGCCGCGACGCGTGCTTTCAAGGCCGCGAGGCGCGCCTCCGCTTCGGCGACTCCGGCCTGAGCCGCCTTGGTATACCAGTTGAACGCCTCTTCCGCGTCGGTTTTGATGCTGCCCTTGTCTCCGACAACCAGGGGATCATACCAGCCTGCGACGAGGAGCATGGCTTCGGGCAGCCCTTTCTGGGCCGCATCTTCGACCAGCAGGAAGGCCGCGTCCGCGCCGTTTTCTTCCGTCCGCAACTGCCGGTACAGTGCAAGGCTTGCCTCGGGATCGGCCGTGCCCGCGAGGTGCCCGCGCGCCCTGTTCAGGGAGCTTGTCTCCCCGGCCCGGCCCGCGTCGACGGGCTTGTCCGACGGTGGGGCGGCAGGGGGAGATTGTTCCCCGCCGGTCGGAGGCGCCGCCGCCGGAGGGGCGGCTTCGGGGACGGCACCGTCTGCAAGGGGCGGCCGGGCCGGGGGTACATCGTTCTTTGTCGCGTCGGGGCGCATTTTCAGGACTGCCGCGCCTGCGCATACGGCCAGAAGCAGAATCAAACCCGCAGCAAGCGGCGTTCTGCTTTTGCCGCCTGCCGGGCGCGGGGGCAGAGGCGGAATGTCCGCATACGGCGGCGCTGCCGGCTCTTCACGCGGCACGGCATTGTCGAGAGTGATTATATCGTCATCAGAAATTTCCTGATGATCCGAAATATCACCCGGTTGTGAAGATGCGGTTTCGGGTTCCGCGACACTTTCGTCCAACTCCGGTTGCGGAGGGGCTTGCGGGGTTGTCGCCTCCGGCTGATAAGGGGCTTCCGCCACCCCCCGCACGCCGGTCTGGGGGGAATAGACAATGCCCGCGACATGCAGGGAGCTGACGGCTTGCCTGCCGTCGGCGCACCGCAGGACGAGACGGTAGCCTTCCAGAGCGTCAAGGTTGTCCACCACTTCCGGGCCCACGGACAGGGCGATGCCCTCATCGGCAAGCTGAATGCCCCTGCAGGGCAGGTCGCATTCGGCCCGGTCCCAGCCGCCGCGTCCCAGCGTTTTCCCGTCGGACGACCTTTTTATGATGCAGCGCGCCGTTGCCGGGGCATCGGGAACATCGTCCCCGACGAGCAGCAGCAGCGCATACCCCGGACCCTTGACGGGATCATTGACGTATTCCGCTTTCATCGGAACTTCCTTTAGCTCTGAAACATCTCCCTTCAGGGAGAGACTGTCCCGAACTCCCGGCAAAGCCGGGGATACCTTCCCGGTAACTCCTCCCTTCGGGGAGGGTCCAATCTACCCGGTTCCTTTCCGCAGGGATGGGGTAGTACTACATAACGCTTATATTTTCGCATCGGCCTCTATTGAGGGGGTCCGGGGGTAATCATTTCCCCCGGCGGGTTCCAAGGGCGGAGCCCGGCCGCCGGAGGCATAAAAACAAAACATTCCAGGGGCGGAGCCCCGGCCGCCGGAGACATAAAAACAAAGCGTTCCAGGGGCGGAGCCCAGGCCGCCGGAGGCATAAAAACAAAGCGTTACCCGGTAGCAGTCATCCGGCGGACGGAGCCGGGTGTGGATTGAAACATGGTTCAATCCGCATGGAGTCCAGAATTTCCCTGAGCTTGCTGTTTTCCGCCGGGTCAAAATCGCGCACGCCGTCAAAGTTTACATTCCCGTCGATCAGGTGCGCCAGCGCGGCTGCCCGATCCATCACCCCGGCGTCCGTGTAGTCGACGGGGTCTTCGGCCGGAACGGGCAACCCGGAAAAGGCGGGCGGAGGGACGAAGAGCGTGCGCTCTTTGCCGCCGAAGCCTATGCGGCGTTCCTGTTCCGAGGTCGCGCGGGGATCGAAGCCGAGCCAGTTTATATAGGTATTGATTGCATCGGCGGCAAGGGCGGACAGCTTCCATACCAGGAGTTCCCTGTCCGCGTCCGCGTAGCGTGAGGCTTCGCGCAGGCGTTGCTCCATCGTTCCGCGCACGCCCAGGCGCACAAAACCTTTTGCCGTTTCGTGCACAAGGGCGGAAAAGAGTTCGCCCGAAATGCCGAAAAATTGCTGGAGTACCGGGTCGTCGGCCGCTTCCCGCAATTCGGCGAAGTGATATTTTTCAATGTGTTCGACAAGCAGGCCGGCTTCGTCCTGCGCGGGCGGAGCGTTTTTCTCCGGCCGGGGGGTCCGGGGCAGGTCGGTTTCGCCGAAAAGTTCCGCCAGCTTGTCGTCCAGATCGGCTTCATCCGCGTCGGGCACATTGCCGGTGGGGGCTTCCCGCAGGCTCAACCTGACCTTGAAGTACAGGTCGTAAATATCCTGGTCACGTATGGTGAACAGGCGCACGAACGTGCCGAAACGTCCGTTGCGGCCGAGGCGCAGGAGTATCCTGGCCAGTTCCCGCCCCAGGACGGATTTTTCCCTGCGCTCCTCTTCCTTGTCGTCCGTGCGCAGGTAGGGGCGCAGGCGGTCCCGGAGCTGCGTCAACTGTCCGTTCAGCAAGGCGCGTATCTGCTCCCGCTTCAATCCCGGCCGGCAGACGGGGGCCAGCCGTTCCCTGATCAGGGACAATCCGCCGTCATCGGGACTGATGAAGGAGCGCCAACTTTCCGCCTTGAACCGAAAATGCTCGCTGACGGCCCTGCTGTGCAGAAAATCCGCTTCAATCCTGCCCACGTACGCCGCCGTGTCTTCCCTGAGCCCGGTTTCGCGCCCTTGCCCGTCGTGGGTATAGAGATGGGATTTGACGGTGGGGTTGCGCATGAGGAAGAAATTGTCGAAAGGCCCTTTGTCGTCCCATGTTTTCAGCCAGCCGTAAGAGCCGAATATTTCCGTGGAGGCGAACATGCGCGTATCCCAGCGGCCGGAGGGGTCGCCTGCGCCGGCCTTGTCTTCGAATTCCAGATCGCCCTTGGTCAGGATGAAGAAGAGGCTTTTTTCCCGGCCGGCGCGTGCTTCGGGCGTGGCCCCGCAGGCGCCGGCTATCCAGTCGTTCACCGCTCCTCCCAGTCCCTGCACTTCCTGCACGCCGCCGCCTATGCACAGCAGCAGGGCCGTCAGTTCGCGTTCCGCGCAGTAGCGCTCGAACAGGTAGGATACCTTGCCGCGCAGAAAGCATTCCGCAAGTCGGGCCGGATCCTTCGTTTCCTCGGCCAGGTCGGTAAACATCTTCCGTGAGCGGTAGCCGGGGAAATCCAGCAGGTCGGTGTGCGCGAAAAAGTCCGCGGCGCCGGCTTCCATGGGCATGATCAGCTCGGCGGTCAGGGCCGCGGCGTAGACCCTGGGCAGCAAGGCTGTTTTGCCGGACGGGCCGGTCAGCGCGAGCAGGTCGTCGCCGTCCGGGCGCAGGTCGCCCAGTGTTGCCGTGTCGATAATGCTTTTTGCGCGCGGGATCAGGGCTTCCGCCCCGCAAAACGCCTCGGCGGCGAAGTCCAGTGAACGCAAGGCCGCGGAGAGTTCACGCAACAGCCCGGTAAACGATTCCATGCCGCCCCAGATAAGGCCGAAAAGCTCGGCCCGGCCGGCATCGTCGAGCACCGGGGCCAGGGAAACGGCCCGATCCCGGAAATGTCCGTCCAGTACCTGCTGGACCCTGGGTTTGCCGCGAAAATGCCTGACAATGAATTCGTGGAGTTCTTCAACGTCATCCGCGTTTATGCCGTCCACGGCGGCGGGTTTTCTCTGTTGTTCAAGAGAGTCGAGGACGGCGAAGGCCGCATCGCGGTCGGGGGCTTCAAAGTGTTCGGCATCGGAAAAATAGGTGTCGGCAAGAATTTTGACGATGTCCGTAAACGAGAGCAGGCGGATACGCACGGCCCCCAAAGGCATGCCGGCCTGTATGCCTGTCTGCCTGCCCCGCGGCATATCCGCCTGTATGCTTGTCTGCATATCGGACGGAGGTCCGGCCGGGGTGAAGCGGGTGACGAGCCCGGTGGATTCTTTGCCGCCGGCCGGGTTGATGTCGCTTAAAAAATCGTGGACCGCGTCACCGACCCTGACCCTGAGCCGGCCGGCGGTCGCGCCGGCCAGCCCGGACACCAGGTAGGATTTGCCGGCCTGGCTCGGGCCGAAGACGCCCACGCACATGCGGCGTTCGGCGGCAACGGCGCAGGAACGGAAAAAACGCCCGGCCCGGCGCAGTTCCTTTTCTTGCCCTTCAAGGTCGCGCCCGACCAGGGAACGGTTGCGCCCGAGCCAATCCCGCGCCGCGCCGCAGGCGCGGTCCAGCCGCGCGCAGTGTTCCGCAAGCCGTATGTCTTCGTTGTCCATCTTTGTTTCAGTCCCTTGTCGTCTTTATGTGCCGACCGGTTCCCTAAATCGTGCCGCCGTCGGATAATTTTTAACGACATCAAGTGAATCAATGCCGAGTCTTCTCTGAAAGCGTTCCCATGAAGCATACGTTGCCGTACCTTTACACATTTATCAGTAAAAGCTCTGGAAAGGGCGATGTGCCGGCCGTTGCCGTCCGAGCCTGCCGGCCTCAAAGCGGCATCAAAACTTCAGTATCCGGCAGGCAACCCGCATCCGTGCCCTCAGACCGGCATCAAAACTCCCGTATCCAGCCAGTATCCTTCATCCAGGGGCAGGGTCTGCAGGCGTACTTCCACCGCCCTGCCTCCCCCGCGCACCGGATTGCCCGCGTTGTCCGCTACGGACAGTATGGAAAGCTCGCCCTCGTCCACGCCGTCCGCGACCGTTCCTTCCTCCGCGCCGCGCTGCAGGAAGCGCAGGGTAAGGGTATAGGGCAGTTTTCCGGCGGCGCGCATGCGGTCTTCTTCGCTTGCGAAATCAACGACGTAAAAACGCGTGGTGGGCCAACGCTCGACGGCGAGCTGGCGAAACCCGACGGACAGGGGGCCGGTGAACTTCACTTCCCGTTCAAGTTCCTGCTCTTTACCGCTTTGCACATCGACTTCAAACCAGACCCTGGAGCGCGGCAATCTGCCGCTGGTGTCCGTTTCCCCGATGAAGCGGGCCGTGGAAACCGGCCTGAACCCGCCGGAAACCAGGGAAAAGCCTTCAAGATGCCCTTCGGCCAGGGCCAGCAGTATGGCTCCCGCCGCCACCGTGCTTTTTGGGTCGCTGATCATGCCCAGGCGGTCCACAAAGGGATACCAGCGGCCCACGCGATAGTCGCACATGGGGATAATACGGTCCGCCGGCACGGGCAGGCGGGAAACAACCGCGGCGATGACCCCGTGCAGTCTGCTCGGGCGCCCTGTCAGCAGGAGGACATCGCAGCCGTACAGATAAATCACTTCGCACAGATCGGAAAGAATGCGCTGCATGACCGAAAGCACGGATTTTTCAATCAGGGCCGGCGACACGGTCACCGGCACGTCGAGCAGGGAGAAGGCGCTCCCCGGCGCGGCGCGGCGTACCGCCTTTTCCACGTAGTCGACAAGCTCGGACGGGAGCGGCGGAGCGGGGGTAAAGGGCCGGGAACTCGTGCCGCGGTCTTCGGACGGGTCGAAAAAGTCCCGCAATCGGTAGGTCACGGGGGCGGAACGCAGGGGATCGGATTTTTCGTAGGCCTCAAGCAGGGCCAGGCCGACGGGCACGGCCGCCCGGCGTGTGAAACGGGCGCGCAGGTTGCGGTTCTCGCGGGAATTGTCCAGCACGTCGCGGCCGAAGCATTCGCTAAGTATGCCGCGGGGGTTTGCGACTCCGTGCTCCGCCGCCGCCTCGAAGACGGCCGCAAGCAACACATCCGTGATGACGGCGCGCAAAATTTCGTCCCCGGCGATGCTGAAGCCGTCGTGAAACTCCGGGTGCGGGCGCAGCCGGCAGGCCGAACTCTCGTCGTTGTCCAGGGAATAAGTGACGATGCTGAGATCCGTGGTGCCGCCGCCGATATCCAGGCCTGCCGCGCGCAGGCTCGGGCGGGGACTGATTGCCGGACGCGGACGTCCGTAAATGCGGAAGAAATTGTGGGCGTCGCCGTGATATTTATAGATAATTTCGTTATACAGGTACACCGCGTGCGTGCAGCCGGCCTCGTCCCAACCGCATTGCGCGTCCGGCCTGCGGCGCCGGTCGCCCTTGCCCTGCTCCGTCCGCGTTTCCGGCGGCGCGGACGCGCTCTGCCTGCCCAAAGCCTCCCAGACCGTGCGTACGGCGAAGTCGACCCAGCGGCGGTAAATGCGCTGCTCGGCGACGGGCATGCCGGAAGGCACGGCAAACACGATGCGGCGCAGGCGCCTGGGCAGGTCGGAAAGCCCGCGCCGCCCGCGCTGCGCAGGAGAATTGACGGTCACCAGGGCCTGCATGATCACTTCGGCAAGCAGAAACATCATCAGGGAACTGCGCGTAAAGTGCGACTCAAAGGCAATTTCCCGCTCCTGTCCGCGATACAGGGGGTTGCGGGCAACGGCGGGATCGTCCAGACAGGACAGAGGGGTGCCCATGTTGTTCACCTGCCGCGCGAAACTGCCCCTGGTGACCATGGGCTCGTAAGCGCCGCCGGTGTTGAAACGCCAGCCCGGCTTGCAGATGCGTTCATCCCAGAGGTAGCGTTTGGGGCCGGACATGCCGGTCGCCCCTTCCGCCCCTCGGGAGAGCGCGGAGAGGCGCGCCGCTTCCGGCCCCATGCGCACGGCCGAGGCCCAGACAAAGGCCGGGTTGCGCCGCCCGGAAAGCCGGGAAGCCGCTTCGTCGCCGAAGGACGGCTCGACAAACTCGATGCGCGTGGCGAAGGGTTCGGCATACACGTTTTCCGGCGCGCTCAGATCCCGTATCTGCAGCAGATAGCTGTTGTTCAGGTCGGTACTTTGCCGGGGCGCGGTTTCCACTATAATACCCGTGGTCCGCGAATTGCCTATGTCCAGAATAAGGTCGGCCTCAACCGGGGCGTCGCGGTCCGGGTTGACGACCCTTACCCTGTCGCCCGGCAGAATCCTGTGGAGAAATTCCAAAAAAGTCAGGTATTCCGCCAAGTATTCCATTACGAAAAAGGACTCGGCCTTTTTGCCCTTGGCCGCCCTGTATTCCTCGCGCCCGGAAAACAGCCAGCGGTCCACCCACGCCGCATTGAGGAACCATGCGTTGTCGCGCGCCTTCCAGGCCAGCCCGAACACGGCGCCGGCATCCACATCGTCCCGGGACAGGGCAAAATGCCCGTCCCCCCCCTCCGGCGGCTCTTCCACTTCGGTGTCGAAAACGAGCACTATGCGCAAGACGCGCGTTTCCGCAGTCGGAAAGGCAATCCTGGCCCTGGCCCAGTTGGACGGCCCCTTGGCGTACAAGGCTTCGCCGCCCGGTCCCTTCATGTCCCGCAGACGCAGAAACGGCAGGGGAACCCAGCGGTCAAGAAAAGCCTCCAGGCATTTGAGGGAATCGACCTCGTAATCCGGCGGCGGTCCGGCCGTGCCGTCGACTTCGTCCGTCCAGCGTCCCTTGTCGTCCTCGACCAGACAATGCAGCAGAAAATTTTCCCGCCCGTCGCCGCTGCTTCCGGGTCTGCGTTCCTCGCGGAACGCACGGGAAAAGCGGGCGCTTTTCCGTTCAGAATCCCCGAGAGCCACCTCAAAATCCAGGAATTGCGGGCATGCTCCGGGGATCAGGCTGACGGGAAAGATATAATGCGGCATCTCAATCATTGTTCTCATCCTGCATTGTCGGCGAGGTATGCTTCCGGTTCCGGTTCCGAATCAAACATGTGATTATGTTGATCTCACATGCCTCCGGCGGCCGGGGGGTCCGCCCCGGACCCTCGGCCTGAGCAAGCGCAAGGCCGAACATTTGAGCATTTTCCAGGGGGGAATGATTCCCCCTGCACCCCCGTTTGGCGGCAGCGCGTCTCAATTTTTGCGGAACTTGGCGTTCCAGCGGTTTTTGAACCCGCCCAGTTCCCTGCCGTTGCAGCGCGCGTCCCCGCCCGCTCCCGGCAGGCATTCGACGCGGTGCGGCACAAAGGCGCTGCCGCGCGGGCAGGCCGCGCCGTCGGCGTCGATGAGCAGCTTGCCCGACTCGTCGAAGCGCGCCCGCACCGATCCTGCACAACGGTCACCTTTCTTTTTCCTGTTTATGGCCCGCGTGCCGTTGCCCTTGTCGTCGAAACAATAGGTCACGATGACCGGGTCGCCGGAAGAATCCATCAGGCCGGAATCAGAATTCCAGCATCCTTCAAGAAAACGCATGTCCTTGTTTTTGCGCGCGTCCTCGGGTATTTTCAGGTCCTCTCCCTTTTTCTGCGCGGGGGCCTTCGGCTTGGGCTCGGGTTTGGGTTCAGGCTTTGGTTCGGGCTTGGGTTCCGGCGCGGGCGGTTCCGGCTCGGGAGTCACGGGCATGAGATCCGCAAGATTCGGCGGAGGCACTTCCGCTTCTTCCTTTTCCGGCTCTTTTTTTTCCGGCTCCGGCGCGGGAGGGGGGGTACGCGGACATTCCAGAATTCTGGCCTCCAGGCGGCGACGCAGATCCGCCAGTTCACGGCGCAGGGATTCTTCCTTTTCCTGTTCGGCGCTCAGGCCGCGCAACAGCGCCGTATTCGTTTCCGGCGCACCGGCCGTGCCGTTCGCGGCCGGCGGCGCGGGCGCGGGAGCGCAGCCGCCCGGACGGTCCCCGGCGGGCAGGCAACCGGACGGTCCGGCGAGCATGGCAATGAGAAAGTACAGGGCGAGCGCCAGGGCCAGGCCCGCAAGCAGCCGCAACAATGCGCCCCACAAGGGGAATGCCGCGATGCCGCGCGCAGCCGGCGCCGACGCGGCCGGAGCCGGCGCTGCCGCCGGAACGGACGGGGCGGGCTTGGGCACGGGAAGCGCGGTGCCCAGACGTACAAGGTCTTCCGGCTGCACGTCGGGAGAGCCGGGATCAAAGCCCCAGCAGGTCAGCACGGGCTGATCGCCCGCAAGGTAAAGGTGTTCTTCGCCGGGATAATGCAGGGCCAGGGAAAGAATGTTGCCCCGGATGACGGAGGAGGAATCCGGGCCGGCCTTCAGCGTTTCCGCCAGCTTCGCGATATCCGAGGCCACGGCGGAAACGGCCCGCAGGGCGTCGCTTTTTTCGTTTTCCGGCAGTTCCGCAAGCGGCTTTATGCCTGCATCCGTCTGCACATACCAGTCCGTCGTGCTTCCGGACGTATCGTGGGCCGGTTCGGCCAAAAAGCGGGCATGGCGCGGAGAAAGGCGTTTTTCCAGCAGCGCGGCCAGTTGCGCGTAGCTCTCGGTCACCAGGATGCCCTGGAACCGCAGGGCATTGAAGGCGCCGCGCCGGGTGGTTGCTATAAGGGTTGAAGACATGTTGTTGTTAACCCGGCATCGCCGTTATTCCGGCCCGGTCGGCTTGAATCCGTTGGCGCGCATAAAGGCGGCCAGTTCCGAGCCGGGCAGGGCTATATTGGTCTGGCTGTACGACTGATCCGCCTGACGGATAAAGGTGTTGATGCCGACGACCACGCCGGCGGCATTGACCAGGGGGCCTCCGCTGTTGCCCTGGGACAGCGCGGCGGTGTGCAGGATCACGGGCGGAACCCTGTCCAGCACGACGCTGACCACCCCTTCGGAGTATACCACATCCGGGACCGATTTTATGTCGCCTTCGGCCATGGCGGAAAGCTTGGGATCAATGGCCGCTATGTAGCCGGGGAATCCCCAGGCGCTCACGCGCTCGGTGCGCTCTGCGCCGCGAGCTATGCGCAGAAAGGACGCGGCGGCCGACCCTCCTCCGTCAATCTTCAACAGGGCAAAGTCGCGGTCTTCGTCGGCGCTGAAGGCGACGACATCGGCGCGGCGCATGCCGCCCAGCGCCTTGTTGCCGGCGATGACCCGCGCCTGCGGAGAGCGGGCCACATGCCTGTTGGTGGCGACGATGCCGGGGGCGACGAAAAAACCCGAACCCAAGCCCACCGAGCCGTCGTGTGAGGATACGACAAACACGGTGGCTCCCGTCAACAGTTCGGCGATCCCGGCGGGCAGGGCAGGCGGAGGCGCGGCTGCGGGCGGAGAAACAGCGGGCGGTGGGGAAACGGCGGGCGGCGCGGGCGCGTCCTTGCCTGCTCCGGCAGGGGCCGGACCGGGGATTGACGGCGTTGCCGCAGGGTCGGGCGGCGTCGAAGCGGAGTCCGGCGGCACCGCGGCTGCGCTCTCCGGCGCGGCTTTCCCCAACAGTGCGGGCAGGGCGCAGGGGTCTTCGCGCAGCAAGGCTTTCAGCCGCAGCACTTCGTCTTCAAGCCCTTTGTTGCCGGCGCGCAGGCGTTCCAGACGCGCCGCGGCATCGTCGGCTTCCGCGGGAGCGGCGGCAACGGGCGGCACGGGATTCTCCGCACGCCGCAGAGCGGGGAAAAAACCGTACGCATGCAGGAGTACGGCCGAAACTCCGAGGAGTATGCCCGCTGCGAACCAGAATCCCGTCCTCCGGTACCAGGGGACCGTTTCAGCACGTTCCGTGTCCCGTCCCTCCGAAGGAATGTCGTGTCCGCTCATACCGCTCCGGTTCCCGGTGTCCGATTGCAAAAAACAATATTATAGTTTTGTCGGCTGCGGGAATCACCGTGGTTTGGGGCAACGCTCCATGCAATCGGCGTTTACCCGGTTTTGCGGGACTGCCGCCCGTCAACTCATAATATCCTTGGCTTGAGCGCGTTTCTCGGCAAGTTCGCGGAGCAGAGCGCGTTCCTCTTCCTGAACAGCGGCGACTGAAGTGCGCACGGCAGCGCTTTTGCCGCGCGTGACCGCCGCCTCCCGCGTCTGTCCGGACGCTTTGCGCCCGGCGCGGACGGGTTGGCCTTCCTTTGTGCCCTGTTGTCCGCTGTTCACCGCCCGATTGTATTCGTCCGCGAACTGCGCGCCGTTTCTGCCCGCGTCGCCGAGGATGTTCGCGGCTTCCTGCAGTCCCTGCGTTATTTCAAGGTAGCGGTCGTTGAACTGGGTTTTGCTGATGTGTCCGGTCTTATATTCGGAGACGGCGGCGGTGAACTGACGGGCATAGCACTGACGGGCGACCTTGGCCGCGGCCGCCGCCCGGTTGAGTTCCCGGACATTGCCGTCCAGTCTGGCATTGTATTCGTCAAGGGAGGCGCGTTCCTGCTCACTGCTCTTGTGCGATCCGTATGCCGCTCCGGCTCCTCCGCCGGCTACGCTGCCGACCGCTGCGCCGACCGCTGCGCCGGAAGCCTTGCCCGTGGCCGCATAGCCGACCAGTGCGCCCAGGACCGCTCCGACCGCGGCCCCTGCCCCCGCGCTCTTTACCGTGGTGTATTCGGACGAGCGCAGGTCGTTTATCGGGGCGTAACAGTCCGGATAGTAGTTCACCTGCGTGGTCTGTTCCCCGTATTTGCTTGCGCAACCGGAGAGCGACAGCGCAGGCAGCAGGAAAAGGCACACGGCGATACGGGTAGGAAACGAGGAGCCGGGGCGCGGCATCCGGCCGAAGGTAACTTTGCACATGACTGCCTCCGAATATGTCTTGCCGTTGCGAAAAGAAACGGCCGGCACGCCTGACGGGGCGCGCGTCCCGCACAACGGGAAAGATAATGGCATGTTTTTCGGAAAAACGCTACCGTCGATTGCCGCCTGCAATGCAGGGGCGGCGTAACTCGTCCGTTCGCCGCCGCGGGGCGCGAGCCGGCTGAAAAGCATTTTTCACGGCGCTGCCGAAGAAGACGAAACTATTCTACAGCCCTATGTCACAGCTTGACGTCACAGCTTGTCACAGGTTCTTAAAAACATAACGGCGCGTCGACTCCCCGGCGGACGTTTGAAATTTTACGTGAGCTTCGCGCCGTGACCGGCCAATACCGCTACCCAGGCTTACCGGAGCGTGACGACTTATCCGGTACGGGATAGATGTAGACAACACACCGTTTTAATTAACATATTTATGTTGTTAAAATATTGACATTATTGAGAAGGCCGGGTACTTTTATAAAAATAATAACTTTAACAAGGATATTGTATGTTTATTCGAATGGATTCTGTTCGTTATGCGTAGCAAGGGCTATTGCATAACCGCATAAGTTTTAGGCAATAGCCCTTGCTCAATCCTAACATAAAAATTAGGAGGAGCATAATGGGCTATAAAAAAGCAAACAATGTCTTGCCGCATACCTTATTGCGTGCGGTTCAACAGTATATAGACGGAGAGTATATTTATATCCCGCGTAAAGAAGACAACAAACTCTTGTGGGGTACGAATACAGAGACTAAGAAAACTCTCCAGACAAGAAACAAAGAAATTCTGACCAGACGTTTGGCCGGTTCTTCTGTTGCCGAACTGGCTGAACAATATTTCTTGTCCACAAAAGCTATATACAAAATCCTCAACGCCGCTAAAAACGGCTGACATCTGAAAGCGCTCCGGCATGAGTCAGGGCGCTTTCTTTTTTCTGAAGTGAGTAGTGGGATGCGTTGATATTCTGCACGGTTTAGTATCTCTCTAAACAATTTCGTGCATAAGGAGAATTGGCTATGAGCACATCTTTTACAGACAGCTATAACAAAGATTTTATTCTAAACACCATGATGGGGCCAAATGCCATGCGCATTACGGAAGAAATGGCAAACTTTCTTCCCATTTATCCAGGTATGCGTGTTCTCGACCTGGGGTGTGGAATGGGGATTTCTTCCATCTTGCTTGCTGAAAAATACAATATGACAGTGTTTGCAGCTGATTTATGGATCTCCCCAAGCGAAAATGCCAAACGCTTTGCAAACCTTGGACTTGATTCGAAGATATTTCCCTTATCGGTCGATGCGACGAAAGAGATTCCGTTTGCTCACGAGTATTTCGACATGATCATAAGTGTGGATTCCTATCAGTATTTTGGCGGTAACGAGGTCATGTTGCCGAAACTTATGCCCTTTATAAAAAAAGGTGGCTTTATAGCGGTTGCCGTACCCGGATTCACACAGGACTTTCCCGAAGGACAGTTGCCGGAGGAAGTTCAACCTTACTGGACGCCGGAGTGGTATTTTTATTCTTGCGGCTGGTGGCGGGCATTATGGGAAAAAGAACCCTGTGTGGCGATCACTGTGCTGCGTGAAATGAACTCATGCAAGCAGGCTTGGGATGATTGGCTGCAATCTTCCAACCCCTACGCTCAGCGCGATATTGCCATGATGGAAGCGGGTGCCGGAAAATATTTCAACATAATCCAAATGATCGGACAAAAAGTATAACGGAATTCTAATCACGATTTTCCGTTTCGCGCCGTGCCGGCGCTGAGGGCAGCCGTGCGGGAAAAGCCTATGCCGACCCGGGAAACTTTTCAAGCTTAGGCCCGGAGCCGGACATCCGGACCGCCGGCGTAAAACGCAGGCGGTCCGGATGTCGGACAAAATGCTGCATTGTCGCAGCCGTGCCCCCTGAGGTCGAACGCGGAAACGACATGCGGCACCCGGACCGGGGCCGGACGTCGTTCACCAATTGATGCCGAGCAGCTCAAAATAGGCTTGCGGGTGGGCGCAGGCCGGACATTTATCCGGCGCGCTTGCGCCTTCATGCACATACCCGCAGTTGCGGCAACGCCACTTGACGGGCTCGGACCGGGAAAACACGAGGCCTTCCTTAATGTTGCGGGCAAAATCCAGAAAGCGGCGCTCATGGAAGGCTTCGGCTACGGCTATGCCGCGCATGCAGGCCGCGATTTCGACAAACCCTTCTTCAGCGGCAATGGAGGCGAATTGCGGGTACATTTCCGTATATTCGTGATGTTCCCCCGCTGCGGCGGCAATCAGGTTGCTCCTGGTGTCGCCGATGACCCCGGCCGGGAAAGCGGCCGTAATTTCCACGTCGCCGCCTTCCAGGAACTTGAATAGGCGCTTGGCGTGTTCCTTTTCTTGTTCGGCGGTTTCCGTAATGATGTCGGAAATCTGCACGAACCCTTCCTTTTTCGCCTCGCTTGCGAAAAAGGTGTAGCGGTTGCGCGCCTGGGATTCTCCGGCAAAAGCGGCCAGGATATTTTTTTCGGTGCGCGTTCCTTTAAGACTTTTCATCGTCGGTTTCTCCTGCTTGATGTGATGATTCTTTCCGGTGTATGGGACTATCGGTACCCGATTATCGGCATCTGTGTCAATGCCGTAAACGTTCTCCGCACGACAACTCTGTGAGTTTTCCGCATTTTTGCACGGCGGGCCGGCGGAGGGAGACCGGCAACGCCGGAGGAACGGTCATATAAAACACCCCGTGAGGATCGCCGTGAGCGAGTGACAGGCAGTACTCCCTACCAATATCGTCATGCCCGTTTTCAACAAGAAGGCCGCTCATGCCGCCAATGTCGGCACAGGAGAAGGAGAAGGCATATTTGCGCTGAATGTATTCTTGTACGAACAGGGCCTCAGAGACGTGAACGTGCCTTTGCGGCATCACGTCAAGGCGGTGCGGGGCAGATACGCGAGCTTGGATGAAGAGCCGGACTACGCTCCGTACCGCGGCAAACGCATGCGTTGCGCGCAGACCTATAATAATGCGTCAGGACGAGTCCCGACACCCGGCGGCATTGCGGCCATGCGCCGCATCCCGGCGTGAAAGGCCGATACTTGTGACTTTATCCTCTGATCTGGCCGGGACGCTGTTCAGCGAGGCCGGAGATAACCCGGCTCCTGCTCTTGATGTTCCACCCGCGCCGGAAATCAGGATGCGGAAAAAGAAGGCATCCGTGGCTTGATGTTTGTTCAACCCTCTGACATAATTGCCGGAAAAAAGGCAATCAGCCCGTATAAAGGCGCATGCCGGAATCTGAGAATTCTAATTTGGGCCAACGCCGTTGGCCCAACAGTAAGGGGAACATCGAATGAGCGCGCTTGTTGCCCTGTTGCCTTGACATAAACTTTGTTAAGCAAAAAATATATACATTTTTGAGACATGAGAAAACAGAGAATATTGGCTCTTCGACGTTTGCTGTGGATTTCACCTGAAGTCAGCACGAAGGTTTTTTTGAAGGAGAGGTATCAAACCCCTTGCCCCCAACGAGATACGCTGAAGGCTCCGTTGGCTTGCCTTTTCCATTCGCTGAATTGGGAACAGCGCTTTAGTGAAGCTGGTGTGCCCGCTGAGGACATTGAAAAGTTTCGAAAGCCTTTTGAGATACGGAGGGAGTCTGGACAGCATGCCCGGCATAGATTACACAGACTCCGCGGAGATTCAAAAGGTCGGCCTTGAAGCTCTAAGAAATGCCCTTCGGCCTGTTGGGATGGCGGTTTTCCTGCGTCAGAATATGCATGGCGACGGCATATCTGATTATACTGCGGAGAGAAATCTGCATCTCAAAGATGAGGAGCTTACAAACGAAGGTATTATTAACTCTGGAGAATTTCAGAACAAAGCTCATGTTGCGGATAATTCGCAATGTATATTAAATTAAGACAAAAAATTAAACAAGTTGTTGTTAATACGGACATCCGCGATGCCTGCTTGGCAGAAGGGCTTGTGCTTTCTGCATTCTATACAACTCCGCATGCGGCAAAGGTTTTCTCAAAAAACGGCCTGAAATATGTGCAGGACAAGAGCGGAAAATATATTCATATTTTTGTTAAGCCTTTTATGGGCAATAAATTAGAGCAGAAACTTGAGCAAGTTGTTGTTGACACTGATATCCACGCGGCCTGCCTTGCAGAAGGTCTTGTGCTTTCTGCGTTCTATGCAACTCCGCATGCGTCAAGGATTTTTTCAAAAAACGGCCTGAAATATGTGCAGGACGAGAACATGGAATATGTAGTAATTTTTGTTAAATCTTGTGAAAACGCAGAAAAATAATTCCACGAAGTTATGCCTGAGTTAAAACAATATCATAACGGTAATTTTTATGATAACAACCGACGAATTAGAACGTAACACATACGCATATAAAGATGCTTCCCGGTACATTTGCTTTAAAAGAACATTCAAGCTTCGCTCTACGCGCGTGTCGAGAAGAGGAATATCGACAGTATGCGTTCAACGATGACCTGTAAAGGTATTCATATGGAAAAAAAACTGATTTCACGCATAGGCGAATTGCAGGCTCAGATAGCGTCATTGCGTCCATTTGAAGGCAATATGCTTGTCCAGATTAGGCAGTATTATCGCGTGGGCCTTACCTGGACGAGCAACGCCATCGAGGGCTCATCGTACACGGAGTCGGAAACCAAGATTCTGCTGGAGGACGGAATAACCGTCGGCGGGAAAACCTTAAAGGAGACTTTTGCGGCTTTAGGGCATGCACAAGCGTATGATTATATGTTCAGCCTTCTCAAGAACAATGGCATTACTGAAAAAGATATACTGACCATGCACGGCATGATGAAAGGAGGTTTGGAAACCGACGAAGTGGGGATGTACAGGACTCATGCCGTATTTGTTACCGGCTCTACGTTTAAGTTCCCGTCTGCGGGTGAAATTCCCTGCTTAATGCAGGAGATGTTCGCCGACACCATACCGCAAATGGCGAATCTTCATCCTGTTGTGCAGGCCGCAAAAATTCACGCGTGCCTTGTCGCCATCCACCCCTTTGGTGACGGCAACGGGCGCACGGCGCGTCTGGCCATGAATACACTGCTTATTCAAAACGGCTTTTTGCCTGTACAGATCCAGCCCGTGATCCGAAAACAGTACATTGAAGCGCTTGAAGCAGCACACTCCGGCGACAGTGATGAATTTCTCGAATTGATCTTGCAGCAGGAAATTGAATCCCAAAAGGAAATCCTGCGGCTGGTCGGACAAACGTCGAAGACAAAATCTCTCAAAATGAAACATTGAAAAAATTTGAAACAGAAGAATACGCAGATAAGGGACGCGGCCAAGCATGAACAGCAATGACGATATTTTTAAACTCTTTCTGAACACTTATCCGAAACAGAGGAAGGATTCAGGCGCAATGCCGCTTTTCTCCGGAAAAAGGGGAAGACGGTGTTTTGCGCTTTATAGAAAACGATAATCTAAAATAATACTATGCTTTCTGCACAACTAATATACGTCATGGGCGATGTCCACGGTGATTGGGCCGGTCTTAATACCTTCCTGGATAATAAAATCCGCAAATCGCCGCAGGTAGCAGCGTACAAGAAACGCTACGACGAACTGGAAATTGTTATTCTCCAAGTTGGTGATTTTGGATATTGGCCGCATCGGCGCGCCATAAATGATTCCACGATTATACGCTTTTTGGTATTACTACGCAAAAGCACGAGTTTGGGAAAAACCTGATTCAGAAAAAATTGACGCGCTTTGGGCGGTGATATACGAGTCATACAGCATCCTATAGAAAAAGGCCGCGGAAAGCCATTCCCCGGCAATGCAGTGTTTCCTGATCATGGAGACAAAAGGTACACCTTTTGAGACACAGCAGGAGCAACGGAAACATGCGAACACCCGCCCGCGATTCCTTGACGGAATTAACCATGCGGGCTATGTATGCATGCACATAGGAGTATTGACATGGCTAACTCTGAAGTACAACCGACGGGCTGTTACTGCACGACACTTCGCAAGGCAGCAAGAGCGCTGACAAAGGGATATGACAAAGCTTTGGAGGGAACGGGCCTTCGCATAACTCAGTATGCGTTGCTGAATCACATTCATCGTATGGAGCCCGTTTCCTTTCAAGCTCTTTCCTCTGCTGTCGCCTTGGAAAGAACTACATTAATCCGCAATCTCAACTTGCTGTGTAAGCAGGATTTCGTTCATACTAACTCCGGCACCAGAATTCACGCCATAATGCTGACGGAAGTAGGGCGCGCAGCCTTGGAAGCCGCTCGCCCGTATTGGCGCAAAGCACAAGATCATATTTTAAAAACTCTAAGCAATGAGGAGCAGATTTTCTTAAACGATTTGCTACATAAGCTTCAAAATATTTTTGTCTGAAGCAATCGGACCGAACCCCGGATGCTTTTCTTCCCGCAAGTGTTGCAACGAATACGCTTGTTCATCGATCATATTGCAGCGCATTTTCGAAGTCTGCAATGACTACGTCTTTGTACGCGGCAGGCAAGGTCTCGGCGACGGTGCCACCGCCCCCGGTTTTTCGCTCTATGCGGCGCCGCCGCCTGACGGAACGGGATATGCCCTTTCACCGGAGCGGCATTTCAGCCCGCCTTGGAACAGGGTAATCGCCGACGCCTTGCCGGCATTGCTTAACATTCAAAAAAAACAGTTAATAAAGAGCTTCGCAAAAATTTTGTTCTCAATAATTTCTTAACAATTTCCTTATAGACCTGAGATCAAGACAGCCTATGACCTCGCAATGCCGCGGAGGCTGCCCCGGCAACAAGGTTGCCTTAAGGGTCGATATCATTTTTTCAGGAGGATAGTATGGGTAAGTTGCTTGGCGTTTTCTCCGCAACGGTCGTCATCTGCGCCCTGTCTTTCACTTCGCTTTTTGCCGCGGATACGGGTAAAAGCGATGCGATGCGCAGCCCCGGGACGGTGATGAAAGACGAAAATATGAAAAAAGATGACGGGATGATGAAGAAAGATGACATGGGGCACGGCAAAGGTATGAAAAAAGACGGCATGAGGCAAGATGGTACAATGAAGAATGAAGGTATGGACAAGAAAATGTAACTGCGGCAATGTTTCGCCTGCAAATCCTTGCAGCAGGATTATCGCAAGGCGGATTCACTACGCCGCATAGTAATGATCGCAAGCGCAAATTGAGGAGTAAAGTCAGGTGGCTCTCCCTTTGCTCCTCAATCCGCGCAACGCGGGGCGGAACATTGCGTTTCCGCCGGCCGGGGGCGCAATTTTCGGTTGTGCCTCCGGCGCTGCCGCGCTAAACTCGGACAGGCAGAGTTCGTGCCGGGAGTTTGCGTACCCAACATGCCCGGAAGGCATACTCTATGTACACCATTTTGATAGTAGAAGATGAAGCGCAAATCGCGGACATAGTGAAAGAGTACCTGCAACGTGAAGGGTACACCGTGCGGCACGTTGCCGATATCACTACGGCCTTGAGTATCGTCGGTGCTGAAACAGACCTCATTGTGCTGGATCTCATGCTGCCCGACGGACAAGGGGAGATATTGTGTAAACATGTGGCCGAACGCTACAATACCCCGGTCATCATCCTGACGTCCAAGCGCAGCGAACAGTCCAGAATCAACGGTTTTGCCGCCGGCGCGGACGATTATCTGACTAAACCCTTCAGCCCCCGCGAGTTGGTCGCCAGAGTGAAATCCATACTGAAACGGGCCAAACCGCATGACAACATCATCCGGCTTGAAAACGGCATAACCATCTATCCCGATCGGCGGGGCCTCACCAAAAACAGTATAGAAATCAAGCTTACTCCCAATGAATACAAAGTATTCCTTTGTCTGGTGAATAATTTGCGAAAGATTGTGAGCCGGGATACTCTCGTGGAATGTATCAATTCCCCGGATGCCGTGGACCGCATTATTGATGTTCATATACGCCATTTACGACAAAAACTTGAAGATAATCCCAAGCACCCGACAATAATCAAGACGGTGCACGGCTACGGCTATACATTGGGAGTAAAGTGTAATGCGTAAAACCAAACCCTTTACGAAACTTTTCACTATCTATTTTATTTCTGTAAACGCCTTGACGGTAGCTGTGTTTATTGTTTTGGGACTCGGCATAATTGATCATTTTTTTTCATATTACGTAGATAAAATTCATGAAGAAACGCAGCACATGCTCGTGATGCAGGTCGCTACACACTATAAAATGTACAAAACGTGGGAAGGTTACGATGGTGCGGAAACAGGCGCAACAGCAAAACTTTCCGGCGATTATTTTACTATTACCGATTTACAGGAGCGAGAAATCTACAGCAGTGAGAAAGGTGTCGAGCGTTGCTGTACAAATACGAACCATATGTATACAAGAGTAAGCCTGCCGATTGTTGTCGACGGCACGAAGGTCGGTATGCTGACGGCGGGATACTTCACCAATCACATCACCTCTCCGGAGGCCGACGCCTTTCGGCGCAGCGGCGTATTTCTCGTAGTGTTGTCCATTGTGTGCATCAGTCTGGCCGGCGCTGCTGTTTCCATGCTGTTTTTTTACCGGCTTTCCAAGCCCATACGAGAAATTGCCGATGCTGCGAAAGAGATATCCAAAGGGCATCTGCAAACACGCATCGACGTCAAAAGCAATGTATCGGAGATGCACGAGACTGCCGATGCAATCAATGCCCTGAGTACCTCTCTGCTCAATCAGGAAAAATTCAGGCAGCGCCTTATCATCGAGCTTTCTCATGAACTCAGAACCCCTCTGCAGATTTTGCTGAACCAGGTTGAAGCTGTGCTGGACGGTATCCATAAAGCCGATACGGCACGGCTTGAGTCCATGCACGCGGAAATCGCCAGGACGGCCGAGCTGCTCAACGAGCTTGAGGATCGCCTGATGTATGAGAATGATGCCTTTGATATTAACATTGCTCTCGTAAACATTTCGGACATTGCCCGCAATGTGGCGCTTGGGTATGAAGGAAGTTTTGCCAGGAAAAATCTGGCGTTTACCTGTGACATTGATGTGGAGGTCATGGCGGAGGTCGATTCCGTCCGCTTTGCACAAGTGCTGATCAATGTGCTTTCGAACGCACTCAAGTATACCGCAGCGGGCCGGGTTGCTTTTTCGCTGAACCGCAAAGGTCGTACCGTTGAGGTCGTCGTTGAGGATACCGGGGAAGGTATGGATCCCGAAATGACGAGTTCTGTTCTCCACCGTTCAGCATACACGAACGATGGGCGCCCGCGCCCGCCGCATAACCCTCCCGACCGCTCCGGGCAAGGCCGGGATACGTCACCGGATACATCCGCGCAGACGTTCAAAGCGGGCGGCAGCAGAGGCGTAGGACTGTACATTACCAGGCTGATTGTCGACAAGCACGGGTGGTCGTTCACAGTCAACAGTCAACCGGGTAAGGGCACACGCGTCGTCATCATTTTGAAACAAGCCGGACCCGTGTAACCATGTCGGCGAGCGAAGTTTTTATTTGAAAATCGACAAAAGGGTGTTGTATGAATCCGTTATTTTTCCTCTTTACGGCAGCTTGCATTGTATTATCGGCATCAACCGCAGCGGCTGCCGGAACAGTTTCTGTGGAACATCCGACCGGCTCCGGCAATATGTCAACAAACAGTTCGGAAAAGAGAGCTGAAGCCGTGATCCCGTTGAAGGAAATTTATTATGCCGGCGGGTGTTTTTGGGGTGTTGAGGAATACTTCTCACGCATACCCGGAGTGCATGATGTTACTGTGGGGTATGCCAACGGCAACACTGAAAACCCGACCTACCGGGAAGTCTGTTCAGGACGCACGGGACATGCTGAAACAGTTCATGTGCTCTATGATCCGACAACAATCAGTTTACGAACGCTGACCAGGCAATTTTTTATGATAATCAATCCGCTCAGCTACAATAAACAGGGAAATGACGTAGGGAGCCAATACCGGACAGGCATATATTTTACGCAGGACTCCGATAAAAACGTGCTTGAAGAGGTCGCGGCCGAAGTGCAAAAAAAATATTCCCAACCGTTGGCCGTGGAATTGTTGCCGCTCACTAACTATTACCCGGCCGAAGAATATCATCAAGACTATCTCAGGAAAAATCCGGGAGGTTATTGCCACATCAGTTTCGACAGCTTGAAAGACGTGCGGACGGAACAACGCAACGGCAGCGTCGACCCCGGCAGATACTCCAGGCCGCCGGAAGCGGAACTGCAAAAAATCCTTGCGCCCGAAGTGTATCATGTGACTCGTAATGCCGGGACAGAGCGGGCGTTTTCCGGAAAATACCTGCATAACAAGGAGCGGGGTATCTATGTGGACGCCGTGACCGGCGAGCCGCTCTTTTCTTCCACCGACAAGTATGAGTCCGGTTGCGGTTGGCCGAGCTTTACCAGGCCCATTGACGCCGCGGTGATCGTCCGGCGTGAAGATACAAGCTTCGGTATGCGGCGTACCGAAGTCAGAAGCCGCGTCGGGGATTCTCACCTGGGCCATGTTTTTGATGACGGCCCGCAGGACAAGGGCGGTCTTCGTTATTGCATCAACAGCCTGTCTCTGCGCTTCATTCCTTATGCGGACATGGAAAAGGAAGGTTACGGCGAATTCAAGGTGTTGATCGGCACAGACTGAGTACCCGTGTTTTCTCGCAGCATTGTCAATTACTGAATTCACGCGGGGACTCGGCCGGTGTAGCTGTTTTTTCCTTTGCCTTCCGCTGTCGCACCTTGTCGACAGCGTAAATCCGGCCATAGCGGGAAACGCCGGTTTGCGGGGGGCGGAGCCCGCACAACCCCTTTGCCGGATCAGCCGGCGGTCCTGAGCAGGGCAAAGTCTTTTCAGCCCGCAACCCGGAACAGGGCAAAGTCTTTTTCCTCCCGCAGGCAGACCTGCGCTTTGGTCAAGCCCAAGGCTGCGTACCGCTCCTTCAGTTCGCCGCCGTGCCCCCAGAATTCACCCTGCAGCGCCGCAGGCACGCCGAGGCGGTATTCCGGCGCTCCGGGGCGTCCGGCGTCCGGGGCAAGCCTGCCCAGCACGTCCCGCACATAGAGGTACAGCGCAAGGGCGCGTACCCGGTTGCCCAGGGCAGGGTGCCGCGGGCCGGCAAGAAAGCGCCCCGCAGTTCCCGCTTCTTCGGCAACCCCGATACGAATCACGGGAATTCCCGCATTCCGGAACGCAGCCAGCGCCCGGGCCAAAAACTCCGTTGTCGTTTCCGTGTCCCACGGCGTGTAGCGGCCGGCGCGCCACATGTCCGCGAGTTCCGTGCCTTCCGGCACCAGGCAGGGGTAAAGGCGCACGCAATCCGGGGCGGCGTCCAGGGCCAGGCGCACGTCGCGTTCCGCGCCGGCCGTGTCCAGCCCCGGCATTCCCGGCATAAGCTGTATGCCGAGCGCGAAACCCGCCTCCTTGACGACCGCGCAGGCGTTCAGCGCAGCCGCTCCGGCGTAGCCGCGCCCGGCGTCCTGCAGCGCCCGGTCCTGAAAACTCTGCACGCCGAGTTCCACAAGGGAAATTCCGGCCGCCCGCATGGCGTCAAGCCGCGTTTCGTCCAGCGTGTCCGGGCGCGTGGAGCAACGCGCGGCGGATATACGTCCGAGATCTCGTTGCATGCGCACAAAGTCCAGACACGCCCTGAACTCGTCGTCGGCAAGCGCCGTGAACGTCCCTCCGTAAAAGGCGATTTCAGGCACCCCGCGCGCGGCTGTGCCGATACCCGGTCCCTGTGCTTCCGCGCCGGCCGCGCCTCGCCGGCGCCCGGCGCCTCCGGGCCTGTCCACCCCCTGCGTGCCTGCCCCCGCGTGCGCATGACGCCTGCGGCGCGCTTGTTCATACCTGCGGTCCTGCCCCTGCCCGTCGGCACCTGCGGCAGCGGCGTCAATCCGCCTTGCCGCCTGCTCCAGAGCCTCGGCCGCAGACCGCGCCTCCAGGCCGCTTTGCAGGCGCTGATCGCAGAAGATACAGCGTCGGGCGCATCCTGAAAAAGGTAAAAAAATAGGTATAATATACCGTGATCCTTGGGTCGCCGGATACGGGGAGGGGAAAGCGACGCTCCACAAAATTTTTTTCAAGAGCCGACACCTACTTGATTTTTTTGCGTTTCATGGTGTACAGAAAAAATGCGTCCCCGGAATGCCGCCACACACAAAAAAAACGGGAGTCTGCATGCCTGCCCGCCCCATGGACAAAGACTGTATTTTCTGCAAAATTGTTTCCGGCGCCGTAGAGTCGGCCTGCGTCTATGAAGACGAGGACATGTACGCCTTTCTGGACATCAACCCGCTGGCGCGCGGCCACACGCTGCTTGTTCCCAGGGGGCATTATCCCACCTTGCTTGATTTTCCGCCGGAGTTCGGCCTGCCTCTGGCGGGGGCCATGCGCCGCATAGCCGGCGCCCTGATGCGGGAAACCGGCTGCGGCGGGTTCAACTGCATCTCCAACAACTTCGGCGCGGCCGGGCAGGAGGTCTTCCACTCCCACTGGCACATCGTGCCGCGCTTCGACGAGGACGGGCTGCTTGCCGTCCGTCCCGGCAAGTATAAAGACAACGAAGAAATGCGACAACTGGCAAAGTCCGTCAGGGCGCGTGCCCTTTGAGCCTCCGGAGGAGAGTATGAGCGATAAAACATTGACCAAGGCGGACATCGTCGACTGCATCTACGAGAAGACGAACAAGAACCGCAACGAAGTCAAAAAACTGGTGGAAGCGTTGCTGCGCCTGAGCAAGCAGGCCGTCAAAAAGGACCACGCCCTGCTCGTCAGCGGGCTGGGCAAGTTCGAAGCTTACGACAAAAAGGCGCGGAAAGGGCGCAACCCGCAAACCGATGCCTCCATCATCCTGCCCCCGCGCAAGGTCGTCGTGTTCCGCCTCTCCCGCAAACTGAGAGCCGAGTTGAACAGCAATACCTGATCCGGACGCTGCCTTGCACCGCCGCGTTGCACCGCCGCCGCGGAAACGCAATCGGGAGTCCGCAGCCTCGCGGTACGCCCCGAATCGTGCCGGGCAGCGCATCGGCCCCAAAGGCATCGAGGATGCGAGAACTGTGTGAATCCCTCAGCCCCTTCCTGGCCATGAACGTCATGGAACGCGCCCAGGAACTGGAACGCAGCGGCAGGCGCATCCTCCACCTCGAACTCGGCCAGCCGGACTTCGAAACCCCCGAATGCGTCACCGAAGCCGCTGTCCAGGCCCTGCGCGACAAAAAAACCGGCTACACCCACAGTCTGGGCATCATGCCCCTGCGCGAAGGCCTCGCCGAATACTACCAACGCGAATACAACGTCGCGGTCAGCCCCGAACGCATCGTCGTCACCGCCGGGTCCTCCCCGGCCATGCTCATGATCTTCTCCCTCCTCTGCCGAAGCGGCGACCAGGTCATACTCTCCGACCCGTCCTACGCCTGCTATGAAAACTTCATCCGCTACGCAGGCGCGGAAAACGTCCGCATCACCACCCTTGAGGAACACGATTTCCAACTCCGCGCCGATCTGGTCGCCCCGGCCGTCGGCCCCCGCACCGAAGCCGTCCTGATCAACTCTCCCTCCAACCCGGCCGGCACCATGCTCTCCCGCGCGGAAATCACCCGCCTGGCCGCCCTCGGCCCTACCCTGGTTTCCGACGAAATCTACCACGGCCTCGTCTACGAAGGCAAAGCCGTGTCCGCCCTGGAAATTACCCCGGAGGCCTGCGTGCTGGACGGATTCTCCAAACGCTGGGCCATGACCGGCTGGCGCCTGGGCTGGATGGTCGTCCCCCCGCATCTGGTCCCCATGCTGCGCGTCCTGCAGCAGAATTTTTTCATCTGCGCCGGCAGCGTAGCCCAATGGGCGGGCCTCGCCGCCCTGAAATACGCCGGCCCCGACGTCGAGCGCATGGCCGCCGCCTACGCCGCCCGCCGGCGCGTCCTCCTCGACGGCCTGCGCGCCCTCGGCTTCGGCATAAGCTCCAACCCCGTCGGCGCTTTCTATATACTCGCCGATGCCGTACCCCTCTTCGGAGCCCGTGCCCGCGACAGCCTCGCCCTGTCTTTCGACATTCTGGAAACGGCAGGCGTCGGCGTCGCCCCCGGCTTGGACTTCGGCCCCGGCGGCGAAGGACGCCTGCGCTTCAGCTACGCCGCGTCCGTCGAAAACATCGAAGAAGCCCTGCACAGGCTGGCCGGGTATCTGGAACAGCGGATGTAATGTCGCTTTTTACGGAGAGCGAGGCGGCAATCTTTTATGAGGGAGCCGGGGGAAATCATTCTCCCCGGCGGGATTCGGGGCAGCGCCTCGGCAGAGTTCGGGGCAGTGCCCCGATATCATGGAGGAACACAGAGTGAACAACCATTTCGACATCCTGATCCTCGGCGGCGGTCCCGCCGGGACGCGCGCCGCGCTGGACGCGGCCGGATACGGCGCGAAATGCGCCCTTGCCGAACCCGCCTTTCTCGGCGGCACCTGCATGAACACCGGGTGCATTCCCACCAAATTCCTGCTCGGAGGCAGCGCCTCCCTGGATTCGGCCTCGGCGCAGCAGCGTTTCAAAGTCGTCCTGTCCATGCCCGTGGTGGACTTCGCCGCTTTGCAGTCCCGCAAAAACCGCTTCATCAAGGGGTTGCGCGCTTCCCTGCAAAAAGACCTGGAGGACGCGGGCGTCGTGCTGTTCAAGGGTAAAGGGCAATTTACCGGGCCGCAGGCGGCGCGCATCGGCGGAGCCGGGCAGGAGGTGACCTTCGACAAATGCATTGCGGCGACCGGTTCCGTGCCCGCCTTTTTCCCGACCATGAAGGCCGACGGCGCGAACGTGCTGTCTTCGGCCGGGGTCTTGGGCCTGGAAACGGTTCCCGCAAGCATGATCATCGTGGGCGGAGGCCCCATCGGCCTGGAACTGGGCGAAATTTTCCACCGCTTCGGGTGCCGCGTCACCCTTGTCGAAGGCATGCCCCGCCTGCTCCCGGCTGAAGATGAGGAAACGGGCGCGGCCGTGGAAGCGCACTTCCGGCGCGAAGGCTGGAACATCCACACGGGCCGGCGCATAGCTTCCCTGGGTGCGCAAGACGGCAGCGCCGTGCTGCGTTTCGACGACGGGGAAGAACTGCGGGCCGAGCGCGCCCTGATCGCCGCCGGACGCCGTCCGGCAAGCGCGGGCCTGTCCGCCGAAGCGGCCGGGATCACCCTCAACGAACGCGGCTTTGCGGTCTGCGACGAGGCCCTGCGCTGCACGGAACACATCTATGCCGCCGGCGACCTCAACGGACGCACCATGCTGGCCCACGCCGCCGACCACCAGGCCCGTTACGCCGCCGCCCATGCCGCCGGCAAAAGCACCGCGCCTTACGATCCGCCGCCTGTGCCCGCCTGCGTCTACGGCAGTTTCGAAGCCATGCGCGTGGGCCCGACCGCGGCCGAGTTGCGCAAAAAGGGGGGCGACATCGCCGTTTCACGCGCCGCCCTGGCCTCCAACGCCATCGCCCAAAGCCTGGGCCATACCCGCGGCAACGTGCGCATGCTCTGGGAAGGCGACGATTTGCGCGGGGTCGCCGCCTACGGCGGCGGAGTATCCCGCCTCGTCACCGCCGCGGCCTTGCTCCTGAAGCTGGGCGTGAAAAAAAATATTCCCTTACCGGTACTTTTTGCGCATCCGACTCTTGACGAACTTCTGGAATCTGCTATCCTTGCTTCCAAGGAAAACATCGCTTGAACGGAAGCGGACGCCTCCGCTCCTACTGGTGCAAGCATTTGAGGGTCTTGTGTTTTCCCTGCCGACAGACTTGGGCGGCTCTGCAAGTGAAATCGCCGAGTCCGGCGCAGACCTGAAAAAAACTTTTTATCGGAGGAGATTTTATGAAACGTTTTTCTTTGCTTTTCCTGGTGACCGTCATGCTGACGGCGTTCGCCGCGAGCGCGGCGGCCATTCAGCCGGTTGAATGCAAACAGGCAAGGATCCAGAGCTTCGACTTCCTCCTCGACTATTCCGGGTCGATGATGATGTTCCACAAGCAACTGGCGGAAAACAAATTCAAACTGGCCAAAGCGGCCCTGAAACGCGTGAACGACCGTATCCCCGAACTGGGATACACCGGTTCCGTGAACATCTTCGGAGCCTCGACGGTTTCCAGAACCCGCACGATTGTTCCGCAGCAGACTTACAACCGCGCCGTATTCCAGAAAGGTTTCGACTCTCTGGGGGCCACCTATGAAGTGTTTGCCCGGCTGACCCCCCTCGGCGACGCCATTCAGAGCCTTGCCGGGTCGGTGTATGCCGGTCTGCCTTCCCCCAGCGCGGTCATCCTGGTGAGCGACGGCGAAAGCAACCGCGGCGCGGATCCCGTGGCTGCCGCCCAGGCCGCCATTTCCGCCAACCCCGGTCTGGTCTTCCACGTGATCTCCCTTGCGGATTCCCCGAAGGGCGAAGCCGTGCTGGAAGCCATCGCCAACCTGAAACCCCGTGAAAGCGTCTTCGTGCGCGCTCAGAACCTGATCGACCACGACATCGTGGCCGACGGTTTCGTCACCGAAGTATTCTGCGCAGGCGGCAGCCTTGAACTCCGCAGCATTCAGTTTGCTCTCGGTTCCGCGGTCATAACCAACGAGTCCGCCGCCATCCTGAACGAAGTCGCCAACATCCTGCGCAGCCACAGGACCGGTGTCGTCGTTAACGGACATACATGCATCCTCGGCTCCGATCAGCTCAATCAGGGCCTGTCCGAACGCCGCGCGGCGTCCGTGAAGGCGTATCTGGTCAAGAAAGGTATCCCTGCCGGCAGCATCACCACGCACGGATTCGGAAAAACCCAGCCTCGGTATGACAACGGCACCGAAGACGGCCGTCGTCTGAACCGGCGCGTCGAGATCGACCTCAATCGTCCCGATGTCGATTTCAATTACCGCAAGGCCGACGTCGACTTCAGCGGCAAGATGTAAGCTACATAGTGTCTGATCAAGGCCCGACAGTTTCCTGTCGGGCCTTTTTTACAGAAAAGGAATTTTTTGATGAAACGCTCCTTCCCGCATCGCCTTTTTCCCGCTCTCGCGGCGTGTCTGCTGAC
>JAISWB010000085.1 GCA_031271265.1 Desulfovibrio sp. | reverse complement strand
GAACAGCAGCCGTTAGGCTGATATCGCCGCGAAGCGGCGTGAGTCAGCCGAAAACCACGCTTTTCGGCTGACGATCCTCCGCAGAGAAAAGTTTACTTTTCAATGCGGATATCAGTAATCCACTACAAGCTTAAATTTTTCTCGCGCGACAGGGTGTCCCGGCTCTCCGTCAAAACAATCTGTAGTATGCAAACTGCGCAATAGCTTTTCTTTTTCCGATTCAGACAAAATGTCAAAATCTTCACTCGGCATAAGTTCAACTGACTTATATACTTTATACCCATTCGCGGTATTCGCCGTAAAAATTGTTCTATTCCAGTCGTTTATTCCAGCAAATCTTATGGAGATTGTCATGTAATACACATCCTGTTTATTCGTTTCGTTGCTTAAATCATACTTTATTTACAACATAAACTTCGGCTCGACGGCGGGTATGTTTATACCTGCTTCTCATCCGACTTTTTTCTTGAAGACGCGGACCCGTACCGCGCCGAGGCGTGGAACGCCGTCCGCACCCGGCAGGACCTGCGTTTCTTCATCCCGACCAAGAGAATCCATCGCTTTCAGGAATGTGCGCCCGCCGACTGGGGTGGCGGCTACGCCAATGTGACGGTGGCCTGCACGGGGGAAAACCAGGCTGCGGCCGACAAACGGCTTCTGATTTTCACCGCCTTGCCTATCCGGCATCGTGTGGTCATTGTGGAGCCTATGCTGGAATATATGGACATCAGCCGGTATTTGTCGGGCATTGAGGAGATCATCGTCGGCGGTGAACCAGGCGATGCCGCCGGGCTTTGCGATTTGCGCCGGGTTTTGGACTTGCGTCGCCACTTGTGTACACGATGGCCGGCAAACGCTTTACGCTCGGTTACGGAGCCGCTGAAACCGTTCGCGCATCTTGGGGACGCTGAATTTTCCCCAAAGAAGATTCACATTGAAATCAGCGGCGCCCTCGCGGAATGACCGAGCCCATATCCAGAGCCGGCTTTGTGGTGATGAATCCCTTGCCCGTACCGGAGCGGGCGTTGATGAGCACAATTTCCGAGACGGCTCACAGCCGTTAAGGCGCTCAACAGTCGTCTTGGGAGAACGCGAGAAAAGGCGGGGTTGGGCGTGGGGTTAGGAATGGACGATGTTGTCTGCCTTGGGATTCTAGAATATTCTAACGAAAGGGAGAAAGCGGCGGGGTCGGAGAACCTTGAACGGAGTAGGGATTATCAAGCCGGGATTTTTAACCCTGTGCAGTAAAAAAGCCTGTATTTCTACAGGCTTTTGATATTTGGCGCGCCAGGAAGGATTCGAACCTCCGACCTACAGGTTCGTAGCCTGTTGCTCTATCCAGCTGGGCTACTGGCGCTTGTCGGGAAAAGGATGTATATAGGCGCCCGCTTCGGGAGTCAAGAACTTTTCTACGCCCGGCCGAAAGTGCCGGCCCCGATGGAGACAAGCATGCGCACCGCCTGGAAAATCTTTCTTTTCCTCCTCAGTATGGCCGTCCTGGACGCGACATGGCCCACATCCGCCGCTGCGGCCCGGTCCCCCCGCTCTCAGGCCGCCCCCGGCGCGGCGCAGAACCGCCAGAGCACCGGCGATGCGCGCATCGCCGGCGACGCCCCCCCCGTTTCCGCCCCTTTGCAGGAGGCGGCAGCCGCCTACGATGCCAAAAATTTCGCCAAGGCCAAACAAATCCTCAAACCCCTGGCGGACAAAGGCGACGACAACGCCGCCTTCGGCATGGGTCTCATGGCCGCGCGCGGCGAAGGCGGCAAACAAAACCTCAAGGAAGCCGAACAGTGGTGGAAAAAATCCGCCGCCGCCGGCAATCCGTTGGCCCAGTTCAACCTCGGATACCTGTATTTCCGGGGCGCACTCGGCACCCAGGATTTCGCCAAAGCCAGGGAACAGTGGTCAAAAGCCGCCGCCCTGAAACATCCCGACGCCCTGTACGGCCTGGGTATACTGCAAGTCAACGGCGAAGGCGGCCCCAAAGACGTCAAGGCCGGCGTCAAAAATTTCGAACAGGCCGCGGCCTTCGGCCATCCGCCGGCGGAATTCGAACTCGGACAAGCCTACCTGGAAGGCACGGGCGTCAAAAAAGACCGGAAAAAAGCGCGGGAATACTTCAAAAAAGCTGCGGACCACGGTATTCAGGAAGCCAAAAACGCCCTTAAAGACCTGGATGCCAAAAAATAACCAAGACGGCAGCATGGGCCTTCAGGCCCATGCGTCTTGCGCCTGGGCGGGGTCGGGCTGTCCGGCCTGAAGGCCGGGGGTCTCAAACCGTAAAGGAAGCTCAGATGAAACGCCGGCACATCCCTTTGCAACGTGTTCCTTTGCGGCGGACTTCCCCTTCAGGGAAGCGGCAACGCGCCCGGCGGCCCCTCCGCAGGGCGGCCGTAAGCCTGCGGAGGGAGCAGGTCACGGATTGAAGCGGCGCGCTCCCGCAGACCGCTCTTTTGTTTGCGCGTCCTCTGTGCTATTACTTGGAGCGCATTCTTTTGTACTCCGGAAAATCGCCGGACGGAAGTCCGGCGCGCCGCCGAAGGCGGCGTGAGCAAGAGCCGCCAAGGAACACGCATGGCGAGGACCTACAAAATCGGCGAGGCAGCCGCGCTGTTGAACCTCAAAGCCTATGTGCTGCGCTTCTGGGAGTCGGAGTTTCCGCTTATCGCGCCCCTGCGCACGGAGAGCGGCAGACGGCTGTATTCCGAAGAAGACCTCGCTCTGCTCGAACGCATCCGTTACCTTTTGCATGAAGTCGGACTGACCATAGGCGGCGCGCGGAAAATACTGGCTGAGGAACAGGCGCGCGGGGTGCGCTATGCAGCGGGCGTGCCCGGCGCCCTCGCCGACGGCGACATGGTCGGAAGCCTTGCCGGCGGGCAGCCCGCCGCCCCCCCCGCCGGCAGCCCCGGCCCGGAAAACGATGACGAAAACGACTTTGACCCGGATGACGCCGACGACGATGCGTTACGTTTCCCCTTCCCCCCTCCGCCCCTCCGGCCGGAGGGCAGGCGCTCCGGACAACTCAAGCTGCCCGGCCTGGAACAACTGCTCCCTCTGCTTGCGGGCATTGCGGGCAACGCCGACGCGCCGGCCGGGACCGAATACGGACTGCCGGACCCGGCGCGCGCCGGCGAACGCATGTTGCCGCTCTTTGCCGCCGTGCGCAAAGGTGAACGGGATACCGGCGCAGGCGCCTTCTTCGGCAAAGGCGCGCTGCCGGACGCCGCGCTTCGGGAGCGAAGCGCGGCGACGTCGAACGGAGGCGTTGCGACCCCGGCCGACCACCCTGCCTCCGACCAACGCGCGCCCGCCGGCGCACTGCGGGCCCCAAACGCCGCCGACACGCCGTCCGGCGCGGGCGCGTTTTGGCAAGACGTTGCTGCGGAATTGGAAAAACTCGCCTCGGCCTTGCGCGCCGGCAGGCGCTCATAAGGATGTCGGGTCGTGATCCTCGCTCCCTCTTTGCTGTCCGCAGACTTCGGCAACCTTGAACGCGAACTGCATGCCCTGGAAGACGCGGGGCTTACCTGGGTACACATCGACGTCATGGACGGCTGTTTTGTACCCAACATAACCCTCGGTCCCCCCGTCATCAAACGCCTGCGCAAATGCAGCAGGCTTTTTTTCGACGTGCACCTGATGATTGTCGCGCCGGAGCGCCATGTCGCGGCGTTTGCCGATGCGGGCGCGGACATGCTGGTCATACATGCCGAGGCATGCGCCCGCCTCGACGACACGCTGCGGGAAATCCGCCGCAGGGGCATAAAGGCAGGCGCGGCCGTAAGCCCGGACACCCCGGTGCAGATCCTGGAACCGGTCGTCCCTCTGCTTGATTCGGCGCTGGTTATGAGTGTACACCCCGGATTCGGAGGACAGGCCTTTATGCCCGCAAGTCTCGGCAAAGTGCGGGAGCTGCGGGCCATGCTGCGGGAGCAGAGGGGGCAGGCCGTGATAGAGGTTGACGGCGGAGTGGACCCGGATAACACGCCGGATCTGGTCGCGGCGGGCGCCGAAGTGCTGGTGTCCGGATCGGCCTTTTTCAGCCGGCCGCCCTATGCCGCGCGTTTGCAGGACTTCCTGCGGGCCGCCGCAACCGCGCGCCCGGAGGCGTAACCGTGCGAAGCGCGCCGTATGCCCCCAAAAACAGCCCGCAACCGCGCGCCCGAAAACGCAAGACCGGGGAAGGCCGACACGTCCCGAACGCGCCCTGCGCCGCAGCCTTGCATCAGGACGCGTAACACCAAACTCAAGGAGTTTGCATGCCCTCACGTAAAGAGCAGGCCGACGCCGTCCGCGTCCTGGCCATGGATGCGGTTGAGAAAGCGCGTTCCGGGCACCCGGGAGCGCCCATGGGCATGGCCGACATGGCTGAAGCCCTGTGGAACGACCATCTCAGGCATAATCCCGCAAACCCGTCCTGGCCCGACAGGGATCGCGTGGTACTGTCCAACGGCCACGCATCCATGCTCCTGTACGCCGCGCTCCATCTTTCCGGTTACGACCTGAGCATCGAAGACATCAGGAATTTTCGCAGGCTGCACTCCAAAACGCCGGGGCACCCCGAATACGGGCTGACCCCCGGCGTGGAAATGAGCACCGGGCCGCTGGGGCAGGGTTTTGCCTCGGCCGTGGGCATGGCGCTGGCCGAACGGCTCCTGGCAGGCGAATTCAACCGGCCGGACCTGGAGATCGTGAACCATTACACCTACGTCTTTTTGGGCGACGGCTGCATGATGGAAGGGCTGTCCCACGAGGCCGCCTCCCTGGCCGGGACCCTCGGCCTCGGCAAACTCATCACCTTGTGGGACGACAACGGGGTGTCCATCGACGGCGAAGTCAAAAACTGGTGGACCGACGATACCCCGGCGCGCTTCCGCGCTTACGGCTGGCAGGTGATCGAGGGCATCGACGGGCACGACGGCGAAGCCGTCAAACGGGCCGTAGGCAAGGCCAGGCGCGAAAAAAACAAACCTTCCCTCATCTGCTGCCGTACCAGGATCGCCTACGGCGTGCCGGGCAAAGAAGGCTCGTCCCAAAGCCACGGCGCCCCCCTGGGCGAAGAGGCGGCGGGCGCCGCCAGGAAACGCCTGGGCTGGAGTTTCCCGCCCTTTGAAATACCGGCCGCGATCCGCAACGCATGGGACGCCCGCAAGCGCGGCAAAGCCGCGGAAAAACGCTGGACGACGCTCTTTGCCGACTATGCGCGGGCCTATCCCGAAGAAGCGGAGGAATTCAAACGGCGCACGGCAGGCAGGCTGCCGGACGCCTGGACCGGCGTTTTGGACGACTACGCGCGCGACGAACAGGAAAACGGCACATCCAAGGCCACGCGCGTCGCATCCAACGAGGTGCTGGACCGCATCGCGCCCCTGCTGCCGGAACTGCTCGGCGGCGCGGCCGACCTGAGCGCGTCCGTGGGCACGCGCTGGAAAGGAGCCGAAGCCGTCACCGGCGCGGACGGCAAGGGCCGCTACATCTTCTACGGCGTGCGCGAATTCGGCATGGGCTGCATCATGAACGGCCTGGCCCTGCACGGAGGCTTCATTCCCTACGCCGGAACCTTCCTGGTCTTCGCCGATTACGCCAAAAGCGCCCTGCGCCTCGCCGCCCAGATGAAACTGCGCCTGATCTGGGCGCTTTCCCACGATTCCATCATGGTCGGCGAGGACGGGCCGAGCCATCAGCCCGTCGAACAAATCTCCATGCTGCGTGCCGTACCCGGCATGGACGTCTGGCGTCCCTGCGATTCCGTGGAATGCGCCGTCGCCTGGAAAGCGGCGCTGCAACGCGCCGACGGTCCCTCCTGCCTCGTCTTCTCCCGGCAGAACCTGCCCGTCGCTCCGCGCGGCCGCATCGACGACATCCGGCGCGGCGCCTACATACTTAAAGAAAGCAAGGGGGGAGCGGCGGAAATCATCCTCATCGCCACAGGCTCGGAAATCGCCCTGGCCCTGGCCGCCGCCGAAGCGCTGGAAAAAAAGGACCGGCGCGTGCGGGTCGTTTCCATGCCGTCCGTGGAAGTGTTCGACAGGCAGGACAGGGATTACCGGGAAAAAGTGCTGCCGCACGGAGTGCGCTGCCGCGTGGCCCTGGAAGCGGCCTCGGCGGACTTCTGGCGCCGCTTCGTCGGGCTGGACGGCAGCGTCGTCGGCATGGTGAGTTTCGGCGAATCCGCGCCGGGATCGGCCGTGTACGACTACTTCGGCTTTACCGTGGAAAAAGTGCTGACCGCAGTGAAAGCAGCCTGCCGCCAATGCGGCATGCCGGAATAATATCCCTTCATTGATTCGGCCCTGTGCCGGCCTGCGTATTGCCCACGCAAAAGGAGTCCGATATGGCGGAAACGCCTTTTTATGTGGTTTTCGGGGACATTCACAACGACATTTCCCTGCTCCCGCGCATTCCCGACCTTGACAGGGCCGAGGGGATCATCATCAGCGGGGACCTCACGCTGGCAGGCGGCGTGCCGGAAGCGTTGCGCGTCCTTGAGCCGGCGGCCCGCCGCGCCGCGAAACTCTTCGCCCAGATCGGGAATATGGACAAGGCGGAAATTACGGAAACGCTCAAGGACAGGGGATGGAATCTGCACGCTCAGGCCGTGCGGATTTTTCCGGGCGTTTACGCGCTGGGGCTGGGGGCCTGCCCCGTTACGCCCTTTCACACGCCGAGCGAGTACCCCGAAGAACGTCTGGCCGCGTGGCTTGAGGAGGCCGCGGCCGCGGCGGAAGCCGCTTTTGCCGCCGAACGGGCCTCCGGCACAGGAAATGCGGCGTTGCCGGAACGACCGGTCCGGGTGCTTGTTTCGCATACTCCCCCTTACGGCACGGCCTGCGACCGCCTGAAAAGCGGAGGGCATGCGGGCAGCCGCGCCGTTCGCGACTTTATTGAGAAACACCGCCCGGAGGTCTGCCTGTGCGGGCACATCCACGAAGCCAGAGGCGAAGACCGCCTGGGCTCCACGCAGATAGTGAACCCCGGCCCCCTGTCTTCCGGGTCATACGCCGCGCTGCTGCGCGGGGACGGGGCGGCGGTACGCGCGGAACTGCGCCGTATTTGAAGGAAACGCAACGGTTTTGCTTTGTCGATTCCGGCGCGGACGCTACCCCGCCCCAAATACACCGCCGTTTCCCGTCCCTCAAGTTCACTATGCCGCAATCCCTGCGGTTGTTTTCGCGCGGATGCCCGCGGCCGAGCGGGCCACGTCGTCTTTTTCCCCGGCGGTGAGGTCGAGTTCGATGATTTCCTGAACGCCGCGCGCGCCCAGGCGCGCGGGCACGCACATGAAGATGCCTTCGATGCCGTACTCGCCGTTCAGGTATGCCGAACAGGGGAGGATGTCCCCCCTGTCGCGGAGGACCGCTTCGGCCATGACGGCCAGAGCCGCCCCCGGCGCGAAGTAGGCCGACGAGCCCATGTACTCCATGATCCTTGCGCCGCCGGAGACGACGTTTTTGCATGCCTGCTCCGCCTGCTCCCCGGTCAGCAGCAGGCCGGCGGGCAGTCCGCCGACAGTGGAAAAGCGCGGCAGGGGCACCATGCCGTCGCCGTGTTCACCGATGACCAGTCCCTGGACGGTGTGTCCGGGCGCCTTCGCCGTCAGGGCCGTTTCCGCGCGCAGGCGCGCCGTGTCGAGTACGCCGGACAGCCCGATGACCCGGCGGGCATCGGCAATGCCCGTCCGGTGCGCGACCATGCACATGACGTCCACGGGATTGGCCGCGATGATGAAGACCGCGTCCGGCGAATACTTGAGGGCGTTTTTTGTTACCTGCCCGACGATGTCCGCGTTGACCCTGACCAGGTCGTCGCGGCTCATTCCCGGTTTGCGGGGAACCCCGGCGGTGACGACGACAAGGTCGGAGCGGGCGGTGTCGGCATAATCGGCGCTCCCGATGATGCCGCAACCGTGTCCTTCCAGCACGGCCGCCTGGCTGAGGTCAAGGGCTTTGCCCAACGGGATTTTTTCGTTTATGTCCAGCAGCACCACGTCGCCCAGCCTGCGCA
>JAISWB010000020.1 GCA_031271265.1 Desulfovibrio sp. | reverse complement strand
AGAGCACCATGTCGGGGCTGTACGGCAAGGCCAGTTCCACGGCTTTGCGCAACCTGTCGGCGGGGATGATCCGCCCCAGGTGCATGTCGGATATGGCGACGACAGTGAGCGGCTTGTTTTCGTAATGCGCCGCAATCGGTCCAGCAGTCTTGATGATGCAATCGTATTCCTTAACAACAGGCATGGCGGCATTCAGCCATCCCGCGCATCCCAGGAAGAAAGGAAGAATCAGCACAAGCAGGCAGGCCATGTGGCGTGCCATGCCCGCGAAATTCATTCCGGCAAAGCGAACCGCAAGACCGTATGCCTCCATGACCAGCACAAGGATGAACACATAAATAAAGATACCCAGCCAAAAAGCTCCTGTGCGAAGTAAGAATATCTCAAATGTGGAAGTACCGGAATTTCTATACAAAATGGGAAAACAAGCGGCCAGGATGAGTATGCCAATGCAGATGCCCAGCCGAAGGGATCCGGTTTCCTCCAGAGAGCGCCAAATCCACCAGAGTATCCAGGCATTAACAAAGACGTAGCCGCCGCCTATAAAAAAGAAAAATTTAAGCATACGATTTCCGGTACGTTGTCCTGAAGTTTCTTTGTTCGTAATCGCCATCATACGGGAACCGCTCGGTTTCTCTCGTTGTATTATGCCAAAAAATAGGGCAAAAAAGACAAGTACCGTCCCCGGACATGCCAAGGCCGGATCGGAGCCGGACAGCGTTTTGCTGGAATAACGCATAGGGCTTAACAGGCATGAACAGGATACCCATGTGCGGTTGTCTTTTACGCCATATTGTGGTAAAAATATGGTAAAAGAGACAAAAAGAGGCGCTCTTATGTTTGAGCCTGTCAATCCGGATTACTCGCGTTCTCCCGCCATTGTTCTCAAGGGGTACCTCAAGGGAGAAGGGGATGGGCCGTGGCATGCCCACTCAAAGGCCGAACTGCTTTGCCCAGTCGACAGAGTGGTGACGGTCATCACGGAAGAAGGAATGTGGGTGACCCCGCCTCAAAAAGCGGTGTGGATTCTGCCCAGCGTGAAGCATATGATTAACTGCCCCACTCCCTTCACGCTGTTGGCCCTGTACTGTGCCCCAGAATTGGCTCCTAGGCGGGAGAAATGCTGTGTGGTCACGATGGACGCGCTTATGCGGGAACTTATGGAGGCGGCTGCCATTTTGGGTGACGTATATGACCAGAACGGGCCGGGAGCCCGACTTATGGCCGTTCTACTTGACCACCTGGGCATTCTGCCGGTAGCGCCACTGTCGTTAACATACCCCAAAGATGAACGAGCACAAAAACTGGCCAGACGCATGAGCGCTGATACAAGCAACGCGGATTCCATTTCCCGGCTGGCATCTGAATGCGGCTTCAGCGCAAGGACAGCCACCAGAATTTTTATTGAGGAGACGGGGCTGCCTCCGGCTCAGTGGCGTGGGCAACTACGACTGCTGGAGGCTATGCGTAAGCTCGGCCAGGGGGAATCGGTGACCACTGTAGCTTTGGAAAGCGGGTATCAAGACATTTCCTCGTTTATTGCGTTTTTCAAAAAAAGCACCGGCCAGACTCCCTCCCGTTTTTTCAAGGTCTAGCTGGCTTATCGCACTTGGGCAGTTGTTGCCCGTGACTGTGACAATAGTTTGAAGTTCCTGATCCAGACCGTATTTTGGATATTTCAAATAGTGCTGAAAGTAACGTTGCTTTTTATTATCCGCGACTATATTGGCGAAATTGAGTAGACACTCTGGCTTATCGGCTCCATCCCTGATCTTTGGCCTGTTTTTGCCGTAATTCCGGCGCTTGATGAAACAGGATGCGCCCTTTCTCTACAGCGACATTCCGGCCCCATTTTAAGCCAGCGTACAGCCGGGCGACTTCCCGCGCCTTATCGTCATGGCCGGAATAGAAAACCTCTTTTCCGGCGTCGCGGATGCTACCGCCGCTTGCCAGAGTGAAAATCACCACGCCCTTGCCGTCAACGCGCCAGGCAATCGCGCCAAGGTCATAGCCCTGGGCCTTCCATTCCCCCGCAATCCTCTCCATCCGCAAAAATGCCTGTAGCTGTCGCTTGCCCTTGGCTGAAATATCTTCCCGCTCCAGCAAGGTCCGCTCTTTTTCGGCTTGGGTGGCGCGAATGTAAAACTGTTCCATGCCATGCCGCGACCAGTCCTTGACCGGAGGCTCCGGTTCCCGCTCCGGCTCCACAGTTTCCTTGCGGGAGCGCAAAATCGCCAGGGCGATTTCATTGCCCTTGCCCGCTTCCAGCCGCAAAAAGCCGTTCCATGCAGTAAAGGGCACATCCCGCCTCACGGCCTCCCGTTCCAGTTGCGGGGCAAGCCGGGCCTTGGCCATGGCTTCGGCCTCGTGCTTGGGGGACAGGGCCAACAGATTACGCCGGTTTTTCTTCGCAATCGCCATGCTTTCAATCTCCCGGCGCTTGTCCGTCCATTGCCTGCGGACAGCGGCAAGGGCCGCGTCCTCCCGCTCTTTGACGGCTTCCAGCCGGGCCTTGCGCTCCTCAATGCCCTGCCGGAAACGGACGTAAAGTTCTCCGCGCTCCGGAGAACGATGGAGTGGAACAGCCTGATAGCGGGAAAGCTCCTGAACAGGCCGCAAACTTCGATAGGGTCTGTATTCCCCGAAACGGCTTTCCAGTTTTTTCATTGAAAGTGCGCGGTCAACGGCGCTTGCCTTGACGGCGTGATTCCCGTGCGTGTCTTTGATGGCAAGCCCGTTGCCGTGGGGTGTGATGCTTACGCCTATCGCCTTCAAGGCTTCATGGAAGCTCTGCCAGTCACGCGCCGTTTCCAGGGCTTTCAGAATATGCTCCCTGTGCCGCTTGGCGTAGCCTTCAAAAGATTCCTGCCCGGTTTGCGCCTCAATGGCGGCGGCTTTTTCCCTCAATCTGTCCCGCTTCGCCTGTTCCATGCCGCGATCCACGGCAAGCCCGTATTCCTGCTCCAAGTGGCGGCAGGTATCGGAAAGGGTTTTATAATCCCGAAACGGCTCATGCCGGGTCAGCCGTTCCGGGTGAATCATATTGTACGTGGACAATACCTATCTGTCGATTAACGCTCTCCCCTCAAAATGCAGCTTGCGGAACCGCCTGTCGAGGGTGTAAAAAAGACGGCAACGTTTCCGAAAGTATTTCGTGAGGCAAGGCGGGAGGTGGCGCCGTGTCCATTCGCCTCAAAGTCATTCTGATTATCCTCGCCGTTGTGAGCGTCGTCACCGCCTCCGCAATGGGGATGAGCTTTTATTTCATCCACGACACGCTGACGAAAACAATCGAAAACGACATCTCCGTGATGGCCGATCTGGCGGAGAACCTTGTTTCCACCGAGATCAAACTGCTGAAGGCGAGGGCGACCACAGCGGCGCAACGGCTGGCCCACGAACCCGAGGAAGACCGGCTGCGGGCGATGAAGGAATTGCTTGCAGCGGACGACAGCTTCACGGCCCTGTCGCTTTTCGATGCCGACGGCCCGGTGCTGGCATACGGCAAAGCTCCGGCGCCTGCAGAATTGAAAGACAGCGTGTACTTCAGGAGAGCTCTTGCCGGGGAAACGGTCATTTCCACGACGAGGCACGACCCCAGCGGAGAACTTGTCATCCACGTTTGTGTGCCCGTGCTTCCCGCGGAACTGGTTCTGTCCGTGACGATTCCCGGCCTGCTTTTCAGCGATATGCTGGCGCCTTTCAAAATATGGGAGACCGGCACCGTGTACATTCTGGACTGGGACGGCACCGTACTCGCCAACGAGCGCAGGTTTCTGGTACTCGGCCGCTACAACGCGATCAAGGCTGCGGAAACGGATCCGGGGGCCGTGTCCTCGGCCGTGTTTACCCGGCGCATGATTCGGGGCGGCAAGGGCGTGGGCCGATATACCCTGTTCGGCGTGGAACGCCTCGCCGCATTCACTGCGCTCACCGGCTCAAGAACGGGTTGGGTGCTGGGCGTGTCTGCGCCCATTGCGGAAACGCCTGTCGCGTACGTCGGCAATCTGCTGCTGTTCACCGCCATGGGCTTTCTCGTCGCCGGCTGCATAACCGCCTTTTTTGTTTCCGCCCAGATCGCCAGACCCTTCCTCATCATCAGCAAGCAGAACAAGCACCTCGACGCGTTGCGGGAAAGCGCCAAAAACGCTTCGGAGGCCAAGAGTATTTTTCTAGCCACCATGAGTCACGAAATGCGCACGCCGCTCAACGCGGTCATCGGGTTTTCGGAAATGATGCTCTTTTCGCCGGCAGACAAGGAAGAAAACAGGACGAACCTGCAAAAAGTCCATACGGCCGGCGTAACCCTGCTCGGCATTGTCAACGATATTCTCGACATCTCCAAGATCGAGGCGGGCAAGCTCGAACTCATCCCGGAGGAATACGACGTCGCCAGCCTCATCAACAACATTGCCGCCGTAAACCTCATAGGCGTCAGGGACAAGCCCGTCCGCTTCGAACTGAAGATTGACGAAACCCTGCCCGGCAGGCTGATCGGCGATGTCCTGCGCGTCAAACAGCTCTGCAACAACCTGCTCGGCAACGCATGCAAGTACACGCGCGAAGGCCGCATCGAACTGCGTGTGTCCGGCGAAAGGGAAGGCGACAGCGTGTGGCTGACCGTCGCCGTCGAAGATACCGGCATCGGCATTGCCGCCGAGAACCTGGACAAGCTGTTCGACAAGTATATGCAGGTGGACGCGAAGAGTAACCGCAGGATCGAAGGCACGGGTCTGGGCCTGGCCATCGCCGCAAATATCGTGAAGATGATGGACGGCGGGATCACTGTGGAAAGCGAATACGGCAAAGGCTCCACCTTTACGGCGCGTTTCCGCCAGCAGGTTGTGTCGGATGCGCCCATCGGCGCGGAGGTTGTCGAAAATCTGGAAAAATTTCAGTATATTGAGCAAAAATTCGAGCACTACGCACGGAGGGGGATTGTTCCTCTTCCGAACGCCAGAGTGCTGGTCGTAGACGACATCCCGGCCAACCTGGATGTCGCCAGGGGCATGTTCAAGCCTTACGGCGTGCAAGTAGACTGCGCGGGCAGCGGCATGCAGGCGGTTACCCTGATTCGGGAAGCAAAAGTGCGCTACAACGCGATTTTTATGGATCACATGATGCCGGACATGGACGGTATTGAAGCCGTGCGCGTCATTCGGGAGGAAATCGGCACGGAATACGCGCAAAGCGTGCCCGTCATCGCGCTGACGGCCAACGCCGTCGCCGGGAACGAACAGATGTTTTTGCGGAACGGTTTTCAGGCTTTTCTTTCCAAACCCATCGATATCGCACGGCTGGATTTGGTGATGAAGTACTGGATTCGCGACAGGCTCCCCGAGAACGACTCCGGTGAGGCTTCTGAAATGTCCGGCAACGCCTACGAACTGTCCGGAGAGGCCTCCGGGATTTCGGAGGACGCTTCAGGAAGTTCCGGGGATGTCTCAAGGCTTTCCGGAGAGCGGGTCGGGGAACCCGGCGCCCCCGGAAATGCAAGCGCCGCATCCCGCGCAACGGCGATCCCCGCCCGGCTGGTCGCGGAGTTGCGGCAGGCGGGTCTCGACTTCGAGAAATGCCTGAAGCGCTTCGGCGGGGACGGGGAGGCGGCATTGCAGGTCCTCCGCTCATACTGCGCCGGCACGCCTGCGCTGCTTGAAGGCATACGCGCCCCCTCGGCGCAAAACCTGGGCGAATACACGATTATCGTACACGGCATCAAAAGCAGCAGCTTCGGCATCTGCGCCGAGACAGCCGGAAAAACCGCTGAAGAACTGGAACGCGCAGCCGAAGCCGGCGATCTGGCGTTCATCGGCACCCGGAACGATGCCTTGCTGGAGGCCGTTGAAACGCTGCTTGCCGCGTTGGGCGCAATGCTGCATGACGTCGATGCGGAAAAGCGCAAACCGCGCAAAAAGGAACCGGACGCCGCCGCGCTGGAACGCTTGCGACAAGCCTGCGCGGCGTATGACATGGACGGGGCGGACAAGGCCGTGGCCGAGTTGGAGCGGTTCAGCTACGAGCATCGCGCGGATGAGGTCGCATGGTTGCGGGAGCGAGTCGACGAGGCGGACTTCACACGGATCGCGGAACATCTTGCGACGTGACGCTGTCGGCCGGGTTGTGCCCGGAATGCTCCGGGTTCTTCCGCGGAATACGCGCTCCGCGTTTACGCGCGCGGCGAAGAGGCAGGGAAAGACAATGCAGAGCAGACGGAGCAGGATCGCGCTGGTCGACGATAACACGGCCAATCTCACAATGGGCAAAACCATGCTGAAAGACGCCTACGAGGTGTACCCGTGCCCTTCGGCAAAAAAACTTTTCGACATCCTGCAGCATGTGACGCCGGACCTCATCCTTCTCGATATCCTGATGCCGGAGATGGACGGTTACGAAGCGCTCAGACTGCTGAAGGCCGATGCGCACCGGGCCGATATTCCGGTCATTTTCCTGACCTCGCAGTCGGATGAACGCAGCGAGCTGGAAGGTCTCAGCCTGGGAGCCATCGACTATGTGACCAAACCGTTTTCCGCGCCGCTCCTGCTCAAGCGCATCGAAAACCATCTTCTGATCGAGTCCCAGAAAAGGGAACTGAAAAATTACAACGACAACCTGCAGCAAATGGTGCAGGACAAAACAGCCCAGGTTCAGGAACTGCAAAACGCCGTGCTTGCCACGGTATCTGATATGGTGGAATGCAAGGATAACCGCACAGGCGGGCATGTCATCCGGACGCAAATGTATCTTGAACTCCTGGTAAACAAGATGCTTGAGGAAAAAGTTTATGAAGATTTAATGTCATCATGGGATATTGACTTGTTTATCCTGTCGGCGCAGCTTCATGATGTAGGAAAAATTGCGATAAGCGATGCGATTCTGAACAAGCCGGGCAAGCTGACGCCGGAAGAATTCGAGGAAATGAAAACGCATGTGAGCATCGGGGTGGGCACTATCGACAAAATTGCGAAAAAGACGACGGAACGGGCCTTTCTGCGCTATGCGCGCAGTATCGCCGCCGCGCACCACGAGAAGTGGGACGGTTCAGGGTATCCCCTGGGTCTGCGCGGCAACGACATCCCCCTGGAAGGGCGGCTGATGGCCATAGCCGACGTCTACGATGCGCTGATTTCGCCGCGCCCCTACAAACCTCCGTTAACGACAAAGGAAGCCGAAGAGATCCTCAATGACGGGCGCGGGAGCCATTTCGACCCTGCGTTGATCGACGTGTTCAGACTGGTGGCAGACGACTTCGCAAGCATTGCCGAACACTGCCTCAGACAACGTGAAGCGCCTGAGCCCGCCGTTTCGTAGCGTGTCGGAAGCTGTATACCTACGTCATGCCGGACCTGTATGAGCGCTTCAACCCTGACACTGCTCAAAAATGCCGTCATACTTCCCCTGGACGGAACCATGGATGCGTTTACAGGGGGTGTGTATACCGCAGGCGGACAATTTGTGGAAGACAGTTTATTACACAGGGGCAGACCGGCACCGTTACAACAACATATTGACCACTTGGCAGGCACATACATCTACGGCGGCTGCCTGTTTGGGCACTTCGGACATTTCATTTGGGAATCGCTGTCAAGAGTATATGCCATACGGCAATGTAAGGATTATCCGATTCTTTTCATAAGCCCGAATGATACAGTTTATAATATGCATAATATCTTCTTCAAAACAATAGGAATTCGCAATGAGTTAATTCTTGTAAAGGCGCCGATATCCGTAAAAAATCTGATATATTCTTCACCTGGAAGTTCAATAAGTCCATTGTTTATAACAGATGAACAAATTAATGGACTGCAATATTTTAATTTTTGGGAAAACGGGGAGAAGTATAGGACAGTTAAAGAAAAAATATGGTTATCTAGGTCTTTGTTGAACAACGGCAAGGTGACCAACGAACAAATTATTGAAGAAGAATTACAAAAAATCGGATATACTGTAATCTATCCGGAAACGCTGCATTTACGAGAACAAGTCAGATTGATAAGTACCGCCGATATTGTCGCCGGATTTGACGGTTCGGCGTTTTTTTCTTTATTGTTTTCTGAAAAAATCCGGGGCAGGTTTTTGGTTTTCAACAGAAGGCGGGGTATACCGGAAACCCTGCTGTATGTCTTTCGAAAAAGGCATATTGCCTTTGAACAATATATTTTTGTTTTGGAACCTGTCAAGGAAAAGTGGCCGGTTTCGCTTTTTTACCATCCAGAGCCGGAGAAAGTCATTGACATTCTTGGGAGATGCTGAGGTATGCGCTTACATTCCAATAGATATTTTGTTAAGTTACACAGACCACCGTAGTTTCCGTAAAATCGAATCACAGGGCGGCGTCGAAGCGCAGGAACTGCATGATCAATCCGGCGCGGCCCTGGGTAGCCGAGCGCAGGGCGCCGGCAAACCCGAAAAGGGCGTGCATGGGGGCCAGTGCGCGGATCAATTTTTGTCCGGCGTGGTCGTCCATTTCCTCTATTTTGGCCTGACGGACGCCGAGCAGGGCGAGCGTTGCCCCGAGGAAGTCTTCCGGCACGGCGAGATCAAGGCGCATGATCGGTTCGAGCCTCAGGCTTCCGGCCTTTTCCAGCGCCGTGCGCGCGGCCTGTTGCGCGGCGGCGTGCATGCCTGCCTCGGTACACAGGCCGTCGGCCCTGCGCCGGATGCTCGTGATCAGCACGGCGGTATCAGTCACTTCCAGGCCTGAGGGGCCTGACCAGCAAGCGTCACGAGCGCCCTGTTCCGCCGCGGCGACGAGGGAGCGGCGCCATTCGTCGACCCGGTAGGCATCGGGCGCAAAGGCTGTTGTGACGCCTTCTCCGCGCCCGAGGGGGAACACCCGGACCTCTGCGTACCCGTAGTGAGGTTTGTCGCCGAGTTCACGGTCGAATTCTCCCCGGCCTTCGGCCGTTGTCGCGGCGCATTCGCGGCGGATCACCTGGGGGTTGCCGACGCGGGGGGCGACGTTCCATTCGCGGCGCATGCGGTCGGCCAGAATTTCCAGGTGCAGTTCGCCCATGCCGGAGACGATGCGCCGGCCCGAGCTTTCTTCGGTTTCCACTACAAGGGTGGGGTCTTCGGCGCGGAACGCCTCCAGAGCCGCATCAAGCTTTTCCCCTTCTTCGCTGTTTTTCGGTTCAAAGGCCAGGGAAATGACCGGCCGCCAGTCGCGCAGGCGCTCGAGCATGAGGCGTGTGCCGGGGCTGCACAGGGTATCGCCGGTTTGGGCATCCTTGAACCCCTGGACGGCGACGATGTCGCCGGCCTCGGCGCGTTCCAGATTTTCGCGCCTGTCCGCGCGCAGGCGGAAGAGGCGCATGACGCGTCCTTCCCTGCCGCCGGCGCTGTTGAGCAGGCGGTCGCCCTCGCGGACAGAGCCGGAGTAAAGGCGCAGGAAGAGCGTTTTGCGGCCGCCGCCCATGCTTACCTTGAACACCAGCGCGCAGGCAGGTCCGGCGGGATCGGAGGGCAGAGGGTTCTCTTCTCCCGTTGCCGCATCCACGGCCTGTTGCGGGGGTATATCCCGGGGCGCGGGGAGGTAGCGGCATACGGCGTCGAGGACCGGCTGCACGCCCGTGTTGCGCAGGGCCGATGCGGCAAAGACCGGGGTAATGCGCCGGGCCAGGGTCGCCCTGCGCAGGGCGGCGTCCAGCATCTCCGGGGGGATGTCCGCGCCGGAGAGGCAGCATTCCAGCAGGAGGTCGTCCTCAAGGCTCAGGGTGTCGAGCAGGGCTTCGCGCCAAGGCGCGGCAAGGGCGGCTTCCTCTTCGCCGAAGGGGAAGCGGGTGACGGTTCTGCCCTGTTCGCGCGCGTCGAACAGCAACGCTTCCTGCCGCACTACATCAAGGACGCCGCGGAATTCTTCTCCTTCGCCCAGGGGGACGGTCACGGCCAGAGGGCAGGCGCCGAGCCGCCTGCGCATGTCGTCCAGAACGGCGGCGAAACAGGCGCCGGGGCGGTCCATCTTGTTGACCACGGCCAGACGCGGGATCCCGAAGGAGTCGGCCTGTTTCCATACCGTTTCCGACTGCGGCTCAACGCCCGACACGGCGCAGAATATGCCGACGGCCGCATCAAGGACGCGCAGGCAGCGTTCCACTTCCACGGTAAAATCCACATGCCCCGGAGTATCCACCAGGTTGACGATGCAGTCGCGCCAGGGGAAACTTATGCAGGCCGAGGCGATGGTGATGCCGCGCGCCTGTTCCTCGGGCATGAAGTCCATGGTGGCCGCGCCTTCATGTACTTCGCCCATGCGGTGTATGACGTCGGCATAGTAGAGCATGCGCTCGGAAAAGGTTGTTTTGCCGGCGTCTATGTGGGCGATGATGCCTATGTTGCGCAATTCCGGACGGTCCACGGGGCTGTGCCTTGGGTTCAGGACGCGTGGATGTTCATGCGGCGCGCGCGGAACCAGGACGGGTCGAGATCCGGCAGGATGCGCAGGTCCGCGTGCGCGGCGTCAAGTTCCAGAAAACAGGGGTCCTGCGCGGGCGCTGTGCGCGGGACCGGCGGCGCTAGGGAAAGGCAGGGCACGGCATGGGCATGGGCGTAGGCGGCGAGGCGCGGGGCCGGCGCGGGGGGACCGAGCAGGAGAATCCGGCCTGCGCGGGGGTAGGCGATCTTCTTCAGGAGCGACAGAAGGACGTCTTCCGGAACGATGCGGGCGGGGTCGACGCCGGCCAGTTCAAGGGCAGCCGCGAGCGGGGCGTGGAGGGGCTTTGCCGGGTCGGGCAGGAGGCAGGGGAATACAGGCGCGCCCGCCGTCAGAGCAGGGAGTATCACGGCCGTCAGGGATGCCGGGCAGGGATGGGCGGCGGAACAGACGATGAGGGCGAAGGCCGCCGGCGTCTCGTGCGTTTCCACCGTAAAACCGTCCCGAAAACGTCTGGTGACCGAGCGGGTCGCCTCGCGTTCACCGTAGAAGCGGTACAGGCGGGCAATACACTGTTTCAGCGTTGCCCTGCCCCGCTCTCCTGTGCTTTCGTAGGCGTTTGCGGCCTGCTCTTCATCCAGGGCACAGCCGGCGAGCCCGTCTTCGAGTATCTGTGCGGCGTCATGCATCGTCGTCGTCATATGGCCGGTGCAGCATGGAGGAGCGTCCGGGCGGCATCGGGCATCGTCGTCGTTATCATCACCGCGCCGGGACGGCAGGGTGCGGTATCCATACGGCATCAAGCCTCGTCGTCGGGCCGGGGCGGCAGGGGACGCCCTTCCGCCTCCAGCTTGTCCAGAAATTTTTTCCGGCAGTCGTAGCTGCAGAAGTGCCAGGTTTTCGCGCCGTCGCGCACCGTTATGGCGGAGTCCACATCCACATAGACGTTGCACACAGGATCCTGGGCCATTTCGCCGGCGGCGATTTTGCGTTCCCTGCGTTTGCGGTCGTCCTTGTCCTTGCGCCCGCGTTCGTTGGTGATCAGCTTGTACAGGACCACGGCGGCAAGCGCGATAAGCAACCATTTAAGCATACGTTTCTCCTTGCCCCGGACGCGGGCGCCCGCGCTTCAGGATTGGCGGATCACATCGCCTTCGCGGCTGTAGGCGATGCGCCGCAGGGCTTCGCCGATACCCGGCCCGCCGGGCAGGACGAGGTCCGGAGCGATCTCGGCGAGCGGGACCAGAACGAAGGCGCGTTCCGCCATGCGCGGATGCGGCAGAATCAGCCGGTCTGTATTCATAACCTGATTGCCGAACAACAGCAAATCCAAATCAATCAGCCTGGGACCGAAACGTTGCGCGTCCGGGCGACGGACACGCCCGAGCAGGGTTTCCGTGCGCAGCAGGTCGTCGAGCAGGCTCGCGGCATCACGCGGCGGAGCGCAATGCAGGGCGGCGGCCGCGTTGAGGAAAAAGGGCTGGTCCTTGAACCCCTGCGGCTCGGTTCGGAAAAAGCGGGATACGGCGCCGACGCGCACGCCGGGCAGACGGTCCAGGGCGTCCAGGGCGGCGGACAGGCAGACTGCGGGGTCGCCGAGGTTGGCACCGAGGGAAATGTAGGCAACGCGCGTTTCCGGCGCAGCCGGTGCCGCGCCCGGCGCATTGGAGCGGTTCAACATTGAAAGTGCGCGTCCACAAATGGGGGAATCAATCAACCTCGCGCCGGCCCGGCTCGACCTGCCGAGGCCGGGGCAGATCCCCGGTCGCAGGAGGCGTATAAAATCAACTTTGTCCACTTCGCGGTTCAACCGGGAGAGGGCATCGAAATGCTCTACATGCCGGCGGGCGCGTGGATGTTTTCCATTTCTTCAAAGCTGGTGTAGGCCGGGGCATACATAAGTTCCACAATGCCGACGGGGCCGTTGCGCTGTTTGCCGATGATGATTTCCGCCTTGTCTACGGGGGGGCGCTCGTCGTGTTTGGCGTAGGCGGCATCGCGGTGGATGAACATGATGACGTCGGCGTCCTGTTCGATGGCCCCGGATTCACGCAGGTCCGAGAGTACGGGTCGTCGTTTCTCGCCCTGACGTTTGTCCACTTCGCGGTTCAACTGGGAGAGGGCAAGGACCGGGATGTTCAATTCCTTGGCCATGGCCTTGAGGTTGCGCGAAATGTCGGATATTTCCTGTTCGCGCGAATCGGTGCGTCGGCTGGACTGCATGAGCTGGAGGTAGTCGATGACGACCAGACCGATTTTTTTTTCCGCCTTGAGCCGTCTTGTGCGGGCGCGCATCTGCATGGTGCTCAGGGAGGCGGAATCGTCGATGTAGATAGGGGCGTCGTAAAATATTTCGCCGGCGTCGTGCAGAGACATCCAGTCTTCGTCGGTGAGGCTGCGCGCGGCGCGCATGCGTTGCACGTCGACCTTGGCCCAGGAGCAGAGCATGCGGGCCATGAGTTGTTGCTGCGACATTTCCAGGGAATATATCTGCACCGGCGTTTTCAGGCGCACGGCGACACGCATGGCCATGTTCAGGGCAAGGGAGGTTTTGCCCATGGAGGGCCGGGCGGCGAGAATGATGAGATCGGCGGGTTGCAGGCCGGAAGTCATGAAATCAAGGCGGCGGTAGCCGGTGGACACGCCGGTGATGGGGTCGTCGCGGCGGCGGCGGCTTTCCAGATCATCAAAGACCAGACGCGTGAGTTCGCGCGTATCTTTCCAACTGCGGGCGGCGTTGCGTCCGGAAACGGCCATGACGCGCTGCTCCGCGCTGTCCAGCAGGGCCTGCACGTCCGCGCCCGGCGCGTAGCTTTCGCCGATTATCCCTGCGCAGGCGTTGATGAGCTGCCGGGCCATGGCCTTGTCGCGCACAAGGATTGCGTAATATTCCGCGTTGGCGGCGCTGTGTATGGACGCCGACAATTCGGAGAGATACACGGCCCCGCCGGCCTCTTCGAGTTTCGTCACGCCTTTCAGGTATTCGGCTGTGGAAATGAGGTCCACGGGCACACCGCGCTGGAACAGGCTCCTGAAAGCGCCGAAAATGCAGCGGTGAGCCGGAAGATAAAAATCGTCCTCGGTGAGCATGTCCACCAGGACGAACAGGGAATCGGGCTGCAGAAGAACGCCCGCAAGCACGGCCTGTTCGGCCTCGATACTGTGCGGGGGGATGTTGCGGACAAGGTCGGAGATTCCGGCCCCGGCCTGATCGGCGGGCAGGGCCGCTCTGCGCGCTTCCCCGGAAGCGGCGGCAACGGAAGCGGGGTCAGACTCCGGGTTCCGCGTTTTCGTCCGCCGGGCTTTGTCCTGCGTCGTCATCGGCGGTTCTGCCTGCGTTGTCGTCGCCGGCCCCGGCTGCGTTGTCGGCACCGGCCCTGCCTGCATCGTAATCAGCGGCTTTGGCTGCTTTGTCGGCAGCGGCCCTGGCTGTGTCTTCATCGCCTGCGGATTTTTCAGCAACTACGGAAAGGGCGAGTTCCGCGACCACTTCGGCGTGCAGGCGCACGCGCACGGTGTAGTCGCCCAGAGTGCGCACGGGCGCGTCCAGCAGGATGCGTCTGCGGTCCACTTCTATGCCGCGGGCGGTGAGGGTTTCGGCGATCATGGCGGAGGTGACGGAACCGTACAGCTTGTCCTTGTCGCCGACGCGCATGGCTATACGGATGCCCTCGCGGGTGATTTTTTCCGCAAGGGACGCGGCTTCACCGCGCAACGCTTCGGCCCTGGCCCGGAGCTTTTTGCGTTCCAGCTCAAAAATTTTGAGGTTGGACGCGGTGGCAGGCATGGCGTGGCCCTGGGGCAGCAGGTAATTGCGGCCATAGCCGGCTTTGACGTCCACGATGTCGCCGAGCCGGCCGAGGTTTTCCACATCGCTTCTCAGAATGACTTTCATGGTCGCCCCCTAAATCACGCTTTTTTTCTTGACTTCACTGGCGTGTACGGCGGTGTAGATCATAAGGGCCATCTGGCGCGCGCGTTTGATCTCCACAGTTAGTCTGCGCTGGTGGCGGGAGCAGGCGCCGGTGATGCGGCGGGCGATGATCTTGCCGCGTTCGTTGACGAAATCACGCAAGATATCCGGGCGCTTATAGTCTATGGGCAAATCCTTGTCCGCGCAGAAGCGGCAGAATTTGCGGCGTGGAGCGAATTTTTTCCTGAACACCGTCATGCCGCGTCCTCCTCGTTGCCGGCGGGAGCGCCGGTGTCGTCCAGTTTCACGGTCAGGAATTTGAAGACATCTTCGCTGATGCGTATATTGCGTTCAAATTCGGCTACAGCGGTCGGGGGAACGAGGTATTCCAGGCGGGTATACCAGCCGCGCATCTGTTTTTTGACGGGGTAGGCGAGGTCGCGCATGCCCCAGTTGTCTTCGGCCGTGAGCGTTCCCCCTTCGCGGGCTATGATGTCTTTGAAGCCGGCCAGGGTCGCGTTGCGGGACTCTGAGGACAGCTCGGGGGAAAAGAGCAGAAGCGTTTCGAATCGTCTCATGCGTACTCCTTACGGGCGTTGCGAAGCGGTTTCGGAGGTTTCGCTTCGAGGCCCGCGCGACGTTCACGCGGGCAAGGATGCGCCGGGCTTTGACCGGAGCGGACCGGGCATGCCGCAAGGCGCGGCTTTCCGGTGTGTGTTCCGAGGAAACGAGAAACTTATACGGGATATCCTTGGAGGTCAACCATAAATTTGCCTGCGACCCGCAAATTTGCCCGGATGAAATTTTCCATGCCTCGAAACCAAAGAATACGGTATTGCCGGAGCGGAACCCGTTGCCGAACCGGCCGGACGCTGTTCAGCCCGAAACTGCAATGGATTTGCCGTTGCTTTTCGCCTTGTTTTGCGGCAAGGCATCCGGATGCCGAAACTGCGCATCATCGAAGTGGTCAACGTCCGCTGGTTCAACGCGGCAGCCTGGTACGGCCTCAATCTCTCGCGCCTGCTGCGCAGGGCCGGGCACGATGTGCAGGTCATCTGTCCGCCGGGCACCGACTCCTTCGCCGCCGCGCGCGACATGAAGCTTGACCCCGTTCCCCTGAACCTGACCAGCCTGCACCCGGCCGCTCTGGCAGGCGCCGCGGCCCGCATCGCCGCTTTGGTACGCGATTTCAAGCCGCACATCGTCAACTGCCACCGCGGCGAAAACCTCATCCTCTGGGGGCTGCTGAAAAAATACGCATCCTTTGCGTTGATCCGCACCCGCGGCGACCAACGCCCGCCCAGGGACGGCATCGTCAACCGTCTGCTCCACACCCGCCTGATTGACGCCGTGACAGCCTCCAATTCCCGCAGCGCCGCGCAATGCCGCGCCGTTCTCGGCGTGCCCGACGACCGCCTGTACGTCATCCCGGGAGGCGTTGATACCGTCCGCTTCACCTTTGATCCCGCAGGCCGCGGGCGCGTGCGCCGCACCTTCGGCTTCACGGACGAGGATATGGTGGTCGGCCTGCTCGGGCGTTTCGACAAGGTCAAAGGCCATGCGGAACTCCTTGATGCCGCGCAGCGCATCGTGTCCGCGCGCGCAGGCGCCGGAATCCGTGACTCACGGCCGCTTACGGGCAGTTCGGTACAACGTACGGAGGCGAACTCCGCATACAGTACGGAGATGTCCTCTGAAGCGGAGGCCCGGCAAATACGCCTGCGCCTTCTGTTCATCGGTTTCCCCGCCGGCTTGTCGGTGCGGGATCTGGAACAGGCCGCGCGCGCCCGCAGCCTGGAACACCTGACCCGCATCAGCAGCGGCAGGGTCACGGACATGCCCGCCCACATCAGCGCCCTCGACCTCGGCGTCATCGCCTCCCAAGGCTCGGAAGCCATAGCCCGCGCCGCCCTGGAAATCATGGCCTGCGGCGTGCCTCTGGTCGGCACGGACGCGGGCGTCATGCCGGACCTGCTCAGCCCCGAGGCCGTCGCGCCCGTCGGCGATGCCGCCGCCCTGACCGCGCTTCTGGACAAGGTGCTGACCCGGCCGGATTTCAGGCAAACCCTCAAGGAACAACAGCGGCAACGTATGGCAAGCCTGAGCGACGAGGCTTTCGTGCAACAAACCCTGAAGGTCTACCGCGCGACCCTGCAACGCAACGCCGCCCCCGGCTCCGGTCCGGCAGGGCGCTCCTGAGCGGAATCTCCGCGGCGTGTTGTCCTTGCCGGGGCTGGACGCCCCTCTCACCTGTTCTGCCGAGAGGGTTCCGATGCATCATACCCGCCGGGGTGCCGAGCCGGTAACTTCGGCACGGCCTCCGGAGCAATTTCAAGGTGAAATTGCCCAAATTCAGGGATCGGCATTATTCCGGAACACGCGCCGCCTTACGGAAGAGTATGCCCTTATGCCCGACCACGGCGCTTTTGCCGCCGGGAAAGCGGTGCGTCGACGGACCGCGCCCGGACGGCAAGGGGGCATCCAGCGCGGCCAGGGAAAAAAAACGCGCCTGTCCCGGCCCGAGTCCGTCCAGAATATGCTTGTACAGGCGCAGACGCACGGCCTTGGGCAGCGCGTCGAGACGCCGGCGTTCTATGAAGACGCCGTCCGTATCCGAACCGGATTGATCCGATGAATCCGATGAATCCAATGAATCCGATGAATCCGATGAATCCGGTGAATCCGATGAATTTGACGAATTTGACGAACCCTGCGGGAGGACACCCCGCGCCGCGGCCGCCGTCAGGGCCGCGAAATGCTCCCTGTCCGCCTCTCCCTGCATGTTCAGTGCCCGGATCGCGCGCAAAAACGCCGGGTTTTCGGCTGCCGGCAAAGGCAGGATGTCCATGCGCACGCGATTGCGGAAAAAGCGCCTGTCGGAGTTGCTCTCATCGCGCAACGCTTCAATTCCCGACGCCTTGAGAAAATCCTCAATGTCCGCGCGCGGCGTGTACAGCAACGGCCGCACCAGCAAACGCCCGGCGTCCGGAACACCCCCGCCCTCAAGCCCCGGCCGGTCCGTCCCGGCTGCGGTGACGGCCGTTGCGCGCGGCAGGGCGCGCAAGCGTGCAGGCTCCGGCCGGCCCGTCTGCCCGGCGACGTCGTGCAATGCGACAAGAGCCCTCATGCCTGCAAGCCCGGGCCAGCCCGCCCCGCGTATAAGACGCATAAGGACGTCTTCGGCCAGATCATTGTTGTTGTGCCCCAGGGCTACGAGATCCGCGCCGCCGTCCGCGGCCGTTTCGGCCAAAAAAGCGTAGCGGGCAGCCCTGGCCTTTTCTTCCAGCCCGGCGGCCGGCCCGCCGGCCGACCCGGCCTTTTCTGCCGACCCGCCGACCACCCCGGCTTTTTCTTCCAACTCGCCGGAGTCTCCAGCGCCGTCCTCTCCGCCGCGCACGTTTCGCCGGCCGACACGGCAGGCAATCCCGGCACACGCGCAGAAGCGTCGGCAATACTCCGCCTCGGCGGCGGAGGACGGGCGCAGCATGTGGTCCAGGTGCGCGGCAAGCAGGGTGAAACCGGCCTTGCGGCGAAGGCAGAGCAAGACAAGCAGCAGGGCAGTGGAATCCGCGCCCCCGGAAAAGGCGACAAGCAATCGCTTCCCGCGCAGGCGCAAACCGAGATCGTTTTCCATGAAACGCAGAATATTGAGGCAAAAATGCGCTTCCCGCGCGGGCAGGTCCCGCAAATCCGCGGGCAGGTCGGGAATGTCGCCGGGCATGGGCGGAAAAGGCTAAAAGGTGATCCCGAGGTCCGTAAGCATCTCCTCAAGGTAGTTGATCATGTAGTTGCGCAGATGTTCCGGGGCAAAGGCCACGCATTCGCAGCTTATGCGCCCCAGACCGCGCACCAGCAGTTCCATGTGGATGCCGCCGCCTCCCACTTCCAGGGCAAGGCAGTACGGTCCGCATTCTTCCAGATGCTCGGTCTGGACGCGGGAGAGCATGTGTTCGGGAACCGGCAGGCGGTAGACGCCCTGCAACCCGGCCTGCAGCTTCAAATCCAGCAACTTGGCGTTGACGGCGGCGATATCCTTTTCGTCCAGTTGATCTATGCTGTAAGTTCTCATGGCGTCTCGTGTTTCTTTCTTTCAATCCACATCCGGCTCCGTCCGCCGGCCGGCTCCGCCCCGGCGGATTGGAGCCGGGGAAAGTGTTTTGCGGGCGCGGCTGCAGTCCGAGTCCGGCCGCCCGCGGGCCGCGCGCACAGTACCATGCGTACAGTCCTTGTCAAGGTTGAAGACGCCGCGCACTGCGGCTATGTGTGCGTCACCCGCCGCGCCTCTTCCGGGGTAGCGGCCCCTGAGATACATGAGCGGCTCGTGGTTCAGTTTTCCCGCCAAAGAGAGGAAGGCGGCCCTCAGGATGTCGGCGCTGCCCGCCGGCAGAGGGCCCAGGCGTTTCAGCGCGCGTTCCAGTTCCTGTCCGGCAATTCGTTCGCCCCTGTCCACGATGTCCACAATGGTGGGCTGAAGGTCGAGAGCACACATCCAGACGCGGAAATTGTCCGTTTCCTCCTCGACGATGGCCCGTCCCCGCTCGGCCTCCTCGAGCCGCCGGCCCATGTTGGCCTCCACAACTTCCTTGAGGTCGTCGATGTCGTAAAGGTAGACGTTGTCAAGGTCGTTGACGGCCGGGTCCACATCCCTGGGCACGGCGATGTCGATGATGAACACCGGCCTGTTCCGGCGTTTGCGCATGACCTCACGCATGTCCGCGGCCCGGAGTATGTGCTCCTGCGCGCCCGTCGAACTGATGACGATGTCGGTTTCCGTAAGGCGTTCGAAAAAGTCTTCAAAGGAAGCGGACCGGCCGCCGAAGGACGCGGCGAGTTGTTCGGCGCGTTCGCGCGTGCGGTTGACCACCAGCACGGAGGACACGCCGGCGCCGATCAGGTGCGCGGCCGCGAGTTCGGCGGTTTCCCCCGCCCCGACGAGCATGGCCCGGATGCGGCTCATGTCCTCGAAAATGCGCTTGGCCAGTTCCACGGCCGCGTAACTGACGGACACGGCGCCGGCGGCGGAGCCTGTTTCCGTCCTGACCCGCTTGGCGACGGAAAAGGCCTTGTGCAGCAGACGGTTGAGAATACGCCCGCAGCCGCCGCGTTTCAGGGCCGCCCGGTAGGCGGCCTTGATCTGCCCGAGGATCTGCGGTTCCCCGAGGACCATGGAATCCAGGCCGGAGGCCACGGCAAAGAGATGCCCGGCGGCCGCCCGGCCGGAATGCGTGTACAGGTAGGGGCGCAGGCGTTCGGCGTCTTCACCGGCGGCCTCGGCCCAGGCCGGGACAAGACTTCGCGCGGCTGCGTCCGGGCCGCCCACGCCGAGCAGTTCCACCCTGTTGCAGGTCGAGAGGGAGAAATATTCGCTGAGGGAACCGCTCACGACGGCGAAAAAGCGTTCCTCGCGCAGGGGATCGCTGAGCGCGAAACGCTCCCGCACTTCCACCGGGGCGGTCCGGTGATTCAGGCCTACGAGATGCAGTTCGCAGTTCATGTCGGGACGGCGCGCAGGACGCTCGGCATTTCAACATTTATTTTGTACGTCACCGGCGGCCGGTGCTCCGCCCCGGACCCGGCAGAGAGAATGATTCCCCCTGCGCCCCCCATTTGCGGATGCGCATATTCAAAGTTGAAATGCTGTAAGGAAATTTTGACGAGTCCGGTGCTGTGATGGGAGAGCAGGTGATCCGCAAGCAGCGAAAGCACTGAAACGGCGAAAATGGCTATGGCCATGACCGCCGTTTTTCTTCCCCTGTATCCAAGGGCCGCGCGCTGGTAAAAGAGCAGCGCATACAAAAACCAGATGAACAGAGAAATCAATACCTTGGGGTTTTCGGCGGCGGTGCGCAAAACGGGCGCCCAGATGAACCCCGCCGTGATTCCCAGGGTGAACAGGGGAAAGCCCGCGGTAACGGCCGCCCGGTTGATGCGGTCGCAGCCGGTCAACGACGGCATATCCAGGGTAAAGCGGGACGGCGCCATTTTCTTTTTTATCCTGCTTTCGGCGTAAATAAACACCACGCCTGCCCCGAAGGCCATGGCCAGCAGGCCGAAACTCAGATACAGGGCCCAGATGTGCAGGCCGTAGAAGAGGCCGGAAAGATGGTCCGGCAGGATGTTTTTTACCCCGGCCAGGCGCATGGAGAGCATGTACAGCAGCAGGGCCAGCGGGGCTGCGGTCATACCCAGAAAGGGATAGCGCAGCTTGTAGCGGGCGGCGAGATACAGAACGATGACGCACCAGGCCAGGAACTGCACGTTCAGTCCCGCCGAAAAGTCGTTGTGCCGCACGCCGGCAAAGGCGTACAGCAGCGCTGCGCTGTGCAGGGTGAAACCGGCCAGGGTCAGGCGTTCGGCGGCCTTGCGCAGGGAAGGACGCACGGACAGCGCTCCCATGAGAATTCCGAAGGCGCCCAGAGTATAGAGCAGAATCACGCCGAGGGACAACAGCCGTTCGTAATCCATCAAAAATCCCTTTATGGTCCGATATTTTTCCCTTCAGGGAGATTGCCGCCTGATGCCGGGCAAATGCGGGCATAACTTTACGGTAATCCCTCCCTTCAAGGAGAGGACATGCCGGGCGGCGGAGCCGGATGCGGATTGCAGCATAAGCCGTCCAAAAAATCGCCCGCGCGGGGCCGGAGCGGGGCCGGCAGCAGCCCGCGCAACAGGGCCTCGGCCTGTTGCTCCTCCCCCTTTTGCAGATGTTCGGCCAGCGGCGAGCGCACCAGGGAGCGGAACACGCCGGCGTCGGCCTCGGGCGTCAGGCCGAGTTCCAGCAGGCGCGGGCGCAGGCGTTCCAGCAAGGCAAGCAGGGCATCGAAGCGCGCGCCTATGACGGCTTCCAGTTCTTCGCGTAAAAAGCGCGCCAGAGCCGGGCTTCGGCCCTCCGTGCCGACGGCCAGACACAGCCCTTGCCGGTAAAAATGCGCGGGCACGAAAAAGTCCCCTTCTTCCGGGGCATCGGCGCAGTTGCACAGGATGCGGTGTTGCCTGCAGAGGGCGGCTGCCGCCGCGTTGGCTTCCCGGTCCGAGCCGGCGACAAAGACCATGTCCTGCCCGTCCAGGTCGTCCGGGTGAAAGGCCCGCGGGCGGCATTGCACGCCTTGCCCGGCCGCTTCCGGCGCTTCGGCGGCGTCCGGGCAGGGGTCGACCAGGGTCACGCCCAAGGGTGCGGCCTGCAGCACGGCGCGCAGCTTGCGCCTGCCGACGGCCCCCGCGCCGATGATCAGCACATTTTTGCGGGAAACATCCACAAATATCGGAAAACAGCGCATCACCCGCCCGCCCTGCCGGAAAACGCCGAACCCGCCGGGCCGGTCAGCCCGTTGCGTCGGACAGGAAAGGAATACTGTTCCTGCGCAGGATATCCAGGGCAGGCCCGCCCTTGTCGAAGCGGAACACCAGCACCGCCTCGGCGGCCGGGGCGGCATGAAACCCGTACATATACTCCACGTTGATGCCGCCGGCTTCCAGCAGCTTAAGTATCGCGCACAATCCGCCGGGGCGGTCCGGCATTTTCACGGCCGTCACCTTGGTCAGGGCGGCCGTGAACCCGCGTTCCCTGAGGGCGGCGCAACTTTCGAGCGGCGTGTCCGTGATAAGCCGCAGGATGCCGAACTCGGAAGTATCGGCCAAGGACAGCGCGCGGATGTTGACGCCGGAGTCCTTGAGTACCGCAGTGACCTCGGCCAGCCGGCCGACCTTGTTTTCAAGAAATACCGAGATTTGTTCCACAGCATGCCTCCGCGCGGCGCGGAGCGTTTTGTTGTTGTTCGATGCGTTATACCAGGGAAGGGCCGCTCCGGCAACATTTCCCGCGCCTCCGGGGCACCGGCGCGCCTGCCGACAACGGCGGATTCCGCCCGGTCAAGGCCGCCCGCCGGATCCGCAGCGGGTTCCGCCCGTTCCCGCTACAGGCTTTTCACCAGATCCGTGGACAGGAGGTCGATATTTTTTATCAGGGCTTCAAGGCGTTGCAGGCTCTCCAGACAGTCGGCCATGCGCCGGTCTATGTCCTTGGAAACATCGGCGGAGCGATTCACGGCCCCGACAATTTGTTCGCCTGCCGCGGACTGTTCTTCCGCTGCCGCGGCGATCATGTGGATCTGTTCCGCGGTCCGGCCGGCATACTCGACTATCTGTTGCAGGGACACGCCGCAGTTGTGCGTGCGTTCCATGGTCTGCCCGATGGTAGCCACCGTTTTGTCCACGGTGTCGGAGTTTGTCCTGGTGCTTTGTTGTATCCTGCTGATGGTTGCGGAAACATCCTTGGTCGCCTTCATGGTTTTTTCGGCCAGTTTGCGCACTTCCCCGGCCACAACTGCGAAGCCCCGGCCGGCGTCGCCGGCCCGGGCAGCTTCAATGGCCGCGTTCAAGGCCAGGAGGTTGGTCTGGTCCGCGATATCGGAAATGACGCTCATGATGCTGTCGATGCCCGCAGCCTCTTCCTCCAGCTCGCCCATGTCGTTCTTGAGGTTTCGGGCAAGCTGCTGCATCCTGCCGATGTCCTCGGCCACCTTGTCCACGTTGGCCGCGCCCTCGCGCGCGCTGTCGCCGGATATGCCCGATATCTCCGTCCCTTTGGAGGAACTTTCGGCTATGGATTGCACAGACCGGTACATCTGCCGGACGGCGAGTTCCACTTCTCCGAGATGCCTGGCCTGACTCGCCGCCCCACCCGCAGTTTCCCGGACCAGTTTCAGAATATCCCCCGCCTGTGCCGCGACATCGCGCGCTATGCCGTCCAGCTTGTCCGCCGTTGCCCGGATGTAGGTGTTTTTTTCTCTCAGGTTCTCTTCCAGCGCGCGCTGTTCCGTTACATTCTGGTACAGGCCCATAGCGCCGAAACACTGTCCGTTATTATCATACAGCGGGCAGAGAGTTGCGAGCACATGCAGCTTGTTGCCTTTGCGGCTCGTAATAACAAGTTCTTTTTCCGTAAAGGTATCACCGTTTTTTACACATTTTGACAACAGCGTCTCACGACCCGGTTCATTGTAAAAAACTTCAGAAATAGTTTTCCCGTAGTAATTTTCCGGCGGTTCGTCAATCTGCAGCATCTGCATGCATTGTTTGTTGCTGAATCGCACCAGGACGTCGACATCCACATAAAAGAAAGGCATAGTCAGGCTTTGCAGGATACCGAGGCGCGCCGCCTGCTCCCGAAGCAAGGTACTTTTGATGGCTGCGAGCAATATTTCCGGATTTTCTCCTTCTTTGCCTTCAGGAACGGTACCTTTGCTTTCACGTATAACGGCGCGCATCTGTTCGACAAGCTTTTTTCTGCGCGCGGAAGAAAACAACCCGAACATACAGTCCTCCCGGCTACGAAACATCTGTTTTTGAAATATTTTCTCTTGACTCACGTCCGGGCGGGGGGCACATTCCCCGATGCCGGCCTGCCGGCGCGGAGGTGCCCGGGTCGTCGCCGGCAGCCGGTTCCAAGCTTTGCGCGCATACTACGGCAATGCCGGCGCGTTGTCTATATCACCGGGAGCAAAAAATGTGTGCTCCAAGTAATACCGCAACGGGAAAGCATGTGGAGTTACATCTATGTCCGCACCAGTTCCCCCGCACGGCGGCAAAGGTCTGACCGTCTGTCTCCTTGAGGGCCGCGCCCGCGAGGAAGAAGTGCGCAGAGCCGCCGGCCTTGCAAAAGTCGAGATCGGTTCCGCCGTGTTCGGCGACCTTATCATGATCGCCGTAGGCGCTTTTTCGCCCCTGCGCGGGTTCATGAGCCGGGCGGACCGGCAGAGCGTCTGCGAAAATTTTTGCCTGGCCGACGGCACCTTCTGGCCTGTGCCCGTTGTTCTGGATGCCTCCGAACAGGAAACGGGAGGGCTTGCGCCGGGGCAGGAAATCACCCTGCTTTTCCGGGGCGAAAGCGTTGCGACCATGCGCGTGGACGAAATCTCCGCGTTGGACCGGGAAGACAGGGAGCGGGAGTGCCTGAAAATATTCCGGGGTTCCGGGCCGGACTCGGCCGGCGGGGGGTTCATGGACAGGGCGGCGCGGGAACACCCCGGCGTCCGCATGGTTCTGGCCCGGAAGGCGTATGCCTTGGCCGGTCCGGTCAGGGCGCTTTCCGAGGGTTCTTATCCGGCCGACTATCCCGGCGTCTACCTGCGTCCGGCGGAACTGCGCACCGAACTGGAAAAACGGGGCTGGTCCGATGTCGCCGCCCTGCAGTTACGCAACCCCATGCACCGTTCCCACGAGTACCTGGCTAAAATAGCCGGGGAACTCTGCGACGGAGTGGTCATCCACTCCCTTATCGGCAACCTGAAACCCGGCGACATCCCGGCCGGGGTGCGCATCCGGGCCATACGCAAGCTGTTGGACGCCTATTTCGTGCCGGACAGGGTCATTCAGGCCGGCTATCCTTTGGACATGCGCTATGCCGGCCCGCGCGAGGCCCTGCTGCATGCCCTGTTCCGTCAGAATTTCGGCATCAACCGCCTGATCGTCGGGCGCGACCACGCAGGGGTCGGCGATTTTTACGGGATATTCGAGGCGCAGGACATTTTCTCCGCAATCCCCCGCAGCGGCGACCCGGCCCGCGACCTGCAGACCGTGCCGCTGAAGATAGACTGGACCTTTTACTGCCGCAAGTGCGACGGCATGGCTTCCCTGCGCACCTGCCCGCACGGCGCCGAGGACCGCGTCATCCTTTCGGGGACGAAGCTGCGCAAGCTGTTGTCCGAAGGCGGCGAAGTTCCGGATCACTTCAGCCGGCCGGAAGCTCTGGAAGTGTTGCGCGAGTATTATGCCGGCATGGACGAAAAACCGGAAATCGCGCTGCACGGCGCGGCCGCGGGGCCGGGGAAGTGAACCGAAGATTACCGGTTGAGGGCGGGCGGAATGTATAAACTCCTTCGACCCGCAGAGCATGACCGAACATGACGAAGATGCTGCCGCCCCCCGCGGGCGTCCAACCGGCACCCGAGCCCTCCGCGATTAGGGCCGTTGTCGAAGCCCTGGGATTCATACTCGCGGACAATGTCTATCCCCTGTTGAGCGACTATCTGGGACTGCTGGCCAAATGGAGCCGGACGGCGAACCTCACCGGACCGCGCGATCCTATGGACATCCTGCGTTTTCTGGTTGTCGACAGTTTCTATCTGGCGGACTACCTGGCCGGGCTGCCCCTGTCCCCCGCGCCTTTCTGCGCGGACCTCGGGGCGGGCGCGGGGCTGCCGGGCCTGCCCCTGCGCATGCTGCGTACTGAAGGCGACTACGTGTTGGTCGAAGCACGCGAAAAACGCACCCTGTTCATGCGCGCCTTCCTTGCCGCCCACCCCCTGCCCGGCACACGCGTGTACCACGGGCGCGCCGAAGTTTTCCTGCGCGGCCCCGCACGCCCGGACCTCATCCTCGGCCGCGCCTTCATGCCGGCGGACAAGCTCCTCGCCTTCGTCGACAAACATGCGCCGCAGGCAGGCGCATGCCTGCTGTTCACACGGGGGCTGCCCGCTGAAAAAACGACGAACCTGCGCGATACGGGCTGGACGGCGGCCCCCCCGATGGGCTACAGAGTCGGCGATGATCGCCGATTCCTCCAGGCCGTGCTGAAAACGTGAACCGCTCCCCCCATGCCGCACCTTGCCTGCGCCGTGCTGAAAAAGTGAACCGATCCTCCATGCCGCACCTTGTCCGGCGTCTGCTTTTCCCGCGCGGAAACTGTTTCCGCCGACCCGGCCCCGGCGCTCCCGGCAACGGAGCCGCCTGCATCGCCGTGACAAACGGTCCGCAACCCGCCCCCGGCAACGGCCGGGCAGCCCTGCTCTGCCTCTGCCTGACCCTCGCCCTTGCCGCCGGCGCGCGTCTGACGGAGCTGCCGTTCTGGGACAACGACCTCTTCCGCCTGGGCGACGAATACCTGCTCGCCACTCACGATGCGTACCACTGGATCGCGGGGGCCGAGGGCTTTGAATTCGGCGCCGGCCATCCCATGTCCGAGGCGGTGCGCCTGATTTCCGAACTGGTCGGTCTGACCCCCGCCCTGACGGGGTTCTATCTGCCCGTTTTCATGAGCGCACTGACGGGGCTCGGCGTGTTTCTCTGGTGCGCGGGTCTGGGAAGACCGTGGGCGGGACTGTGCGCCGGGGTGCTGACTTCCCTGACGCCGGGGTTCTGTGCGCGCACGCTGCTCGGGTTTTACGACACGGACCTGGTTATCCTGTTCTTTGCCGTCATGCTCGGCCTTGTCCCCGCCATAGGACTTGCCCCGTACCTTAAAAGCCCGCTGGAAGCCCTGTTCCCGTCCCTTGCGGCCGAAGCGGAGGCGACCGGCTGCGGACCCGATCGCGATACCGGCACCCTGCTCAACGCGCCGGCGCTCGCCCTCTTTGCCCTGTCCGGGTTGGGCGGCTATATGACGCAGGAATGGCACTCCATTTTCCCGTACCTCACACGGTTTTCCATATTCATGCTGCCCTGTGCGATCCTTGCCCTAGGCCCGCCGGGCGGGCGTAAGCCGCTTCTGGCCGGCGCGCTCTGCCACGCCCTGCCCCTGCTGGTCGGTCTGCCCGGCTTTTTGTGCGCCGCGCTTTGCGCGGCGGCGCTGACGGCGCTGACGGCCGCGCAGCGGAGCCGCGTTGCCGCCGGGGAAACGCCGGGCAAGCGGGGCTCCGCCCCGGACCCCGCCGGGGCTCCGCCCCGGACTCCGCCGGGGGAAATGATTTCCCCCGGACCCCCTCATCAGGTTGGTCTGCCGGAAAATTTGACGGAAGGCGATGCCGCGGCGTGCGCCGTGCGCAACGGCGCGAAGGTTGATCTGCCGAAAAATTTGACGGAAGGCGATGCTGAAAACTTTGCCGGAGTTGCTTCGGACGGCGTGCTGAGTGCTGTGAAGCGGCCGGCAGCGACGTTGCGCGCGTGGTCGGAAAAGATCGGCGCGTTTTTCCTGGACGGACGCGCGCTGTTCGCGCTCTGGACGCTTCTTTGCATCGGGGCCGCGGACGCGGCCGTGCTGCAGAACATGGCCCGGTCCTTCATTGCCTACACGCGACGCGGCGGCGACGTTTCTCCCCTCTCACCGGCCGACGGACCTCTGGTCTTCCCGTCGGTGTCGCAGTCCGTCATCGAGGTGCAGACCATAGACGTCCACGAGATGCTGCTGTACGTCTATCCATTTGAACTGCCCGTGCTTGTCGGAGCGGGCCTGTTCACCCTGCGCGTGCTGACTGTGCCCGCCATGCTCTGGCTGTTGCCGCTGTTCGTCCTGCACATGTTGAGCCTGCGCATGGGAGCGCGCATGACCATGTTCGGCGCGCCGGTCATCATGATTACCCTGTGCCTGGAGGCGGGACGCCTGACCGAGGTTGCCGCCGCGGCCCTTACCGGCAACGGCGTTCGTTTTCCGTTCCGCATCCGTTTTCCGTTCCGCGCGCGTGCGCCTGTTCAGGATACGGCGTCACGGGAACAGCCTGCCGAAACGCTGCCGTTCCTCGTGCGTACGGCTGTCTGCCTGCTGTGCGCCGCGGTCTTTTCCTGGCCCCTGATCCGGCACATTCCGGATTACTCGCAGGGACCGATTATAAGCCGCGAGCAGGCAGAGGGGCTGAAGTTTCTGCGCTTCAACAGCCCCGAAGACGCTATGGTCTGGAACTGGTGGGACTGGGGCTACGCCGTACACCATTTTGCCGGGAGGCGCTGCATCGCCGACGGCGCGCGCCACGGCGGCCCGTCGCTGTATTTGCCCGCCGCCGTCTATACCACGGAAGACCCGCGCTTTGCCAGGCAAATCATCAAGTACACGGCCCTGAAAGGCGACGTGCCCGGCAACGTCTTTGCCGGCCTGTCGGCGTCCGGGGCGCAGCAACTGATGCGCGACCTCGGGAACAGGAGCAATCCCCTCGTACAGGCATCCGGCACCCAGTATCTGGTCGTCGGCTTCGACCTGTTGCACCTGGGCCTTTGGGTGACGCGCTACGGGTCATGGAACTTTGAAAGCAAAACCGCGCCCGGCGCGCTGATGAGCAACCTGACGCCGGCGCTGAAGTACAACGTGGACAGGGGCATTGTGCTTGCGGATGAAAGCGGTCCCATCTATGCCTCGACCATGACCGTGTTCGACGGCAAAAACATCGAACGCTTCGACTTCAACCGTTACGGCGCGTACCACTTCATATTCAGCTCGCGCCGGACGGAAAACAGGTATGGCGGCGACCTGCCGATCCTGCGCCGTTTCTGGCAACGAATGCGCGGACCGGACGTTTTTTCCGGACCCGCCGGCAACAAGCTGGTCATGGACGATGTCTTTTACAACACCATGATGGTGCAGCTTTTGATACGCCCACCCGGCGATCCCGAGATCGCGCCGTATTTCAAACTGGTCTTCGACAACGTCTACACGCGCATTTATCAAGTCTTGTGAAACGGAGAGCCCTGTCTGCGGGGCTAAGCGTGTTTCCGCCGTTTCCGCGAAGAGCGCGGCGCTATTGAAAAGGTCAAGCAAAAATTCTATAGTCCCTCAATGTCCGCACAGCAAATACAGGCCGGCCGGAAGAGGCCCGAAGCAACGACCGCCGTTGCATCCGCAGTTGCGCCCGGAGCGGAAGTGCCCGCGCCCGGAGTGAAACCGCACGCGCACGAGATTGAATTGCTTACGCGGGAAGACGCGGACGGTATTTCCGATGCGGAGGCTTCCGGTGACGATGTCGCTGACTTGGCGGAGGAAATTGCGGAGGATGCCTATACCGAGCCGGATGAAGTGTTTCCCGCCTCACCTCTCCCTCTGCCGGCGTCCGGCACGGATGCTTTGGCGCCTTTCCTGCACAGGCCCCCGGAGAGGGCCCGCGACAGCTTCCAGACCTACCTGCGCGAGATCAATAACTTTCCACTGCTCAAACCGGAAGAAGAAAGCGAACTCGCCCGCCGGGTGCGCGATACCGGCGACGCGGACGCCGCCTTTCGACTGATCGCCTCGCATCTGCGCCTTGTGGTGCGCATCGCCATGGATTTTCAACGACGCTGGATGCAGAACGTGCTGGACCTGGTGCAGGAAGGCAATGTCGGGCTGGTGCGCGCCGTCAGCAAATTCGACCCCGACAAGGGCATCAAGTTTTCCTATTATGCCGCGTTCTGGATCAAGGCGTACATTTTGAAATTTATTATGGACAACTGGCGCATGGTCAAGATAGGCACGACCCAGACCCAGCGCAAGCTGTTCTACAACCTGAACAAGGAACGACGACTGCTTACGGCGCAAGGCTTTGATCCTGATTCGGCCGTCCTTGCCGAGCGCCTGAACGTGCCCGAGGACCAGGTGATTGAGATGGCGCAGCGTCTGGACGCCTCGGACATGTCGCTGGATGCGCCGGTCAGCGGGGAACATGCGGGTGGGGCTTCACGCGTGGACTATCTGCCGGCCTTGGGTCCGGGTATCGAAGCTACTCTCGCCGATGCCGAAATAGCCGATCTCGTGCGCGAACGGCTTGCGTCGCTGAAACCCCGCTTGAACGACAAGGAACTGTACATACTTGAAAAGCGCTTGCTGGCGGATGAGCCGGTCACTTTGCGGGAAATCGGTGATTTCTATGCCGTAACGCGCGAGCGGGTGCGCCAGATCGAGGCCCGCCTGCTGCAAAAAGTACGCGATCATCTGTTCAACAACATCAAAGATTTTTCCCGTGACTGGATAGAACACTAATGCCCGTACCCGAATACCCTCCCCTGTTCCCGTCCGGCAAGGCGGCGTTGCGCGGCGCTGCCGTGCTGCTGTTCTGTTTTTTCGTCTTTGCCGCCTCGGACGCGTTGTCCGCCGCGACGCATGCCGGTCCGGATCCCGCTGCAGCCGCCGATTCTGCCGAAGATACGGCCGCCCCTGCCGTCCCCGAGAGAACGGAAGGCGGCGGGCCCGACTATATACCCCCGCGTTTCCTGCATCCTGAATCGCAGCATTTATATTACTACCTTCTTCTTTCCCAGGGATTGCACGACAATGCGCGGGAAGTCGTGTTCGCCGCCCTGCGCGGGCTGCTTGCGCTGGATCCCGCGTTGCCGGTCTTTCAGGACGGCGTGACTATCCTGTTGTCGCGCGAGGAATATGACGAGGCGGAAAAAGTCGCTGCGGAAGCGTTGCGTAATTTTCCCGATGACCCCCTGCTGGCCATGCTGGCGGCGGGGGTGTACAGCGCGCGCGGTCGGGCGGGCGCGGCGCAGGCCCTGCTTGAAGATTTTCTCGCAAAACACCCGGACGCGAGGGAAGTCAGAGAAGAGCTGATACGCCTGTACATAAAGGACGACAAGCACGATAAGGTAAAGGAACTGCTTCCCGAGTTGCCTGCCGGCGACAATACTCCGGAAGCCGAACTGTTCCGGGTGGGGGTACTTTCGACGGTCGGCCGCACTGCCGAGGCCAGGGCGCTGTTGCGCGAACTTCTGGAAAAAAAGCCGACGTTCGTCGAAGCGTGGATGGAACTGGCCTATCTTGCCGAGCGCGACAAAGACAACGCCGAGGCCGAGCTGGCGTACCGCAAGGTGTTGGAGTTCATGCCGGACAACAGGGAGGTGTTGTTGCGCCTTATCGGTCTGCTGATTCAGGCCGAAAAACTGGATGCGGCTATGGACGCGCCGGCAAAGGCGGATGCCGATGCCCGCCTGTTCCTGCAGGTTGCGGTGCGCATGGCCGATGCCGCCGCATACAAGGAGGCGGAAAGTTTGGTGAAAGAGGCCGAACGTCGCGGCGCTTCAACGGACGAGGCGGCTCTTGTTTTGTCCATAATCCGGCAGGGAAGCACAAAAAATCCGAAAGCCGGTCTGCAGCCGCTTGCGCGCATCAAGCGGGACAGCCCGCTGTACCCGGCGGCCTTGGAGCAAAAGGCGCGCATTTACCTTGCGGCCGGCGAGGCGGAAGCCGCGCGCGCCGCCGCGCATGAGGGCAGCACGCTTTTCCCGGACCGCAGGGAACTGTGGGGCATAGAGGCGTTCGCGCTGGCCCGGCAAAAAAAAACCGCCGAAGCGGAAAAAGTGCTCAAGGAGGCGTTGCTGCGGCATCCGGACGATGAAGACCTGCTCTTTTCCCTGGGCAACATCCAGGACGAGGCCGGCAAAAAGGAAGCAGCTTTGAGCGCCATGGAAAAGATTTTGACCGTCAACCCGGCTAATTACCAGGCGCTGAATTATGTGGGCTATACCCTGGCCGACAGGAACACGGAGCTTGACAGGGCGCTGGCGCTGATCACCCGCGCTTTGGAGCATAACCCTGAGGCCGACTACATAGTGGACTCTCTGGCGTGGGTGCAGTATCGTCTGGGGCGCTTTGAAGATGCTTGGGCGAGCATCAAGCGTTGCATCGGCCTCGGCGGCGACGATGCCGTCATCTGGGAGCATTACGGCGACATAGCCCTTGCCGTCGGCAGGAAAGACGAGGCCGCGCGCGGTTACAGGCAGGCAGTGAAGCGCGATGCGCCGGACAAGAAGGCGTTGCGCCGGAAACTGAACGCGTTGGGCAAACGCTGATTTTTTCGCAAATCGGCAAACATCGGCAGCAAGGCCGATGTTTGCCGACGCAGGCGACGAGCGGTAAGGCGCAACCGTGCTTGCGCCGCAGCCGAACCCGCATGACAATGTTTATAGGGTAATGCGTGCGTATATCAGCAAGCCGAACAAACGAGGCGAAGCGATGCAGGAATTGCGGTATGATTTGTTCCTTTTTATCTTTTCTTATGGCGGGATAACTGCCTGCATCATAGCTTACGGCATTATGCACTATCTTTTGATACTTAAAAACCGTTCGGCGGCCGAAGCGATGCGGGCATTGAAAGAAGAAGTAACGTATGCTTTTGTGAAAAAGACAGCAAAGATAGTGTTATGTCTGGCGTCTTTGTTGTCGTCATCCTATGTTTCGCAGAATTTGAGCAGGTTTATAACAGTGTCGTTAGGGTTGGGTATGATGTTTTATCTCCTCTTGCACAGGCGGAATTCCAACAGCGAATAAGAATTCAGGAAGCGCCGGGGCGAGACGGCCAAAAAAAAGCTTGCATAGTCGGGAGACTTCGGCTAGAAGTCCGCAATACGTTGTGCCGGGGTAGCTCAGTTGGTAGAGCAGCGGACTGAAAATCCGCGTGTGGGCAGTTCAATCCTGTCCCCCGGCACCACCAGGAAATCTCATAAAACCCCGTAAGGTCCAAAAAGCCTTGCGGGGCTTTGGTTTTCCCACTCTCTGCCCTCCTGCATAGTCTCAGAAAGCCCGTTGACATCCCACTAATTCCATTTCCAAATAAAATTTGCTATAATTTTTCTCAACCAGGAGGGTGATTATGGCACGTCTCCCACGAGGGAAAGAAGTTCTTACCAAAGCGCGGCAGCAACTGGCAAAAACAAATGATGCCAATGAGCTACGTGTCCTTCAGGCAGTCGTTTTTCCTTTGGTCAATGGAATGTCCACCCAGGAAACAGCGCTTGCGCTGGGGCGCAGTCCCCGGTGGGTCACTATGGCGAGAAATGCTTATATCCGCGAGGCGGAAACCAAGCGAGGCAAAACACAAACAATCAGAAATCACGCATACATGTCTTTGGCAGAGGAAAAAGAGTTTCTTGCCCCTTTTCTTGAAAAAGCTCGCTGTGGCGGGGTGTTGGTGGTCAATGAAATCCATCGGGCTATGGAGAAACATCTCGGGGGCAAGGTTGCCCTGGCTTCCGCGTACAACCTGCTCCACCGGCATAACTGGCGTAAGCTTGCTCCGGACAGGCGCAATGTTGAGGCTGACGTGCAGGCCCAGGAAGAGTGGAAAAAAAACTGCCGGACCGACTTGCTCAAATCGCACAGGAGTGGAAAAGGCCAGGACAAATCAGACTGATGTTTCAAGACGAAGCACGTTTTGGCCGCATAGCGGAAAGCCGTCGGTGCTGGTGCCCCAAGCCGGAACGCCCCCTCTGCCCCAGCAT